>DJMI01000004.1 GCA_002435335.1 Nitrosomonas sp. UBA6494
TCTTGTATGCAAATCGTGAATTAAAAGCACCCGAAGGTATCACTACTGAAGAAACCAAATTAATCAAGCTGCTGAAAGGTCAGTTATTAACAGCATTCAATATAAAATGAGACCTTTGCACATTTAATGTCCTATGATTAACACGCCTGGTTGCCTGTTTGTTATTAGCGCTCCATCCGGAGCTGGAAAAACCAGCTTAGTAAAAGCACTGCTTCAAGCAAATTTAGACCTCAATTTATCGATTTCTCACACCACTCGTCCGCTTCGTCCAGGCGAAGTAGATGGACGTGATTATCACTTCGTCAACATTGATGTTTTTAAACAAATGCTTTTTAATGAGGAATTCTTAGAAAGCGCAGAGGTATATGGAAATTATTATGGCACTTCGCGCCAATGGATTGATGAAGCGACAGAATCAGGAAAAAATATTCTGCTTGAAATCGACTGTCAAGGTGCGAAACAAATTAAGCGTACTTTTCCTGAGTCGATTGGAATTTTTATTTTGCCCCCTTCAATCGATGCTTTAGCTACCAGACTGAAAATGCGTGCACAAGACAACGATGATATCATTAAGAAAAGATTGGCGGCAGCACGAGAAGAAATCAGCCACATCGGTGAATTTGATTACGTAATTGTCAATCACCATTTTGATGAAGCCCTGAATGATTTAACTAGCATTGTTCGCGCTGCATATCTGAACACAAACCGTCAGTTGATTAAACACAAAACATTGATCACTCAATTGTGTTAGTTAGGTTATTTTTTTGAAAAATTTATTATTCACTTTATATAAGATATAGATATTATGGCTAGAATTACCGTTGAAGATTGTTTAAAAAGAATACCCAATCGATTTGATATGACATTGACGGCCACAACACGTGCCAGGCAACTTGCCATAGGATCGGCGCCTTTGGTTGAATCCTCACGTGACAAACCAACTGTCATAGCATTGAAAGAAATCGCTCAGGGAAAAATAGGTTTGGACATACTAAACCCTAAAAATTTATAGCATATTCAAATTTCAACAAATCCGAGAATCGGCCGACGTTGCATGCTGATCAAGGATCTCAGCAATGGTGATCCGTTCATTTTAAGTGCAACGTGATTCTCAACCAACCGGCAACGATCCAATAAATGCTGCGTATTTCGCCAATTTAAATGCGGCGATGGTTTGACCAAACATTGGCGCTCTAGGAGTGAGTAGGATTTAGGCAATCGTGGTGAGCTTTAAATTCGAAACACTCCTCAGCGAAACTTGAACATCACTTAAAGCAACAAAACCACTAGCATAGGTAACTTTCAACGTTTCCTTAACGAAAACGCATGCTCAATCAAACGAATCTTCTGATACCTGAATCCGAATTGCTTTTTTCAGAAGCAGCGCAATATCTCAAAGTGGAAGATATTACACTGCTCAGAAACGCATACGCATTTGGACAAGGTGCGCATTTGGGTCAATTTCGTCGATCAGGCGAACCTTATATTGCTCACCCTATCGCCGTTGCAAGAATTCTAGGTACACTTCGATTGGACGCACCGACCCTGATCGCTGCTTTGCTGCATGATGTCGTAGAAGATACGGATATCTCAAAAGCGGAAATCAGTGAGCGTTTCGGAGAAGCGGTAGCGGAATTAGTTGATGGCGTATCCAAGCTTGCGAAAATTGAATTCCAAACGCAGGAAGAAGCCCAAGCGGAAAATTTTCGTAAAATGCTGATGGCAATGGCGCGTGATGTTCGCGTTATATTAATCAAACTGGCCGATCGATTACATAATATGCGTACACTGGATGCGATGCTTACTGAGAAACAACGCAGCATTGCACGCGAAACATTGGAGATATATGCCCCGATTGCTCATCGATTCGGATTGAACAACATCTATCAGGAGCTGCAAGAACTCGGCTTTCGTTATTCTTTTCCGTTGCGCCATAAAGTGCTAGTAAAAGCGACAAAAGCAGCTCGTGGCAATCGTCGCGAAGTGGTTGGAAAAATTCTTGAAGCAATTACGCTCAAATTAAAAGAAGCCAAATTAGATGCTGAAGTAACAGGACGCGAGAAGCATCTCTACAGTATTTATATGAAAATGGTCGAGAAACACCTGTCATTTTCGGAAGTATTGGATATTTATGGTTTCCGGGTCATCGTCAAAGACATTCCATCTTGCTATGTCGCATTAGGCGCACTTCATAGTCTCTATAAGCCGATTCCCGGGAAATTTAAGGATTACATAGCCATACCCAAAACAAATGGCTATCAATCCTTGCATAGTACTTTGCTCGGTCCATTTGGCATCCCGATTGAAATTCAAATCCGAACTGTTGAAATGCATCAAATAGCCGAGAATGGCGTAGCGTCTCATTGGCTTTATAAAAGTACGGATTCTGACTTCGATGAATTGCATGTAAAAACCAGTCAATGGTTACAAAGCTTGCTGGAAACCCTGAGTGGTTCATCGGATTCGTTGGAATTTCTTGAGCATTTGAAATTCGATTTATTCCCCGGCGATGTTTTTGTTTTTACGCCGCAGGGAAAAATTTTAACCTTACCCAGAGGCTCGACAGCCGTTGATTTTGCATATGCTGTTCACTCCGACGTCGGCAACTGCTGTGTCGCCGTTAAAATTAACGGAGAAAGCGCGCCACTACGCACAAAGCTCAAAAGCGGCGATCGTGTAGAAATAGTGACTGCGCCTTATGCAAAGCCGAATCCGTCCTGGCTCAGTTATGTTGCGACCGGCAGAGCACGCTCCAGTATTCGCCATTTTTTGAAAACAATCCAATATAGCGAATCCGTTAAATTGGGTGAACGTATGCTAAACCAAGCATTGATATCTTTTAATATCAATCCGGACTCCATTACGGAATTGCAATGGGAAAAATTACTGCGCGATAGTGGCGTCAAATCCAAAGATGATTTTTTAGCGGAATTGGCTCTAGGAAAACAGCTTCCCGCTGTCATCGCCAAGAAACTCGTTGCTCCAACAGAATCGATAACCAGCGATTGGATGACCGGGCCTATTACGATTTTAGGCAACGAAGGATTAACAGTACAATTTGCGAAATGCTGTCGTCCTATTCCTGACGATGACATCATCGGTATTATAAAAAAGGATTCCGGACTGATTATACATACCAGACAATGCAATAATATTCCCACCAATCATAGGAACTCGGAAAATTTTGTCAACGTTGCTTGGGGCAAAGACATCACCAGAACTTTTGTAACATCAATCAAAGTGACGGCAATCAACAAACAAGGTGTGTTGGCGCGAATAGCAGCCGAAATCGCCAAAGCCGACTCCAATATTGATGATATAACAATGGAAACAGAGAACGATTACACACATATGCACTTTATTCTCCAAGTTAATGATCGAAATCATTTAGCGCAGGTATTGCGTGGTCTACGTCATATCAAAGATGTGGCGCGAATCAAGAGAAATAACGAATAACCCCCTATGAGGCATTAAACCGTTTTAGTTTCTGCTTCAATTGTTATAAACAGAGGAAACAAACGCTGTGTTTTCAGCCTTAAATCGCCTAAATTTTGCTCGAATACTGGTTTTTTGTGCATTTTCAGCATGCTGGCTCGGATTCGCGAGTTATGCGGGGCGACTGATTCCTGATCGCCAATTGTGGTTCGCCTTACTGGTTACACTGCTGTTTGCTTTGCCGATGTATTTTGCGGCAATTTATGCGGTTACCATTCAACGCATTTATTTAACCAGTCAATTCAAGAAAATGGGTATTTTGCATTGGCTGTTTACCCGTCGAGTCTTGTCGTATATCTGCTGGTTACTGTGGTCAGTGGTATTTGCATTTTTATTGTTGTTTTATTTGGGTTCAGCCGATAGGCAGGAATGGATCACTTTTTTTGCCGCTATTCCGATATTCGCCGTCACATATGCCGTTTTCATTCCGCTAGCGACACGAGAATACAAACCGTACATTGCCGCACATAAATCACTGGCTTGGTCGCGTTGGGTCGCTTCGCTGATCTTAGCGTTTGCTTTCGTCACATTGGTTAATCACGATACCATCGATCGGCAATATTCCTCGTTGCAAGAAGCAGTAGCCGCGGAAAGTCAAAAATTGGAGGGCGCAACAAGCAGTATTCTAATTCTGGAAACCAATCGTTTGTTGGGATTTATCGAAGGTATGAAGCGATATGCGCTGGGCAGCTTGTATTCATTCAATTCACTATTTTATAAAAGTATTATTTTCTTTGGTAGTTTATTGTTTTTTTATAACTTGATGCTTGGCATTTCCAGTTTCATGCTGCCAATTGCCGAGTATCGACGTGTATTCGCACCGATTCAGGATACCGATCAACCGCCTGCGGTTTCCCCGTGGGCATGGTCAGTTACCTCCGCGCTTGTAACCTTTTTTGTTTTTTTTATTTATGTGCCATCAACAGTCTATGTCGACGCTTGGTTGCGATCCAATCCGGAAATCGTAGCGGAACTGAAAGAATCGCAACAAATTGTCATTCAAACGGTGGAAAAAATTGGCAACGACTACTATAAACCTGGCACTGCCGAACAAATTGAGCGAGCTTATCTTGACAGTCTAAGCAAAATGGAATCTTCACTGGCGAAACTACGCGAAACCTCCAATGACGGTTTTAAACAAATGGCTGAAAATGTGGATAGCTATCTCGACTGGTATTACAGTCTGCCAGGGGAATATGAACGTATCGTTGCATTGGCTACTGGCGCTTTGGAAAGTTGGATGGCTGAAAAATTACAGAATTATTTAATGCAAGGAAATGTCTTCGGTCCGGTACAACAATCCATTGATGATGTACTCAAAAATAATCATCAGTTACGTTTGGCGCATATACAAAAAGTAGAACAAATCCTTGCCGAGAATCGTGTACAGCCTGAAGAAAATTCACACATCGAAGTAGTACGCCACGCATCGTTAAATGCGCTTAAAGAACCACCCGCTCATAGCGTCATCGTCAATTTGGAAAATCGTATGCTGATTTCCGGAGGAATCGGCACTGCAGGTGCTATAACCGGTGCGATTGCCGGAAAAATCACAGCAAAGGTCGCTGGAAAAGGCATTCTAAAATTAGGTGCACAAGCTGTAATCAAAGTAACCGCTGGAAAAGCGGTTAGCGCACTTGGCGGTGCGGCAGCCGGCGCGGCGACAGGCATGGCTATCGGCTCGCTCATACCGGGTATCGGTACTGCGATCGGCGCGGCAATCGGAGGCATTATCGGTGGCATCACAATCGGATTAACGGTGGAGAAGCTTTTGTTGATGTTGGAAGAGGCTTTCTCCCGTGAAGATTTCAAGCAACAGATTTTAGAAGCAATTGAAGAAGAACGTATCGAGTTTGAAAAATTTCTGAATACACCGGTTATGTTAGATCAAATACCTGATAATTCGGTAAAAACTGATATTCAACCCATTTATCCTGTAGAAAATTAAGGAAACACTGATTAATTGGGCGAACGAAAAGAAATACAAAGCGGACGGAACACAGCAACCGAAACTTATCAACAAAATATCAATTCGATACCGGCCGATTGTAAAAAATTTTGTTCTGTACTCAAATCGACCAACGTTAAAGGGTGTTGATTCAACCATCGAGCAGGAAAATCGAGTTTAATGCGATCCTTATTCACGGTAATGCGTATTTCCGGCAAGCAATTACTGGACCGGCTTCGATGCAGTACTACCGACAATCTGAGCAAAGTGCAGAGCCGAATGATCTGTATGCGCGTCGAACTATGAATCACTTCAAATTCTTCCAACGGGAATTTGCGTCGATGACTGCGCACCAACATTGCTAGTTTTATTTGCTCCTGACGGGAAAATCCCTCAAGATCCGAATTCGCCATCAAGTAAGCACCATGACGATGATATTGATTATGTGCAACAGACAATCCGATTTCGTGTACCAATGCCCCCCACGTTAGCAGCTTTACGTCATTCTTTTCATCGAAACCCCAATCGTTTTGGATTTGATGAAAGAAATTTACCGCTGTTTCACGAATTCGCTCGGCTTGCTCGATGTCTACACCGTATCGGTGTGTAAGCGTCATAATAGTCTTGTCACGAATATCCGCATCATGAACCCGACCGATTAAATCGTAGAGCAGACCTTCGCGTAAAGCACCTTCTGAAACATTAATTCTTTCCAGATTAAGTGCTTCAAAAATTCCGCATAATATCGCTACGCCGCTTGCAAAAACAGGTTTGCGACGCTCGGACAAACCGGGGAAGTCGATCAATTCGCAATCACCGACAGCAATTATGTCATCGCAAAGATGCGTTAGAGCATCTGCGGTGATACCGTAATCGCACCAGCCTTTGGCGTGAATTACATCGCGGATGCTAATAATAGTTCCGGAAGAACCCAATGCGTAATCCCATCCAGCTTTTTTATAGGCCATTTCAAGCGACTCCAATTCTTGCATTGCATATAAAATCGCTTTACGCATTTTTTTCGCTTTGATTTTTCCATCATCGAAAAAACGCTGTTGCATATTAACGCAGCCCATATAGAGGCTTTCAGTAAAGAACGCATTGTAACCGCGCCCGATAATCAGTTCGGTGCTACCGCCGCCGATATCTATCACCAAGCGCTGATTGACTTCATCAAATCGACTATGCGCGACACCTGAATATATCAGTCTGGCTTCTTCGCGCCCAGCGATGATTTCAATCGGGTGCCCCAAAGCCTGATAGGCTTGCACCATGAATGCTTCGCTATTTCTTGCTTGACGCAACGTATTGGTACCTACCGCACGTACGTTAAGTTGTGGTATTTCGCGTATCCGTTGCCCAAATCGCTGCAAACATTCCAAAGCTTGCTGCATGGAATCTTTTGATAGCTCATGCTTTTCATTGAGTCCGGCGGCCAATCGAACCATTTCCTTCATGCGATCGATAATTTGCAAGCGACCGTCAACCCAATTGGCGACAATCATATGAAAACTATTGGAACCTAAGTCTATTGCCGCGTAGGATTCGACCGGAGTTAGCGTCATGATATAGATTTTAGCTTGTTAAATCCGAAAACTCAGTTGCTTGATAGTACCGAAATATCGTGTGGTACAAACAACCTTAACTATGCTGAATCGATTGCATAGGCAATTTCACAGTGTTTTGTTTGGAATTTGTTGGGTTCATAACATAACAGTCATTTCTTTTTATCTTTCTTTGATTTCTTATTCTTTTTTTTCTTTTTTTCTCTGTTTTTTTTCTTAGTAGCTGGTTCTTTCTTATCTTTAGCTTTTGAAGCGCTATTCTTACCTTTCTTTGTCTTTTTAGTTTCTTTGACTTCGTCGGTTAGCTGCGGAGCAGCTTGATTATCAATAATTTCATTTTTCAAGCAAGTTGCGGCAGCTTTTCTGACGGCTTGTGCACGAATGTTACCGTTGAATCCGCTGATTTTCTTAAGTTCCGCCATACTAACCATCGCCAATGCTTCTACTGTTTTTATTTGATGATCAGCCAATAATTTTGCAGTAGCCGGTCCAATACCCGGTATATCCGTTAATTTGGCCATATTGAACCTCCTTTTTGCTTATCTTATCGATGGAAAATTTTCTTTGCCGTAACAATTTCGCACATGTTACTCCGAAGGCTGTTAATCTTTTACTATTAATGCCCGGAATACAGATGTTCTATTTCAGAGTTGTATTTTTCTAACACCTTCGCACGCTTGAGCTTCAATGTAGGTGTTAATAAACCGTTGTCTATACTCCATGGCTCCTGTACCGTCGCTACACGGCGTATTTTCGCGTAACCTGGAAATTCGCTGGTTAGAGTTGTTACTTTCTCCAAAAGGATTTTTTCAATTTGCTGCTTTTGTTGCTCATCGGTAAAAATCTCGTTCAAACCGTACTGGACAACCAATTCTTGCAAGCGAACCGGGTTCGGAACCACTAAAACGCTCAAATAAGGACGTGTCTCGCCGATCAGCATGACTTGATCAAATAAAGGGTCGCGCAGAATTGCGGCCTCCATATCGGCTGGCGGTATTTTTTCTCCGGTCGATAGTACGATGATTTCTTTTAGGCGCCCTGTGATAGTCACATGTCCTTGCGCATCAATGGATGCCACATCACCGGAATTCAACCAACCATCTGATGAAATGATCGCTTTTGTTGCTTCAGAATTGTTCCAATAACCTTTCATCACATTGGGACCTCGTATCAACAACGCATCGTTTTCACCTAATTTAACTTCTACACCGGGTATCGGCAGTCCCACGCTGGATGGCACATTATCGGAGAGACGATTAGCACAAACAATCGGGCTGCTTTCTGTCATGCCGTAGCCTTGTAAAATAGGCAGCCCCAATCCGATGAAAATCCTCGATACTTCCGCGGATAACGCCGCTCCACCACTCATGGCAAATCGTAATCGACCGCCGAATTTATGTAATACCTTGGCGGCAATCATTTTTTCCAATAACGGCCATAGCAAATGTGTCAAACGCCAATTTCCTCTACCTTGCTGAAATTCAAAACGGCTGTATCCCACATCGACGGTAAAATAAAACAGCCAGCGGGAAAAATTAGAACTCTCAGCCAATTTTGCCCGGATCGCCGCGTATACTCTTTCATAAATTCTAGGCACAGAAATCAGTAATGTCGGCTGAATAATCAGCAAATCTTCTTGCAATTGCTGAATTGATCTCGCATAAGCAACGGTTGCTCCAGCCATGATTGCCACATAATAACCGGATGTTCTTTCAAAGGTATGCGACAGCGGCAAAAAGGACAGCATCAAATCCGAAGATAAAATTGGAACTGCCTGTAATGCGCTATAAGCATTGGTCAGAATATTGTGATGGCTCAGCATGACACCTTTGGGTCGCCCGGAAGTACCGGAGGTATAAATGATCGTCGCCAGTGCATGTGCGTCATTATGATGATGCTTTACAACGTTGGCACGAACAGGCAGCAACCAATTTTCAGCCGATACGACACGCGAATCAGAGTATTCCGCCGCTTCAATTGGAAATTCCGGCGAACGCAATATCACAATGCGCTGCAAACATGTTATTTGGTTCTTAATTGCCGCAAAATGTTGCCATTGATGCGTATTGTCCAACAGTAGCAATTTGGCGCCCGCATCGCTAATGCTATATGCTGCATTTTCAACTCGATCGTCGGTATAAAGCGGAATCACAACCAGACCTAATCCCAAGGCAGCTTGTTCAAACATCGCCCACTCTGGAGAATTCCGAATCATGACTGCCACACGGTCCCCTGGTTCAAGTGATTCCTTTTCAATAGCCGCTTGCCAACGTGCGATGAAATGATTCATCTGTTCCCAAGTATGATTGCACCATTTCTCATCGACCGGATTGTAATAACGATATGCAATTTTTTGCGGCGAGCGCCGTACGCGCTCGGCAAAAAGACCATCGAGTGTCTTAGCTGTTTCAACGGATATAAGATCGATCGTCTCGTTGTTATTTGCTTGCATAAATTATTGATCCGGGTTCAAAAGAAAAGCTTAATTTTTTTTCGTACGCTTTAATTGCTCACCTACTAAATCCGGCGGAAAATCATCGACACCAACAACGCGCCGGCGTAATTCTTTTAATCGACGTAATAAATCAGCTTCTTCCGCAGTTATCACATTGCGTTCAACGGCTTGTTCGATTTGGCCGTCGCCGTGATCGAT
The DNA here is from genome assembly GCA_002435335.1 of Nitrosomonas sp. UBA6494. GTDB lineage: Bacteria > Pseudomonadota > Gammaproteobacteria > Burkholderiales > Nitrosomonadaceae > Nitrosomonas. The sequence continues at coordinate 9,662 of DJMI01000004.1, forward strand.
GATTTTATGCAATTTAACCGCTTGTCTTAGCTTGGATTCAATTGCTTCACAATCTATTACGCACTGCAAAGCTTGCTCCAAATCTGCCAGCGGTTCGTTGTCAGTCACAGGTACGAAAATTCCGGCAGTCAAACGATCGCGCACTGCCCCCGGAGTCATTAACAAACGTGCCACTTCATGTGCCAATCGATCGGTAGGCGGTTTGCAGCGTTTACCAAGCGGAAACACCAAACCGCGCAATAACCAAGACAACGCTATCGGAACCGGAAAATTTGTCAAGAACTCATCAAATGCCTGTTGGATTCGATATATTCCGTCCTGCATCGACCAATGCAGCAAGGGTAAATCAGCGGCCGGACGACCATCATCTTCAAAGCGCTTTAGTGTTGCTGAGCATAAGTACAGCATACTTAAGATATCACCCAAACGTGCAGATAATCTTTCTCGGCGTTTAAGGGAGCCACCCAAAACCATTAAACCAATATCGGCGGTACACGCAAAACTGGCGGAATAACGAGTTAGTTGCCGATAATAGTCAGCGAGTTCTGGTGCACAGTTATCCGGTGCTTTTTTCTGGATAAATCGACCGGCTAAGGCTAGAAAAATGCTGTTTGCCGTATTGCGCAAGGTGAATTTCGCATGTCCGACTATAGCTTCATCGAATGACAACAAACCAACCTCTTGATTCTTATTGTGTACGGCATTGATCTCTTGTAACAAATAGGGGTGACATCGAATCGCACCTTGACCGAAAATGATCATATTGCGAGTTAGAATATTCGCACCTTCCACCGTGATACTAACGGGAATTTGTTGGTAGGTACGCCCCAGATAATTGCGTGGGCCAAGGCAAATTCCCTTTCCGCCATGAATGTCCATGACGTCATTGATCGACTGGCGCCCGCGCTCGGTCAAATGATATTTGACAATGGCCGATATTACCGAAGGTTTTTCACCTAAATCGACTGCATTAGCGGTCATGATGCGTGCTGCATCCATCATGTAAGTATTGCCACCGATGCGTGCCAAAGCTTCTTCAATTCCTTCAAAATAACCAATCGGAGTTTTAAATTGTATCCGCACCCGACTGTATGCACCGCCGGTTCGTGCCGCTAATTTGGCCGCTCCCACACTGGTTGCCGGTAGCGAAATAGCTCGGCCAGCCGCCAAGCAATTCATCAACATACGCCAGCCCTGCCCTAAGCCATCTTTTCCTCCGATCACCCAATCCATCGGAATAAAAACGTCTTTTCCGGAATTAGGGCCATTTTGAAATGCACCGTTCAGGGGATAATGACGTCGTCCTATATTAACACCAGGTGTATTGGTAGGAATCAATGCTAATGTAATACCAATTTCTTCATCGTCACCTAAGAGACGCTCGGGATCGTACAATTTAAACGCCAAGCCTAGAATTGTAGCAACCGGCCCGAGGGTTATATATCGCTTTTCCCAGGTAACCCGTATTCCAAGTATATCGGATTTACCTTCAAATTCAGCACGGCACACTATGCCAAAATCCGGCATCGCACCGGCGTCAGATCCCGCTTCTGGCGATGTCAGCGCAAAGCAAGGTACTTCCAAACCTTTCGCTAAGCGTGGCAAGTAATATTCTTTTTG
>DJMI01000095.1 GCA_002435335.1 Nitrosomonas sp. UBA6494
TCGATCGTTTTATCGCCGACATACCACTCCCCATCGGTTTGCCGCACATTAATCGCTTGCAAGAAACCGCCGGAACCGGGGTGCGTTTTACCTTGCTCCAACACTTTAATCAGCAAATCACCCGTTATCGCCGCCAACTGGACTTGACCGGTGAACGGCATGATACGCAGCACATCGTACTGCGAAATTTTTCCGGGCGGCAGCACGTCGTCGACACGGATCGAACCGCTGTTATAAATTGCCAATTCAGCTTCAGGGTAAGCACGCAACATGCTTTTGGCAATCAATCGGGTTAAATTGGTAGACCGATAACGCACGCTGGATTCCAATCCGTCCAACGGTTCGGCAGTAATCGTCACTACCGCTTCCGGATCAAAGCCTTGCTTTCGGAAGGCATCGAAAACCATTGCTATCCAGCGATCCACCACTACTTTGATGACCGGGTCTTCAGCCAAATTATCCCTGATCGGCACAAGATTCGGTTTGATCTCTGTTTTCCCGGTTTCTGGATCGAAATAGAGATCCACCACGTACACCGAACGCACATTGGCGTCACCTTTCAGCAGCGGTGTAAAGTTGCCACGCCAGTTCTGATGATTGACATGCTCATGTCCGCCCAACACCAAGCCGATTTGCGGATACTGCTCGATCAGCCGAATATCGTCTTCGATCGATTGATGCGTAAGCGCGATGATAAAATCCACCTGCGCTTGCAATTGCTTAATGGCATAGTCCGTCGCCTGAAATGGATCGGAAAAATGGGCATAGCTGATGTTAGCAACCGGAAGCGTCAATCCGAACAAACCGATTTTAAAAATTTTCCCGCTTTTTTGATCGTGAATGGGGATCACCACGTATGGCTTTACCCCGCCGAATGCTTGGTGATTCCCCGCCGTCACATTACTCGACACCCAAGTAAATTGGGCTTCCTCGATCCGCCGAACAAATTGCGCCTCCTTCAGATCGAATTCATGGTTACCGAAAGTCGCATAATCCAATCCGAAATGATTCAGCACATCCACCATCTGCCGTCCGGCCAATTGATCATCGTTGAACAAGGCCGTTCCGATTGCTGAAGGATTGAAAAAATCCCCGCCCAATGTGGTAATAGTTTTCGGATTGCGTGTCAGCAATTGATTGCGCAACGTAGCGACGCGAGCAATCCCACCTTCCTTTCCCCCACTGATGGGTGTTATTTCATAAATATCATTGAAATGCAAAATTGTGACATGAATTCTACTTTCAGCACGACCAACAAAGGATTGCGCGACACAACCGGTGAAGATAATAGTAATAACAAGTACAATCAAAAGCCTTTTCATTTCGCCTCCTGATTTCGTACACAACCCCTTCAGTTTCAAATTTGTAAATTTTCAGCTCAATTGTGCGCTTTCTCACGCTTTGTTCAATTTATACTGTCATCTACGGCGACTTCTTAATATAGAATGTAACAAGCCTGACAGGCTGCCAAGCCAAGCTATTCAGGATCGAATCCGGGCAAAGCTCAAAACCATGGAAAGGTTTTTGATTTTTGACTGTACCGACATGCACGACATCAAGCAAAGGGAGAATATCGTGAAGCAATATCTTAGTCCATTCAATACGCGGTCGTTTCTTATGAATACGGTTGGTTTAATTACCCTCGCCGCACTTTCTGCTTGCACTCTGATACCAGAAACCGATTCCGATCGAGGCGCGGCAACTGTCAGTCAAGATCCTTTCGGCGATAATTACACATCAATTAAATACCTCGATCAAGGATGGAATAGCGCCGACAGTTCATGGTTCTACAACACCACTCAAGGATCAAATCTAATGCCTTACGATTTCTTCATGGTATTGGAAAAAAAGGCGGCGGTGAACTATTTCGCTCCAACGAAAATATGAATTTTTATCGCTATCTGTTGCGCAAACCCACACCGAACAATCCAGACGGCTTACCAGTCGGTTGGGTCAAAGACGATTACAAAGGTCAGGAACACATCGGTTTGACTTGTGCAGCCTGCCATACCGGGCAAGTCAACTACAATGGTGTTGGCATTCGTATCGATGGAGGACCAGCCTCTGCCGATATGGAACAGATCATGATCGGTTTAGCAAAAGCGCTCCAACATACGCGTAACGATGAAGAAGCCAGAAATAGGTTTGTCAAAAATGTGCTGGCGCGCGGCAATTACAAATCAGAAACCGAAGTTCTCGGAGATTTGGCGAAATACGAGCAAAGACTTACCAATTACACCATCATCAACCGCAGTCCGACCCCCTACGGCTATGCACGATTGGATGCGTTCGGTCGCATATACAACCGCGTGCTGGAACACCTGATCAACGAAAGGGAGCTACGCGAACTGCTACGCGACCGCAGAATCATGCGCGACGAAGGCATGAGTGATGAAGAACTCGATAAGATCATGGCAGACATCGACAAAATCCCAACCGGTGATCAGCGCGATCGCATGTTCAAGCGACTCACCGAAAACCTGACCAAATGGCAACTGGGACGCTTACGCCATGCATTGTTCAATCCCGCCGATGCGCCGGTCAGCTATCCTTTTTTATGGGACATTCCGCAGCATGATTATGTGCAATGGAACGGTCTGGCTGCGAATGCGGGGCTTGGTCCTGTCGGACGAAATACCGGTGAAGTCATCGGCGTATTCGGCACATTGGATTGGAACGAAGAAAAAGGTGCCAGTATCTCCACACTGATCGGCGGACAAACCACCGCTACGAAAATAAGTTTCGATTCGTCGGTCAATGTCCACAACTTGCGCAAAATTGAATCCCATTTATGGAAACTGCAATCGCCGCAGTGGCCGGAAGATATTTTAGGTTCGATCGATAGGCAACGCGCGTTACGCGGACAAACCTTATTCAATGAATACTGCGCGAGCTGCCACGCTAACATCGATCGCTCCGCCTCTGACCGTCGCATCGTCGCCAGTATGTCTCGTGTCAGCGATGTCGGTACCGATCCGGTCATGGCAGAAAACAGTTTCAGTCGCACCGGCTATTCCGGTATTTTGCGCAATCAATACGTCGATGTCGGTGTCGGCAGCATACTGCTGGACCAAAAAGCACCGGTTGCTGCTTTACTGACTAAAGCCACGCTGAATGTAGTTGCAACACCGGATCCGGACAAAATGTTTTTCGAACGCTGGAGCGACTGGATCGTGGATATTGCAAAAGCATTCTTCCACAACGAAATCAAATCTTCTATCAAACAAGGTAATTACGACCCAGATACCACCGCCAAGCCATTAGCTTCTTTGAATGCTTATAAAGCGCGATCATTAAACGGCATTTGGGCAACCGCACCGTATTTGCACAACGGATCGGTGCCGACACTGTACGACCTGTTATTGCCGGCAAAACACGATGGCGATCCGGAAGATGGCGAATATCGTCCGGAAAAATTCGAAGTCGGTTCGCGCGAATTCGATCCCGTCAAAGTCGGCCTTAAAAGTAGCGGGTTTAACGGCTTTGTTTTCGATACCAGCTTAAAAGGCAACAGCAATCGTGGCCACGAATACACGACCGGCAGAACGCCGCAACTGAATGGAGAAATTTTGAAACCGCTGACCAAGGAAGAGCGGCTGGATTTGCTGGAATATCTCAAGACACTATAACAACGGATTTCCTTTAGTTTAACGATCAAGGAGCAATACGATGAGCACAAATTATCTTGAGCAATACGACGCGGCGCCCGAAGCAGACAAATTCCGACTGGTACGTCGCTGGTTGGATACGGAACCATTGCCTTTTTTCAAGGAATTACGCGAAAAGCGTCCCATCCTGGTGACGCCTGCATGCACACTGGTGACGCGTTTTGACGATGTGCGCGAAGTTTTGCAGTTATATAAGATTTTCACGGTAAAACCGTATGTGCCTAAAATGGATAATTATCTGATGGCACACGACGATGATGCATTGCATACGCGCGAAAAAACGTTGATGCAATTCATGCTGAATCGCGATGATTTACCCAAAGTGCGCAGCATGGTTGCTGACATCGCCGGCAGTATCCTGAATAACGCCAACGGTAAAATCGAAATCGTCAACAGTTTCTGCCGTATGGTACCCGCCACCTTGGTACAGCAATACTTCGGATTAACCGGCGCCAAAAGAGAAGATTTGATCGAGTGGTCTTATTGGAATCAGTACGATACCTTTCACAACCACCCTTTCGATCTCTTGCCGCCGGAATTATCGAAACAAATTATCGATCGCCACAACGAAACCTCGAAAAAACTGGGTGACTATATCACCATGCTGATCGCAAAGCGCTTCCTTGCCGTCAAAGCGGAAAAACTGACTTTCTCTACCATCATCCGTTTACGTGACGACATCGTAACACGCATGCTGCGCACCGGCTTTGCCAAAGAATCGGATTTCGATATTAAACGATTGGGCGTGAATGCAGGCGGTCTTCTGATCGGTGCGATTGAAACCACAGCACAAGCCGTCGCACAAATATTGCAATATTTATTTCAGCATCCGCAATGGCTGTCGGCAGCCACCACCGCCGCACAAAAAACCGATAACACAGAATTCGACGGTATCGTCTGGGAAGCCCTACGTTTCGTACCGATTTCTTCGTATTTATTCCGCCTCACGGCAAGCGATTACACCATCGCAAAAGGCACAGATTATGCAACGACGGTAAATGCAGGCACCTATGTACTGCCGGTAACACAGTCGGCCATGTTTGATGAGAGAGCCTTCGAATCACCGGATGAATTCATTCCACAGCGTAACTGGTATCACTATTTCCACTTTGGGTTCGGCAATCACGAATGCCTGGGACGTTATGTCGGTATGGTAATGATTCCCGAAATGGTACGACAAGTGCTACTGAAAAAAGGCATCGAAGCACAAGGCGCTATCGATTACAAATCTGGTCCCTTTCCGGAAGCATACCAGTTGTCATGGGTTACGCAATAAACCTAAAAAAAACGCGCCGCACTACCGTGCTGCACGATAGAGCGGCGCTTTGACTACCAACTTCTAGTAGCTTGATTTCTCTTCAGTAGATCTTGCTTTACCGCCGCCTTCCTGATCACCCGCAGGAATTTGATGGAAAGGCTGAATCGTTTTTCCGTAAGCCTCTGGATCCGGTGTCTCCGGAGGAGTCGGTTTACCACCGCATGCCACCAATGCCAAAATTGCCGATACTGCAACTAATTGTGTAATTTTCATACTCTACTTTAGACTTTCACGCC
>DJMI01000039.1 GCA_002435335.1 Nitrosomonas sp. UBA6494
AATGGTGGCGAATCAGGGATTTGAACCCCGGACCAACGGATTATGATTCCGCTGCTCTAACCACTGAGCTAATTCGCCATGTACTAAATTGCAAGAGGCGCATTTTGCCTTCGCGGGGCATGGCTTGTCAAGATCAAAAATTAGACTTGACAAGGGTTTATGCTTGTTTTCAGCGGATTGGATGAAGGTGCGCTGCGTTTCAAGTATTGGTTTGTGCCATTTGTTGCTGTCATAAAGTTGCTGTTTGTATTTCCCGTTCACTGCCAAGCGGTTGTATAATCTTGAAATGCCGTTGATCGTTCAGACAAATAATCCATAACGTGATTTTAATAGACTACTCGATGTTTCATGGTGTTGCCGCTCAAGGTGCTTTGCTTCGTGTTTTATCTGGTGTGCATAAAGAACAACGGCGCTACTTTGTTCAACTCCGGTATTTAGGATAATCCGCTGCATGATATTCGATGTGATAGTAATCGGCGGCGGCTTGGTGGGTGCTGGCTTGGCCGCAGCGCTGAAGGACAGCGGCTTGAAAATCGCATTGATAGAGCCGCATGAGACTGCACCGATCCCTTGCGACGATAGCTGGGATAGCCGGATTTATGCCGTTAGCCCGGGAAGTGCGGCTTTCTTGCAGCAAATGGGGGCATGGCAGCAAATCAATGCGGAACGCTTGGCGCCGGTTTATGAAATGTCGGTATACGGCGATGATAATACCGCGCACATCGATTTCAGCGCTTATGAAATAGGGATTGCGGAATTGGCGTTTATTGCCGAGAACCGGCAATTGCAAATGGCGGTTTGGGAAACGCTGAAGTCGTCTGGTGGCAATGTACAGATTCTTTGTCCGGCAAAATGTACTGCGATTGCATGGCATGATTCCCATGTCGATGTTTCGTTGGCTGACGGTAGTCAGCTTCAGGCTGCATTGGTGGTCGGTGCCGACGGGGTAAATTCTTGGGTGCGTAATCAAGCGGGGATCGAGGTTTCGAAACATCCATATCATCAGATCGGTGTGGTTGCCAATTTTAATACGGAACTTTCGCATCGGCAGGTTGCTTATCAGTGGTTTCGGCGTGACGGTGTGCTTGCATTGCTGCCGTTGCCGGGTAAGCGTGTTTCGATGGTTTGGTCAACAACGGAACAGCATGCCGCGGAATTGCGCAATTTATCCGCAGAAGAACTATGCCGCTGTGTTGAGAGTGCTTCGATGCATACCTTAGGCGCATTGCAAATGATTACCGCTCCGGCGGGATTTCCGTTGAATTTCGTTCATGTGAACGAATTGGTCAAACCCCGGCTGGTTTTGATCGGTGATGCGGCGCATGGCATTCATCCGTTGGCGGGGCAGGGCGTGAACCTGGGTTTGCGCGATGCACGCGAGCTTGCCAAGATACTCGGCGCACGCTGTGCACAGCAGGATTGCGGCGATTTTTTATTGCTGCGCCGCTATGAAATGGCGCGTAAGGAAGATATTCTGGCTTTGGAGCTGGTGACCGACGGGCTGCAAAAATTATTCAACAATTCAAATCCGACATTGGCACGATTACGCAATCTAGGACTCGAAATAACCAATCATTTCCCGCTGCTGAAAAATAAAATGATGCAGCATGCACTTAACTAATTTATAAAACTGGAGCACTGTATGGCACTGCACATCAAGCTTTTCATGTCTATGTTGGCATTGAGTTTCTTTGTCAATAATGTTTACGCCGATGAGGCTTCGATCAGGAATGCCGTTCAAGCGCAGTTTCCCGAGCATAAAATCGACAGTCTAAAAAAAGCGCCTTTTTTAGGTTTGTACGAAGTGGTGCTCGGCGATGATGTATTTTACGTGGACGAGAAAGCGGAATTCTTTTTCTTCGGCCATGTCGTCGACGCCAAGACTCGGGTCAGCTTAACCAATGAGCGCGTGCAGGAAATTAAAAACTCACGCCGTGTGCCGCTCGATACGCTGCCTTTGCAATATGCGATTAAGACGGTGAAGGGCGATGGTTCGCGTAAATTAGCCGTTTATACCGATCCCAATTGTCCGTACTGCAAGAAATTGGAGAAAGAATTATTAAGCATCGACAATATTACGATTTTTACGTTGCTTTACCCGGTCCTCAACGGCTCACTGGAGCTATCCAAAAAAATCTGGTGCGCCGACAATCAAATCAAAGCGTGGGACGATTTCATGCTGCGCAATGTGGCTCCTACCAGTAAAGAGTGCGAAACGCCTTTGGATGCATTGGTTAAATCCGGTCGTGAAAATAAAGTCTCCGGTACGCCGACGCTGATTTTTGCAGATGGATCGATTGTGGGCGGTTTGATTCCCGCGGCTGCGATCGAAGAAAAATTACAAAGCGCGGCGCAGGCGAAATAAACCAGGCGGTGCCGATAGAATGTCGCTTAATGCGATCACAAAAGAGCGGTTACTTCGTTTTTTGGTGTATGGCAATAAGTGAAATCGGCGCCAGCGTTTCCTGAATTATAATCATCCCGCTGCAATTTCAATCAGTACTTCATTCGGGTTCACCGATTCGCCCTTGATCACATGCACGGCTTTGACGGTGCCGCTAATTGGAGCGGAGATTTCGGTTTCCATTTTCATCGCCTCGGTGATCAGTACCGGTTGTCCGGCGGCGACTTTTTGATCGACTTTAACTAATACATCGAGGATGTTGCACGGCATGCTGACGACCACGTCGCCTTCTTGGGTGGGGCGAGGGCGTTTGCTGCCGATGGTGCTTTTGACCGCGCCTTGGGTGCCGCCGTCCAAAACGATTTCGTCGAGTGTTTCAACGACAATTTCTTCGGGGATGCCGTCGACCATGAAATAGAAGTGGCGCAGCGATTCGTTTTTCGGACTGGTGCCGGTGACTTTGATGTGATAGGACTCGCCGTGCAGTGCAACGTTGAATTCCGTTGGCGCTTTTTGCACGCCGTTACCGCCGGTCGAGGCAAGTTCGAGCGGCTCGGGTACCAAATTGCCGGTGGAGCGCAGTTCCAGGAATTGCTTGCCGACTTCGGGGAACATCGCGTAGCTCAGCACGTCTTCGTCATTCAACGCTAAATGGCCGATTTCGCGGCGCAGGTTGTCGAATTCCGGTTTCAACAGGTCAGCGGGACGGCAGTCGATGATGTCTTCCTTGCCGATAGCGCGTTTTTGTAGTGCGGTATCGATCGGTGCCGGGGCTTTGCCGTAGCCGCCTTGAAGGTAACGTTTGACCTCGTTGGTGATGGTTTCGTAACGCTTGCCGGTGAGTACATTCAACACTGCTTGCGTGCCGACAATTTGCGAGGTCGGTGTCACCAGCGGCGGATAACCCAGGTCTTTGCGCACGCGCGGAATTTCCGCATACACCTCGCTGATGCGGTCTAAGGCGTTGCGTTCCTGCAATTGATTGGCCAGGTTGGAGATCATGCCGCCGGGCACTTGGAATACGTGTACGCGAGTGTCGACGCCTGTGAATTCGCTCTCGAAACGATGGTATTTTTTACGTACTTGCGCGAAGTAATCGTTGACCTGTTGCAGTTTCTGCGGATCCAAGCCGGTATCGTAAACGGTGCCTTGCAGCGCCATCACCAAGCTTTCGGTCGGCGGATGACTGGTGCCGCCCGACCACGACGACAACGCGGTGTCGATGTGACGGCAACCGGCTTCGATGGCTTTGATCTGGCACATCTCCGCCAAGCCGGCAGTGGCATGCGAATGCAAATGAATCGGCAGATCGACGGCATCTTTCAGTGCTTTGACTAATTCGCCGGTGGCGTAAGGCGTCAACAATCCGGCCATATCCTTGATCGCAATCGAATCGCAGCCCAACGCCGCCAAATCCTTTGCCAAGGCAACAAAACTGTTGATGTCATGCACCGGGCTAGTGGTGTAACAGATCGTGCCCTGCGCGTGCTTACCGGCTTCCTTGGTCGCTTCGATCGCGGTTTTGAGGTTGCGCACGTCGTTCAGCGCGTCGAAAATGCGGAATACGTCCATGCCGTTGGCCGCGGCACGCTTGACGAACGCGCGTACCACATCGTCGGAATAGTGGCGGTAACCGAGCAGATTTTGCCCGCGCAGCAGCATTTGCAACGGCGTATTCGGCAGCGCGGCCTTTAATTGACTCAAGCGTTCCCACGGATCTTCCTTGAGGAAGCGCAGGCAAGCATCGAACGTTGCGCCGCCCCAGCATTCCAGCGACCAGTAGCCGATTGCGTCCAGCATCGAGCACGCCGGTAGCATGTCTTCGGTACGCATGCGGGTGGCAATCAGAGATTGGTGCGCATCGCGCAAAATGACATCGGTAATGTGAACTTTTTGCATGGATCTTCCTTTAGTAATCAAACTGCTACAGCCCGGTATGCGAAGCTACCACCGCGGCGATGACGCTCGCCAGTACTTCCGGGCGGGGCTTGTCGGAATAATTGACCAGATTCGGGTTTTGCTCGACAAAGCCGGTGTTGAATTTGCCGATACGAAATTGCGGGTGCTTCAGAATCTTCAAGTAGTATGGAATGGTTGTTTTAATACCGAACAAGCCCATGTCGCGCAATGTGCGCTGCCCGCGTTTGATCGCGTCTTCCCAGGTCAACGCACTGACGATGACTTTGGCGACCATTGAGTCGTAAAACGGCGGAATCTCGTAGCCGGTATAAATCGCGGTATCGGTACGCACGCCGGGACCGCCGGGAGCATAATAACGCGAGATGCGACCGAAACTCGGCAGAAAATTGTTTTTCGGATCTTCGGCGTTAACACGGAATTGAATCGCGTAACCGCGCCGCACGATCTCGTCTTGCCTAAATCGCAGCGGCAATCCGGCGGCGATACGAATTTGCTCTTCGACGATGTCGACACCGGTGATGGTTTCGGTGATGGTATGCTCGACCTGAACACGGGTGTTCATTTCCATGAAATAGAACCGTCCGCTGTCGTCGAGCAAAAATTCCACCGTACCTGCATTGGTGTAACCAACCGATTTTGCTGCGATCACCGCGAGGCCGCCGATATACTGGCGTTGCGCTTCGTCGAGTTGCGGCGACGGCGCGATTTCGATCAGTTTCTGATTGCGGCGCTGTATCGAGCAATCGCGCTCGTACAAATGAATCACGCTGCCGTGATGATCCGCGAGCACTTGAACTTCGATATGCTTCGGATTGACGATGCATTTTTCCAGGAACACATCGGCGCTGCCGAACGCTTTGGTGGCTTCCGAAATCACTCGGTCGTAATTGCGTGTCAGTTCTTCCGCATTGTCGCAGCGACGGATGCCGCGTCCGCCGCCACCGGAAGTCGCTTTCAACATCACCGGATAACCGATTTTCTCAGCAACTTGCAGCGCTTCATTGACAGAATGCAGATTGCCGTCCGATCCCGGCGTTACCGGAATCCCGGCGGCGATCATTGCCTGACGCGCTTCGGTTTTGTCACCCATGCGGTGAATCACTTCCGGTTCCGGGCCGATGAAAATCAATCCACGTTCCTTGCACGCGCGTGCGAATTGTGCGTTCTCGGACAAAAAACCGTAACCGGGATGCACCGCATCGCAGCCGGTCGCCAATGCTAAGTCGACCAGCGCATGGATATTCAAATAGCACGACATCGGCTCGCTGCCGATGCAATATGACTCGTCGGCTTTTTTGACGTGCAACGCAAAACGATCGGCTTCGGAATAAATTGCCACCGAACGGATACCCATTTCGGCGCAGGCGCGAATGATACGAACCGCGATTTCGCCTCGGTTGGCGATAAAGATTTTACGCAGCATGATATTTTCGGGATCTTGAAAAATTGAATGCGTATATTCTACCCGAACTATTTCGTATTCCGGTGATCCTGCGAACTGCAGCGAAGTTTCGATGTTGATAGTGAGTTATCAAAATAAATTGTGATTTCATTTCGTTATAAAAATACCTTAGCATATCCATAAGGATAATTTACAGAGCGTATCCGAGTTTATAGTAAACTCTCATTTCACTTGATAAAATCAATGTTTTTCACAAAATAAACCAAACCATATTATTAATTTAGGATTGTTCATGAATACCGAAGATTTTCGCCCCGAAAAAAAAGCCAAAGTTTTTTATCCACCGCAACGTGTTTTGATGGGTCCGGGACCGTCGGATACGCATCCGCGTGTGTTGAATGCGATGGCACGCCCGACTCTGGGTCACTTGGATCCCGTTTTCACCGAAATGATGGAAGAAATCAAGGATCTGATGCGCTATGCATTTCAAACCAAAAATCGCATGACTTTTCCGGTTTCCGGTCCCGGATCGGTGGGCATGGAGATGTGCTTCGTCAACATGATCGAACCCGGTGATAAGGTCATCGTATGTCGCAATGGTGTGTTTGGTGGTCGCATGATCGAGAATGTGGAGCGTCATGGCGGTGTGGCTGTGGTGGTCGACGACAAGTGGGGTGAGCCGGTTGATCCGCAGAAANNTGGGCGGTACGCCGATCAAGGTGGATGAATGGGGTATCGATGCGATTTATTCCGGTAGTCAGAAATGCTTGTCTTGTCCGCCGGGATTGTCGCCGGTCAGTTTTTCCGAACGTGTCACCGATTTGGTGAAGAATCGCAAAACCAAAGTGCATAGCTGGTTCATGGACATCAGCTTGCTGTTGAATTACTGGGGTTCCGCATCGCGCACTTACCATCATACCGCACCGACTAATGCATTGTATGGATTACATGAAGCGTTGTTAATGTTATATGAAGAAGGACTGGAGCATTCTTGGGCACGTCATCGCTATAATTCCGAAGCATTGAAGGCAGGATTTGCAACATTGGGCATGAGTTATGTGGTTAAAGAGGAGTATCGCTTGCCGCAACTGAATTCGGTTTTTGTACCTGCGGGTGTAGACGAGAAAGAGGTGCGCCGTCGTTTGTTGGATGATTTCAGCCTAGAGATAGGTGCCGGTTTGGGAGATTTTGCCGGAAAGGTATGGCGTTTCGGTTTAATGGGTACCGCATGCCGAGTGGAAAATGTGATTTTCTGCTTGAATGCATTGGAGGTTGTATTATCGGATATGGGATTGAAAGTAGAACGTGGTGCCGCTGCTGCTGCCGCGCATAAAAGCTATGCAGTCAATCCTATGCGCTAGGATTATTCGGGATTAGCGAAAAATCCTATTTCAATCAACCACTTTCTTGTCTTTTTGATGAGAAAGTGGTTATTTTTATTGTCGATTACTAACGGATAATCCAATCATCATGGTTTGGGATTTTCCTTTGACTGTCGCAACAGCACCGCTATTCTCGTTTGTGATTTCGTTTGTTTCCGTTTTGTGGTTGATAAGTACCCGATCGAATTGGCTCTTGGATCAACCGAATCGACGTTCACTACATGCTAAACCCGTTCCCCGCAGCGGCGGTTTAGGGGTATTGTCCGGTATTATCATTACTTGGCTTTTATACGGAGTGACATTGCCTGCAGCCTTATGGATCGGCATCGTTTTGCTGATGACGATTTCTTTTGTCGACGATATTCGAGGAGCTTCGGTATCAAGCAGATTGTTTGTGCAATTAGCCGCTGCAGCAATTTTTGTAATCGGTATTTTGCAGGACTATCATTACGAATGGTGGTTGATGCTGTGCATTGTTCTGATGATTGTTTGGATGTCCAATTTATATAATTTCATGGATGGTTCCGATGGCTTGGCTGGCGGCATGACGGTGATCGGGTTTGGATTTTATGGCTGGTTTGCTTTGTTACAAGGAAACTATCATTTTGCTTTGATTAATCTTGTCGTCGCTACTGCTGCTTTGGCTTTTTTGCTGCATAATTTTTATCCGGCGCGGATTTTTTTGGGAGATGTCGGTTCGGTTCCGTTAGGTTTTTTGGCAGCAGCTTTAGGGGTAATCGGCTGGGCTGACGGGTTGTGGTCGGGCTGGTTTCCGTTTTTGGTATTTTCACCGTTCATTGCGGATGCAACAGTGACACTGATCAAACGCATGTTGCGTGGTGAAAAAATTTGGTTGGCGCATCGCGAACATTATTATCAACATCTGGTACAAAGTGGGTGGGGGCATCGCAATACCGCGTTATTGGGTTATGGTTTGATGTTGGGGGCCGGCGGTAGTGCGGTCTGGGCTGGCCAGCAGGATGCGACCACGCAGTTATGGGTAATGATGGTTTGGGGTGGTATCTATTTCGCGCTGATGATTATTGCTGATTGTAACCAGAAAGTTTTTTCTAATCATGGATAGTTTGTTTATCAGCAAGTTCGGCATTCGAACGTTTATTGCGATTGTGCACGATTTTGCAGCGATTGCGGTTGCTTGGCTGTTTGCTTATTTGTTTCGTTATAACTTTGAAATTCCGGCTGAAGCCTGGGATGCGCTGACAAAAATTTTACCTTGGGCAATACCGATCCAGACGAGTTTATTCTTGTGGCTGGGGTTATATCGAGGATTGTGGCGTTATGCGAGTTTGCCCGATTTAAAGCGGATTTTTGTCGCGGCGATGCTCGGCTACGGTGTCGTGACGTTGATATTATGGGCGATGCAATTATTGCATTCGATACCGATTGCGGTTTTCGTCATGGTGCCGTTGCTGTTGTTATTGATCATGGGAGGAAGCCGCTTAATCTATCGCGCATGGAAAGAGCGCCGGTTGGATAGTTTGGATGGTTACGGCGCAAAGCTGGTATTGATTCTCGGGGCCGGAAATACGGCAGTCAGCTTGGTAAAAGAATTGACCGGAAGTCGGGATTGGCATGTGGTCGGTATGCTCGATGACGATCCGAGAAAACTGGGTACGCGCCTGCAAGGCGTGCGCGTTCTTGGCGTAATCAATGAACTGCCGCAATGGGTGCAAAAGTTGAACGTGGGACACGTCATCATTGCCATGCCGTCCGTTTCTCACCGTATTCATCGCCATGCCTTGGAAATGTGTTCGGAAATCGGCGTCAAAGCGATGACCGTACCTTCTTACGTCGATTTGATCAGCGGCAAAACGACTGTGTCGCAAATTCGGGAAATCGAGTTGGATGATTTGTTAGGCAGAGATCCCGTGGTACTCGATGATGAAGGATTGCACGGCTTGCTCACAGGGAAAACGGTTCTCGTCACCGGTGCCGGCGGTTCGATCGGTGCCGAGTTGTGCCGTCAGATTGTGGCGTTTGCGCCGAATCGCATCGTATTTCTGGAGCTCAATGAGTTTGCATTGTATGAGATTCAGGAAGAATTTTTGGCACGTGCACCGGGTATTCAAATGTCTTTTGTAATAGGCGACATCAAGGATCAAGCACGAATGTCGCAGTTGTTTGCCCAGTTCCAACCTGCTGTAGTGTTTCATGCGGCAGCTTACAAGCATGTGCCGTTGATGGAACAAGAAAACGCCTGTCAGGCGTTACTGAATAATGTTTTAGGTACTGTGGTACTGGCGCAAGTAGCCATTCGTTTTGCGGTGGAAAAATTTGTGTTGGTATCTACCGACAAAGCAGTCAACCCGGTCAGTGTTATGGGAGCGACCAAGCGTCTGGCTGAAATGGTGTGCCAGGCATCGCAGCAATCCGTCGCTCATTCGTCACCCGCTACATGTTTTGTCATGGTACGCTTTGGCAATGTGCTGGGCAGTACAGGTAGTGTAATTCCGAAATTCCGCGAACAAATTGCACGAGGCGGTCCAATTACCATAACGCATCCGGAGATGACGCGCTATTTCATGTCCATTCCGGAGGCGGCACAATTGGTATTGCAAGCCGGATTAATGGGCGGTGCCAAAGGAGGCGGTGAAATTTTCGTGCTGGATATGGGGGACCCGGTCAAAATTGTCGATTTGGCCAATGTCATGATTCGATTGTCTGGATTCAATGAGGATGATATTCGCATCGTATATACCGGTTTGCGTCCCGGCGAAAAGTTGCATGAGGAATTGCTGTCCGCCAGTGAAAATACTTTGCCGACGCCGCACCTGAAGGTTCGCATTGCGCAAGCACGCCAAGTGGATGAAAAGTGGTTATCTAATTTGGCGCTGTGGCTGAATAAAATTACAGTGCTCACCGATCAGGAAGTTCGCGACCAGTTGCAACAATGGGTACCGGAATATACCAGCAAAGACAATGTATTGAATGATAATGGACAAGGAAAGATAGCATGCTGACGTCCGCAATTATTGCACCTGCCAATCATTTGCTGCGTAGCGAAAAGTGGGGATGCGAAAGTTTGCGTGTTCATGCAGGGAGAGCGATTTGCATTCAAGCATTGCCACTCATAAATTTGACATTGCAAATCAATGAACACGGTGAACTGCAATCGGTTGGTCGTTTGCATGCAGTCGACACTACCATGAGGTTTTCGCCTTTGCAGGTGCCAAGCCTGCTGGCACAAGAATCTAGAGCATTTGACCGAATACAGATTGCAGGTGATGAGGAATTGGCTAAAGCATTGATTGTCATCGGAAAGAATATCAATTGGGCTGCGATTCTAGCGCAGGATGTCAGTGGTGTGATCGGTGATGTGGCTGCACATCGGCTAGGGCGAAGCGCAGAGCAGTTGATGCGATGGCAAGCAGGATATTTTGATCGTGTGACTCAAACCGTTACCGAATATTTGATCGAGGAAAAGGACTATTTGATCAAAGATGTTGCGATCCGCAAGTTTTCCGAAGAGGTGCAAAATTTGCAGCATGATACCGCTCAGCTTGAGCAGCGGTTGATGCAATTGATGCAACACAGTATGCTGGCATCATCGTAATATCTTTTCATGTGCCAGGAAAATTTTTTAATTGATGTGATAGTTACGAGCTAATTCTAAACTCACCTTCATTCATGCGCTTATTTCGTCTGTTAAAAATTCAGTTTGTCGCTTTCCGATTCGGATTGGATGAATTTGTATTAAGCCATAGTCGCCTGCGATTCTTGCGCGTAATCGTAAGAACGCTGACATTTTGGCGCAAATTGGATAAACCCCGTGGCGAGCGATTACGCTTGGCTTTGGAGACGCTGGGACCGATTTTTGTAAAGTTCGGTCAAATGTTGTCGACACGGCGCGATTTGTTGCCGCATGATATTGCCGATGAATTGGCCAAATTACAAGATCAGGTACCGCCATTTCCTTATGAATCGGTTCTGGTGACACTGGAAAAAGAATACGAACAGAAAATCGAGCAGGTTTTCCTGAAATTCGAAGAAACGCCGATTGCCAGCGCATCGGTCGCACAAGTTCACGCGGCGGTGTTGCACGATGGAACCGAAGTGGCGGTAAAAATTCTACGACCCAATCTGGAACCGATCATTATGCACGATGTTGCGTTGATGGATACCGGCGCTTGGTTGGCCGAAGCATTGTGGTCGGACGGCAAGCGATTGAAATTGCGTCAGGTTGTTTCCGAATTTGCCCGTCATTTGGATGATGAACTCGATTTGATGCGTGAAGCGGCCAATTGCAGCCAGTTGCGTCGCAATTTTCTCAATTCGCCGCTTCTGTTGGTGCCGGAAGTATATTGGGATTACTGCCGTTCCAGCGTGATGGTGATGGAACGGGTCAAAGGCATTCCGATCAGCCATGTCGACGAATTGATCGCGCAGGGCGTCGATATACCGCAATTGGCGCGCATGGGTGTGGAAATATTTTTTACCCAAGTATTTCGCGACGGTTACTTTCATGCCGACATGCATCCGGGTAATATCTTCGTCGGTAAGGATGGCCGTTATATTGCCGTCGATTTCGGCATTATGGGAACCTTGAGTGATGAAGACAAAAACTATTTAGCGCAAAATTTTCTCGCTTTTTTCCGGCGTGATTACGGACGGGTGGCGCAGGCGCATGTCGAAGCCGGTTGGGCGCCGAAAGATACGCGTGTAGACGATTTTGAGGCTGCCATTCGCGCGGTTTGTGAACCGATATTCGATAAGCCGTTAAAAGAAATTTCGTTTGGGCGAGTGCTTTTTCAATTGTTCCAAGCATCACGGCAATTCAATGTGGAAATCCAGCCGCAATTGGTGTTGCTGCAAAAGACATTGCTGAATATCGAAGGGTTGGGGCGTGATCTGGATCCGGATCTGGATTTGTGGAAAACAGCCAAACCTTTTCTGGAGCGCTGGATGGCGGAGCAAATCGGTTGGCGAGGTTTCGCCAGCAGGGTGGAAAAGGAAGCGCCGAACTGGGCGATCATTCTGCCGGAGTTTCCACGGTTGATCCATCAGGCGATTGCGATCAATCGCAATCAGGCACTGGAGAAACAAATGATCGATATGATTGCAGAAGCGAAGCGTCAGAATCGGATGCTCGCACTGATTGCAATTTTATTAACGGCGCTGTTGGCTTGGCAGATTTTTCAATAATTGTTCAATTGCAATGAGTTATTATCAATATCACGTGTTTTTTTGCACCAACCAACGCGAAGGCGGTGCCAAGTGCTGCAACGATTGTGGCGCACAAGCGTTGCGTGATTATGCCAAGCAGCGAATAAAATCATTGAAGCTAGCCGGGAAGAATAAAATCCGTATCAATAATGCCGGATGCCTTGATCGTTGCGACGAAGGTCCGGTCATGGTGATTTATCCCGAAGCGACGTGGTACACCTATATCGATCGAGAGGATATCGATGAAATCATCGACGAACATTTGGTCAAAGGAAATGTCGTCGAACGCCTGAAAATCTGACGATAACAAACAAATAATTTGCCGATAGAAACGCAAAAAATTTTCATCGACGGTCCAACCGGGAAATTGGAAGCTGTCCTTGCCATACCCGAATCAGAATCGAAGGGTATCGCCGTCATAGCGCATCCGCACCCGCTGCATGGGGGAACGATGGACAACAAAATCGTCCATACGGTTTTTACCACATTGCAGTCACTCAATTTTGTGACGGTGAAATTCAATTTTCGCGGCGTCGGTGCAAGTGCCGGTATTTTCGATCATGGCATCGGTGAAGTTGGTGATGTGATTGCGGTTACGGAAGCAATTCGCAGTCAATTCGATCAGCGTGAGAAGCAATTGCCGCTTTTGCTCGCCGGATTCTCATTCGGCGGTGGAATTCAGCTTTTTGCCGCAGCAAAACTGAATCCGATGTTTCTAATTTTGGTGGCGCCTTCCGTTGCCCATCTGAAAGCACCGCCGGTTCCCGACTCAGTTCAGTTTGCTTTAATCGTTCAGGGTGATCAAGACGATATTGTATTGCCACAGCAGGTGCTTGCATGGGCGACACCAAAGTCGCAGCCGATCGTTCTTGTGCCCGGTGCCGATCATTTTTTTCATGGCAAGTTGTTGTTGCTCAGGCAATGGATAACAAGGTTTCTTGCATCATAACCGCCGTTTATTCCACCAGTTTATGCTGAATTGCGTATTTGACCAGTTGTGCGTTGTTTTTCATGTTCATTTTTTCCAGAATACGCGATCGATACGTGCTGACTGTCTTGACGCTGAGTGCCAATTTATTGGCGATGGAAGTCAGCGATTCTCCTGCAACAATTAACTTGAATACGAGATACTCGCGATCCGAGAAAGTCATGTGGGTCAATTTTCCAGGATCTTGCACCGGATTAAACAGCAGCTTTTCCGCTAACTCAGGATTGACATATTTTCCTCCCTTGGAGAGGCGGCGTATGATGCTAATGAGCTGATCGGTCGGGCTATCCTTGGTCAAATAACCTGACGCGCCCGAACGAATTGCGCGGATTGCGTATTCTTCCTCCGGGTACATACTCAGAACCAGAATACAAGCATTAGGTTTTATGGATGATATTCTTTTTAAAATATCCAATCCGGTGATATCAGGCATGTTGATATCTAGCAATGCAACGTCCCATTCGAATTCTTTTGTTTTTTTAATAAAGTCCTTTCCGTCAATTGCTTCAGCGACGACTTGTATGTCATCGGTTTCGCTGAAAATTCTTTTCAATCCGTCGCGAAACAGAGCATGATCGTCTACGATAAGAACCCTAATCATTAATCAATTCTCCTGTATTTGTTGTTGTAATTGCCAGCGGTAATTTAAGTGACACAAATGTGCCTTGTTTGGGTGCGCCGCGAATCAGAAACTGACCGCCGAGTTGCTGTGCTCTTTCATTCATACCGATGATTCCGAAAGATTCCGGATTAGAGGATTTTGTCTGGTCAATGCCGATACCGTTGTCTTTGATGGAAATTAAAATACTATCCTGTGCTTCGATCAGCTCTACATCGACTTGAGTCGCTTGTGCGTGTCGCGTGATGTTGGTAAAGACTTCCTGAATGATCCGAAAGATGCTTGTTTCCTGGTTTTTGTTGTGACAAGTCAAATGCGGCAATGACAGTTTTAGTGAGCATCGAATATTGGTGCGCTGCTCGAAGTCTCGAACCAGCCATTCGATAGCACCGAGTAATCCTAGATTATCCAGCACATTGGGGCGCAGATTTACGGAAACCCTGCGCGCGGTTTCGATCGCTTCGCCTGTTAATTCATGTAGCGATTTAATTCGTTCGTGCATCGGATTCGCGCTGATTTTTTTGGACAGCCAATCAAGATCCATTTTTAGAACGGTTAAACTGCCTCCTAATACATCGTGAATTTCCCGACCTATTCGTGCTCGTTCTTCTTCGCGCACATCTTGTAAGTGCGTGGTCAGATGGCGTAAGTTTTCGATCAATTGTTTGCGCTCCGAGATATCCTCGATCATGCATAAATAGCAAGTTTCCTTATCGTTTATCATTTCAAATGAAACGATAAACATTTCAATCCAAATGATCTTCCCATCGGGTTGCAGAATTCTTTTTTCTGTTTTGTAATCGATAGGTTCATGATCCAGGAAAAAATCGATTTCGTTCTGATAAGAAACCAAATCGTCGGGATGAATGATATCAGCTTGATTGCCGTCGATAAGTTCACCCATGTTTCTGCCGACGATAAATGCGTATCTGGGATTGACGTCATAAAATTTTCCGGTTCTCAGATTCACCAGAGCAATACCTACAGGCGCTTTTTCAAAAATCGTCTGGAATCGTTTTTGTGCTTTTTGGATATTCTGTTCTATTCGCTTTCTTTCAATAGAATAGCGGATGACGCGAGACAATACACCTTTGGTCAGATTGCCCTTTACGAGATAATCCTGAGCTCCCGCTTGAATTGCTTTAATTGCAAGTTTTTCATCATCTCTAAACGATAAGACTGCAATCGGAATATTGGCGGCGTTTTTCCGTAGCAGATTAACGGTCGTGATGCCATCGCTATCCGGTAAGGTAAGATCCGACAAAATGAGATCAAACGATTGCTTGCCGATTAATTCAAAGGCCGATTTTAAGCGCTCCGTATGCACCACGGAAATTTGATCGCCCATTGCCTGTTGCAAGTCGTTTTGCACCAGAATGGCATCCGCTTCGTTGTCTTCGATCAACAAGATGTGAATTTTTGTGGCATTCATCGGTTGTTATGTTCAATAAATGATGGCCGCGGAGAACCAGAAGTCCCTGATCGATCTGGCTATCCTGATATAGCTTTCAAAATCTCCGGGCTTTCTGACATAAGCATTGCTGCCGTGCTCGTAAGCCGCTTTGACATCTTCCGGCGCATCCGATGAAGTGAAAATGATGACCGGGATAAAACTTGATTTCGGATAGGATCTTAATTCAATCAAAACCTCCAATCCGCTTTTTTTGGGCATATTCAGATCCAGGAGGATGATGCTTGGAAGAGAGGTTTGTTCTTTAATAAATTGCAGAGCACGACAGCTATCGTCAACGATATGAATTTCACTATTGATTTCGGATATGGCAAAAGCTTCTTTTATCAGCAGCGCATCGGTAGGATTGTCATCAATGATCAAAATGCTGCTCGGTTGAGTCTTGTCTTTATTTTTTATGTGATTCATTGCTTATTTCTATGATTTGGGAATGGCAAAATAAAATTCTGAACCGATATTCGGTGTGGATTTGACCCAAATCTTTCCTTTATGATGGTCGATTATCTTTTTGCAAATTGCGAGACCGATTCCTGTTCCTGCATATTCTCTACGGCTATGCAAACGCTGAAATACTTGGAATATACGTTCCAAGTACCGCTCTTCCATGCCGATGCCGTTATCGCTCACGCAAAAAATCCATTCGTTACTTTCTTCCTTGATACCGATGTGGATTCTAGGTTGTTGCTGTCCGCGAAATTTGATTGCATTGCTGATTAGGTTGTGGAAAAGCTGCGTAAATTGAAAAGGAATTCCTTTTACAACGGGGAGTTTGTCGTAACTGATGAGGGCGTGACTTTCATCGATAGCAATAGACAGATCGGTTAAAACATAATTCAATTGTTGTGCGCAATCGACATCGGAGAACGCTTGATCGGGGTTTGTTTGCGCGTATGTCAATAAGTCGTTGATAAGCATTTGCATGCGTGTTGCGCCGTCGATTACAAGCGCGATCAATTCATCGGTGCGCTTGTCAAGCTGGTTGTCGCAATGTCTTTTCAGTAATTGCGTGAAGCTGTTGATTGCACGCAACGGTTCTTGCAGATCATGGGTTACGACATAGGCAAATTGTTCCAGTTCGTCATTGGATCGCGTCAATTCAGCGATCTTTGCTTCCATTCGTTGTTTCGTTTCCTTGCATTCGGTTATTTCGGTATGAATTGCTGTGTAATGTTCAGGTGTCCCTGTACTGTTGAGGATGGGTATGACGGTAGTGCTCGTCCAAAATAGGGAGCCATCTTTGGCGCGATTTCGGATTTCCCCTTTCCAAATTTCGCCTTGAGCAATGGTGCGCCACATTTCACGCGCAGATTCTTCCGAATGATCATCCGAATTGATCATTCGGATATTCCGGCCAACGAGCTCGTCAGCCGGGTATTTGCAGATATGACAAAATTTGTTGCTGACATATTCGATGGTTCCATCCGTATCCGTGGTGGTGATACCGATATGATCGTCAAGCAAATTATCAATCAAACCCAACCCCTTTCCCGTATGAAAAGATTGCTGGGTGGTATGATCGCAAGAGGAAAATTCGGTAGGAGCTGCTGTGACATTACGTAAAAAAATAAACTGACTAAATTACGCCATCTGCAAAGACTGCGTTCATTATAAATTTTTGCGCATATGGCACAGGATCGATCAAGATCAATTTTAATTCATACCATCTAATATGCCGATTATTCATTTTTAGTATTAGGAAATAGCCTTTAAACTTGTTAATAATAATTACATTTTTACGAAAAGTATTTGATATGGATCATTAACTGGATGATTAAACACATGCGCAAACCATATTCTTTTCGATGATTTTTCCATGTATATGTTAATGCAATAAATTTTTCAATGGTTTGTTAATTTCTTAATTAACCATTTCGCTATTGCCACTCATCGGTTCACAGGCATTCAGTTTCCCTGGAAATAATATTCATCTTTCTAATTAAAAACTATAGGAAAATTCCTAATCTTTGCGCGAACTGACTTTTTTAACAAGGAAAATCAATGAGTGTTTTTCTTACAGAGTGATCGTGAGTTCTCACGAATAAAAAAGAATGCGCCGACAAAATTTATGTGCCCTTGCGCCGAAACATGCAGTTTCTATTCTATCGATAACAAGGGAAGGACAATAAATGAGAGTAAATCTTCCGGTTTCAAATGTGGAGTATCCCATACATGACGATACTCTGATTGTTTCAACGACGGACTTAAAAGGGCGTATTACTTATGTGAATCCGACTTTTATTGAAGTCAGCGGATTCAGTAAGGAAGAATTGATCGGCAAGGCGCATAATATCGTACGTCATCCCGATGTCCCGCCCGAAGCGTTCGAGGATTTATGGAATACCCTCAAACAGGGTTTGCCGTGGACCGGCTTGGTTAAGAATCGACGCAAAAATGGGGATTATTATTGGATTATAGCCAATGCAACGCCACTGGTGGAAAACGGCCAAGTTACCGGATATTTGTCAGTTCGCACCAAAGCATCTCGAGAATTGATCGAGCAAACTATTCCGATCTATCGTCAATTCCTGGAAGGAAAAGCGCGGCATTTAAAAATCGAGAAAGGCGAGGTTAAAAGAAACGATTTTATCGGGAAGCTGATGGATTTTTTTCGGCCTACCGTCGCTAAACGGATCGGTTTTTGTTTCGGTACTATGGCCTTATTGCTGTTGGCAGTCGGCGGAATTGGGTGGTGGCAACTTGCAGGGATAAAGGAGATGGCATCTCTAAGTAATATCCTTGCTGGAATGACGATGGCTGGGATAGTGTTGATGGCTTATTTTGCGGTCAGCATGGTAAAAAACATCCTGTCGCCGCTTAAACAAGCGACTCATATCGCCAATACATTGGCAGCGGGTGATTTGACCGGCAAATTTGTGGTCGATCGTAACGATGAATTCGGTAAATTACTTAAGGCGCTCACTCAGATGGGAGTGAATCTGAGAGCCACTGTACTCGATGTGCAAAAGAATGCATTGTCGGTACGTCAGGCTACTGAAGAGATCGCAGCGGGAAATCTTGATTTATCGCAGCGTACCGAAGAGCAGGCTTCATCGTTGGAAGAAACGGCGTCCAGCATGGAGGAACTCACTTCAGCGGTACGGCAAAATACTGACAATTCGATCAGCGCCAACCAGTTTGCTATGTCAGCTCGAGATGTTACCGCGAAAGGTGGAGATATGATGAGAGCAGTTGTCGACACGATGTCATCGATCAGCGAAAGCTCCAATAAAATTGCCGACATAATCAATGTCATTGACGGCATCGCCTTTCAGACCAACATCCTGGCATTGAATGCGGCGGTTGAAGCTGCGCGCGCCGGAGAGCAAGGGCGCGGGTTTGCGGTGGTGGCGACCGAAGTCCGTAATCTTGCACAACGTAGTGCGACTGCGGCAAAAGAAATAAAAGTGCTGATCGATGATTCGGTGCATAAGGTCAGCGAGGGTACCGAATTAGTTCATAAGACCGGTAAAACGATGGATGAAATCATAAATTCCATCAAACACGTGACGGAAATTATGTCGGACATTACGGCGGCATCCAAAGAGCAGAGTACCGGCATTGAGCAGGTCAATCAGGCAGTTACGCAAATGGACGAAGTGACGCAACAAAATGCGGCGTTGGTGGAACAAGCTGCCGCCGCGGCCGGTTCCTTGGAGCAACAAGCCAATGAATTGGTGGGGGCTATTTCTATTTTTAATGTTGCGCAAGGTAATGCTAAATACCAAGCCGAGGTAGTACGGATGAAAGATAGAAAAACTACGAAACAAACTGATCGTGTTCCTTTTGATCATTCAATGGAACAGGAACATCGAATGGTTGGATAAAAGACGTTAAATTAAACGTGCACTGATGAGTGCATCATCCAAGAATTGGGTGATGCACTTTTTTTCGTTGTGTGAAAAGCGGCAGCGTAAATGCTAATCGCCGCTATAATAGAGTATATGGTTGGTAAGTATCAGCTTCGATTCGCTATGTATCAGTCTATTGCTCATTCACATATACACATCTTTGTTTTGGCGTTAATCACCGCTTTATTTAGCGGTTGCGCTACGATGACCAACGATGCGCCTCAGCGCTCGCTTGAACTGCGCAATCAACGTTCCCCGAATCTGGCTGCACCCTATAACAAACCTTATCGGGTGCGCGGGGTTACTTATTATCCGATGCGTTCCGCGGCGGGGTACCGTGAGATCGGGCATGCTTCCTGGTATGGATCGGAATCGGGGAATCGGACTGCCATGGGGATGCGTTTTGTGCCGCATGAATTGACCGCTGCGCATAAAACACTGCCTTTGCCGTCAAAAGTCAGGGTGACTAATTTGCAGAATGGTCGTCAAGTGGATGTTTTGGTGAACGATCGCGGACCATTCAAAAAAGGTAGGATCATCGATTTATCGCACGGTGCAGCAAGAAAAATCGGTTTGCATGGTGTTGGGAAAGTTAAGATTGAGCATCTAAAGCATTAGCACGCCGTTGAAGAATTTTTTTGCAAACCTTCTTCAACGGTGTGTTGCCGATGAAATTATTTCTTAACTTCGCTATTCGCTAGTACATAGTCCGCCAGACGGTTTGCGGCATCGCCCTGAATGTTCTTGAATGCGGGCATTCTCATGCTGCCCCCTTGGAATTTCTTGATGATGGCTTCTTTGTTGGCCACGCTTGCGCTCAGAATCATTGCTTTGTCGGCACTCAGCGGTTTATGGCATTCACTGCATGCCGTGGTAAAAATCTGCTCGCCAGATGCATCGGCCGGCGGCGTATAGTCTTTGCCACCGCCGCAACCGACTAAAATCAAT
>DJMI01000065.1 GCA_002435335.1 Nitrosomonas sp. UBA6494
CTGGCTAGAGGATTATCAGACTCGTTAGGTCTTTGCCGAAACTCAAAAAAACCGCGCCACAAAAGCATTCTTCAGATTTCCATTCAACGGGATCTTTACGCGGTGACCGCTGCCCGGTGCAATTTGTGTTGGGCGTCCGGCGGAGTCCAGCATTTGCACCAGATCGACCACCTGATTGCCGCTCGGATGAATGATTTCAAGTCGATCGCCGATTTGGAAGCGGTTTTTGACCAGTACTTCCGCCATGCCGCTGTCGGCGTCGAATCCGGTTACATCGCCGACGTATTGGCTACGGTTGGATTCGGAGTGGCCGCGTAGATAATTTTGCGTTTCGTGCGTGCTGTGACGTTGATAAAATCCGCTGGTGTAGCCACGGTTGGCCAAGCCTTCCAGTTCACCAAGCAAGGATAAATCGAACGGTTTGCTTGCCACGGCGTCGTCGATAGCCTTGCGGTAAACTTGCGCGGTTCGCGCGACATAATACGGTGATTTGGTGCGGCCTTCGATTTTTAGCGAATCGACGCCGATTTTGACTAGGCGCTCGACATGTTCCACCGCGCGTAGATCCTTGGAGTTCATGATATATGTGCCGTGTTCGTCTTCCATGATCGGCATCATTTGTCCTGGGCGTTCTTTTTCTTCGATCAAATACACGTCATCAGCCAACGGGTGGCGCGGGATCGAGCCGCAGCCGCCCGCCATGCTGGATTGTTCCGCTTGCTGCACCGCTTGGCCGAAGTCAAAGTCTATGGTTTCCAATTGCTGAATATCGCCGCTGTCGTTTTCCACCGCCGCTTTGACTTTGTAATCCCAGCGACAGGAATTGGTGCACGTGCCTTGATTCGGATCGCGGTGGTTGAAATAACCGGACAGCAGGCAGCGTCCAGAATAGGCAATGCACAACGCGCCGTGCACGAATACTTCCAGCTCCATATCCGGGCATAAATCGCGAATTTGCGCGACCTCGTCGAGCGACAATTCACGCGACAGAATGACGCGCGTCAGGCCGATTTTCTGCCAGAATTTGACGCCCATGTAGTTCACGGTATTGGCTTGCACCGACAAATGAATCGGCACTTCCGGCCATTTTTCGCGAACCATCATGATTAATCCAGGATCGGCCATGATCAGCGCATCCGGCTTCATGTCAATGATCGGCGCCATATCGGCCAGATAGGTTTTTACTTTGGCGTTGTGCGGCATGGCATTGCTTGCCACCAGGAATTTTTTGCCCAAGGCGTGTGCTTCCGTAATGCCGGTTTTGATCTGCTCTAACGCAAACTCGTTGTTACGCGCGCGCAACGAATAGCGCGGTTGGCCGGCATAAACAGCATCGGCGCCGAATGCATAAGCAACGCGCATTTTCTCCAATGATCCGGCTGGAAGTAAAAGTTCGGGTGATTTCAACATAAGGTAAAATACGGGTCGATTGCATTAACTGTTAATCACGAACTTTAAATTGTAACACTATGCCCGCCACCCCTGCTTTCATTCATCTTCGATTGCACAGCGAATACTCGATCCTGGATGGTATCGTGCGTATCGACGATGCAGTCGCCAAGGCGGTTGCCGATCAGATGCCGGCTCTGGCGCTGACAGATCTTGCCAATATGTTCGGCTTAGTCAAATTTTATCAATGCGCACGTAAAAATGGCGTCAAGCCGATCCTCGGTTGCGATGCATGGATCAGTAACGAATCCGATCGCAATAAACCGGTTCGTTTGTTGCTGCTATGCCAATCGCATGCCGGTTATTTGTTGTTATCCCGCCTTCTGTCGCGCGCTTATCGTGAAAATCAACATCATGGCCGCGCTGAAATCAAGCAAGCTTGGCTGCATTCCGATCAATGGGGTACACAAGGTTTGATCGCGTTATCCGGCGCACGTACCGGCGACATCGGTTTATCGTTGTTGCAAAATAACCCGCAACAAGCGGAAACGCAAACACAGATGTGGGCGGAATTATTTCCCGATCGTTTTTATCTTGAAATACAACGCGACGGCCATGCGCAGGATGAAATGCTGGTGTCGCACACCCTACAACTCGCGCACCGCTTCAATTTGCCAGTCGTCGCGACGCAAGCCGTGCAATTTTTAAATCCTGGCGATTATCGTGCGCATGAAGCACGCGTTTGCATTGCCGAAGGTTATACTTTGGACGACAAGCGCCGTCCAAAGCTTTTCACGGAACAACAGTATTTCAAAACCCAGGCAGAAATGACCGAATTGTTCGCCGATATACCTAGCGCGCTTGCCAATACCGTGGAAATTGCCAAGCGCTGCAATCTGGAATTAGAACTCGGTGTAAATCGCCTGCCGCTGTTTCCGACACCGAATAACGAAAGTCTGGATCAGTATCTGCACGATCAAGCGGCAATCGGACTGGAAAAACGCTTGTTACTGCTTTTTCCGGACCCTACTGCACGCGTTGAAAAATTACCGCATTACCAATCCCGACTGGTTTTCGAGGTCAATACCATCATACAAATGGGATTTGCTGGTTACTTCCTAATTGTCGCTGATTTCATCAATTGGGCTAAGCAAAACAACGTACCCGTCGGACCCGGCAGAGGCTCCGGTGCCGGTTCGTTGGTCGCTTACTCGCTCGGCATCACCGACCTTGATCCGCTGCGCTACGATTTATTGTTCGAGCGCTTCTTAAATCCAGAACGGATATCGATGCCCGATTTCGATATCGATTTTTGTCAGGACCGACGTGAATTGGTGATCGATTACGTCAAACAGCGTTACGGCACCGGCAAAGTTTCGCAAATCGCCACCTTCGGCACGATGGCGGCTAAAGCCGTCATTCGCGATATTGGCCGGGTCATGGATTTGCCGTACAACTTTGTCGATCAGCTCGCCAAATTGGTGCCGTTCGAAATCGGCATGACGCTCAAAAAAGCGCGCCAGATCGAACCGCAACTAAACCAACGCGCGGAAGCCGAGGAAGAAGTACGCAACCTGTTGAAGCTCGCCGAAAATTTGGAGGGTATCACCCGCAACATCGGTATGCATGCGGGAGGGGTATTGATCGCATCAAGCGAAATTACCGATTTCTGCCCGATTTATTGCACCGAATCGACGGATTCGGTGGTCAGTCAATTGGATAAAGACGATGTCGAAAAAATCGGTTTGGTCAAATTCGACTTTCTCGGCTTACGCACATTAACGATTTTGGATCGCGCTGTTGGCTATATCCGGCAATTGCACCCGCTTACGGATACCGAACGGCCGTTTTCGCTCGATGCGCTTCCGCTCGACGACGATGCCACTTATGCATTGATGCGTAAAGGTAACGCTGTCGGCATTTTTCAGTTTGAATCGCGCGGCATGGTCGATTTGCTGCAAAAAGCCAAGCCGGATCGTTTCGAGGACATCATCGCACTGGTGGCGCTGTATCGCCCCGGTCCGATGGACTTGATTCCAGAATTCATCGATCGCAAACATGGCCGCAAGAAAATCGAATACCTCGATCCGCGCCTGGAGCCGATTCTCAGCCCCACCTACGGTATCATGATCTACCAAGAGCAAGTAATGCAAATCGCGCAAGTGATCGGCGGCTATAGCCTGGGTAGTGCGGATTTGCTGCGCCGCGCGATGGGCAAGAAGAAACCCGAGGAAATGGCGCAGCAGCGCGGCATTTTCGTTTCCGGCGCGATCAACAATGGTTTGCGCGAAGAACAAGCTACCGAATTATTCGGCTTGATGGAAAAATTCGCAGGTTACGGTTTCAACAAATCGCATGCCGCCGCTTATGCCTTGATCGCTTATCATACCGCGTACCTAAAAACCCATTATCCGGCGGCATTCATGGCAGCATGCTTATCCGCCGATATGGACGATACCGACAAGGTACATATTTTTGTCGAAGACAGTTTCGCCAACAGCTTAACCATCTTGCCGCCGGATATCAATTTGTCCGATTATCGTTTCGTGCCGATCGACGACAAAACCATCCGCTTCGGTTTGGGTGCGGTCAAAGGCACCGGCGAATCGGCAATCAAAACGATCGTTGCAGCCCGAGAGCAATCGGGATTGTTCACTGATTTGTTCGATTTTTGTCAGCGCGTCGATCGTCGTATTGCCAACCGTCGTGTTATGGAATCCTTGATCCGTGTCGGCGCATTCGATACGCTCAATCTCAATCGCGCCGGATTATTGGCTTCAGTCGGTTTAGCAATGGAATTTGCCGAGCAAAACAGCAAAGCGGCTAAACAAGCCAGCTTGTTCGATGACGCTGAAGATAAAACGCACATGCAGCCGAAATTGATCGACACGCCTGTTTGGCCGGAGCGAGAAAAATTAAATCAGGAAAAAATCGGTCTGGGCTATTATTTCAGCGGACACCCATTCGACACTTATGCTGATGAACTGAAATGCTTCCTGCGCACCCGCCTGGATCGCCTCACCCCACAGCGTGAACCGCAATTAATCGCCGGTATTGTACATTCGCTGCGCACGCAAATGACACGGCGTGGACGCATGGCAGTAATCAATCTCGATGACGGCAAGGCGCGCATCGAAGTAATGATTTTTAATGAATTATTCGAAGCAAACCGATCCTGGCTTAAAGAAGATCAATTAGTGATTATGGAAGCCAAAATCAGTTCTCGGGGATACTCTGATAATGATGACGGGGAATTACGGATTAGCGCGGAACAACTATACGACTTAGCCGCAATCCGCACGCGCTTTGCAAAAAAAATAATGATTCGATGCGATCAAACTTCACTCAGTCAAACTTCAACGCTAAAAACATTATTAGCGCCATTTTCTAGCAGCACGCAAACCAATCAAACGCTATGCCCGGTCGTTCTCGCGTATCAAAATCAGATAGCCAGCGGTGAATTGGAATTAGGACCGGAGTGGCGCGTCTTGCTACGCGAAGATTTGCTGACAACTCTCTATTCTCATTTCGATTTGAAAAACATCGAAATTATTTACTGACAGATCCGGTTTAACCTAAAACCTCAATTGGACCGTTTGGAGTGTATGATTCTCAGGAATTTTTGTCTTATTCTCGCGCCGCTCATGACGCCGTGCAAAGGTCTCTTTTCATGATTCCATTATGTACCGATATCGTTTTAGTTAAATTGACGAATATCCTGAAAATATTCGTTCATGATGCGATCAACGTAAGCTACCAAATTTCTTTTCGTCAATCCATAATCCTTAAGCGGCGATTCGATAGGACAGGAAATGATATTTATTAATAATCCGAAAGCAGACGCATCCAATGATGTGGGTGAATCTCCCAAAAAATAGCTTTTATCACCCAAAAAAGCGGCCAATGCATCAATATCCTGGTTACCCAATGTAAAAATCTCTTCAGGCCTATGTCTACCGGTTCCTTGTCCATAGATTTGCCGCTGAATGTTGCGGCGCGTCAGGCTTGCCCCAAAATCGCGAATAATGCGCGGCAAAGCAGAAAAAATCGCTTTTTTGTTAGTTTGCCAATTCTCGTCAGAATATTGCCAGCGCGAATAAAGCGCTATCCAAAATAGATGTTCTTCGATTAAACGCTGCAAAGCAACCGAAATAGCCAAATCAGTAGCATTCAATTCATCGTCCAGATCACGGTAGACCGATTTCAAATGAAATATAATAAAACGCGAATCAGCAAGCGTCATATCGTTATCAACAATGTAAGGCAGTTTACCTTTTGGTGCAGTTGTGGGCAGCGCGGCTTCCGTTTCATAATCGATCCCGGCAAACCGCAAGTATGTTTCGACCTTGCAGCAGAATGGACTCAAATTAGGAATTCCCCAGGTACGTTCAAATTGATAAAGTTTTAACATGGCGCAATTCCTTGCAGTTTATGAAATTAATAACTTGTATAATGCAAGTTAGTTTAAATCCATTACTTGCATATTGCAAGTAATGGATAATAATTGTTACCAATTTATGACATACAATATCACTCAATCTGACTTCGAACGTTCATTCTGCCCTGTTGCCTGCGCGCTGGACGAGCTTGGAGACAAATGGACGCTTCTGATCATTCGCGATTTATTGCTGGGCAAAAAACGCTACCAAGAATTCTTGACCTCGCCGGAGCATATTGCGACCAACATCCTAGCCGACCGGTTAAAAAAATTGGAATCTGCAGGATTTGTCACACAGCAGGCTTACCAACAAAAACCACTGCGATATCAATATGCTCTGACTCAAAAAGGTAAAGATTTAGGACCAGTGTTACAAGCTTTGGTCGATTGGGGAAAGATTTATTATCCCAACAGCAAAGTACTTAGCCCCACTTCGTAGCAACTTGCGTTGTGAAATCGAGAGATTTATAAATACAATCAGAGTGATATGAATATATACTGCATGCGTCATGGACGCACAAACTATAACGACCTGGGATTGTGTAACGATGATCCTAACCAAAACATTCACCTGACAGCGACGGGTATCGCACAAGCGCAATCGGCAGCAGTCGCGTTACGCAACGTGAACTTTGAACGCATCTTGGTTTCACCACTTCCACGCACGCAACAAACAGCGAAAATTATTAACCAATTCCACAATGCGCCGATTGAAATACACCCCGATCTAGCCGACATTCGCTCCGGCTTTGAGGGAAAGTCCGTTGCCGAGTACTTTACCGCAATCGCCACCGATCCATTGCATTTGCGCGTCAACGGCGGCGAGTCATTACTGGATCACAAGTTACGCGTAATGCGTTTTATCGACTGGCTAACCAAGCAGCAAGATGAAACCTTGCTAATAATCGCACATGAAGAAACCATGCGAGTATTTGTAGCCCACTTTGAAGGCGGTATTGCAGATGCTCAATTGCGAGATATTCAAATTGGAAATTGTGAATACCGGCATTTTGTTTGGAATTGTTAAAAGAAAAAGCACTTAGGATTATTAATCACTAAGTGCTTGGTTATTTGGTGGGTCTGGTTGGACTCG
>DJMI01000163.1 GCA_002435335.1 Nitrosomonas sp. UBA6494
GCAGCCGCTACCGCCAATGTCATTATCGATACTTACGCAGAGTTAGGTCTTGAAAACGTCATTGGAAAGCGGCGTGGGTTTATTAAAGTCGATGCGTCTTTTCTGATGGATGATTCGATCAATCTGTTGCCAAAGAAACATGTGGTTTTTGAAATTTTGCGCAGCGTGGAAATTAACGATGGAATTATCGATCGCTGTACCTACCTGAAGCAAAAAGGATATCAATTGGCGCTTTCCAACGTAATCGAAATGGAGAGCAAACTAGATCGTATTATGCCGTTGATCAATGTGGTCAAAATCAATACCGCAGCACTGAGTTCTATCGAATTGACTGACCTGATCAAAAAACTACAACGCTGGCCTGTGCTGCTGCTGGGTGAAAAGGTAGAAAATCAGGAAATTGCCAACCAGTGTATCGCACTAAAATTCCACATGTTGCAGGGTTTTTATTTTGCTAAACCGGAAGTTATTTCGGGAAAAAGTATCGATTCATCCAAATTGTCTTTGTTGAAACTGATGCTGCTGGTGGTAAAAGATGGCGACATTGCCGAAATCGAAAACGAACTCAAGTACCAGCCCGGTTTAAGCTATAACTTGCTTCGCATGGTGAATTCTGCGGGAACCGGCCTGCAGTGTAAAGTTAACTCAATCAAACGTGCCATCATGATTCTCGGCCGAAAGCAATTGCAGCGATGGGTACAAATCCTTTTGTATGCCGCAAATCAAAAGGAAAGAAATTCATCCGATGCATTAATGCAGCTTGCATCGGTGCGGGGAAAATTACTGGAATCGATCGCCATAGCAGACCGTCCGCACGACAAAAATCATCAAGATCGCGCTTTCATGGTGGGCGTTTTATCGTTGCTGGATACTTTGCTCGCGATGCCGATGACGGAGATTGTCAGCAAACTCAGCATTCAAAAAGATATGAGCGAAGCGTTGTTGAGTCGGAGTGGTTATCTTGGTCGTCAGTTGGCATTGATCGAAGCGCATGAAAAAGGCGATGCTGAAGCGGTTAAGATCATGCTGGCGGAAACAGGCTTTCTCAGTTTAAGCGAGTTTATGCGTATGGAAATGGAAGCCGCCGCATGGGCTAATCGCATCACGGATGCAATTAAGCAATCCGCATAATTTGTTTATTCAAATTTTCTGAGTTTGTTCCGTTGACAATAAACGCTTAAGAAATACCTGAAAAGACTGAACTTACTCATCATTTGCAAACTTGCATTGTCATAAAAGGATATTGTCATGAACATCGTAGAATTGCTGGCATTCGTAGTTAAAAATAATGCATCGGATTTGCATCTGTCTGCGGGTATGCCGCCGATGATCCGGGTGCATGGCGATATCCGGCGCATCAATTTACCGGAAATGAGTCATAAAGAAGTACATGCCATGGTGTATGACATCATGAACGACAGTCAACGCAAATATTATGAGGAAAATCTGGAATGCGATTTTTCCTTTGCGATCCCCAATCTGGCACGCTTTCGTGTCAATGCTTTCAATACCCAGCGTGGTGCCGCATCGGTCATGCGTACGATTCCATCCAAAGTATTAAGCCTGGAAGATTTAAGGGCGCCCAAAATCTTTGCTGAAATTGCTAAACAACCGCGAGGTGTGGTTTTGGTAACAGGTCCTACCGGTTCGGGAAAGTCGACCACGCTGGCGGCGATGATCAATGACATCAACGAAAATGAATACGGACATATTCTGACGCTCGAAGATCCGATCGAATTTGTGCATGAAAGCAAAAAATGCCTGATCAATCAACGTGAAGTTGGACGCGATACGCATAGTTTTTCGAACGCACTGCGCTCGGCATTGCGTGAAGATCCAGACATCATTTTGGTTGGTGAAATGCGCGATCTGGAAACGATCCGCCTGGCAATGACAGCAGCGGAAACCGGTCATTTGGTATTCGGCACGCTTCATACCAGTTCTGCCGCCAAAACGATTGATCGTGTTATCGACGTATTCCCAGCGGAAGAAAAAGAAATGATTCGCGCTATGCTGTCCGAATCGCTGCGAGCAGTAATTTCTCAGGCGCTGCTGAAAACCAAGGACGGCAAAGGACGTGTGGCCTCACACGAAATCATGATCGGCACCCCGGCGATCCGTAATCTGATCCGAGAAGGCAAAGTGGCGCAAATGTATTCCGCGATTCAAACCGGACAAAATGTCGGCATGCAAACGTTGGATCAGAATCTGACCGACTTAGTCAGAAAAAACGTGGTCTCGATGGCGGAAGCACGGACTTATGCGATGAACAAGGATAACTTCAAAGTTTGATATAGGATTTAGCAAGGAGCGCATTATGGATAAAGAACAAGCAACGAAATTTATGTCGGATTTATTGCGCTTGATGTTGGCTAAAAAGGCTTCCGACTTGTTTATTACCGCCGGTTTCCCACCTGCAATGAAAATCGACGGCAAAATGACACCGGTTTCTCAGCAATCGTTGAGTGCAC
Source organism: Nitrosomonas sp. UBA6494 (assembly GCA_002435335.1). Taxonomy (GTDB): domain Bacteria; phylum Pseudomonadota; class Gammaproteobacteria; order Burkholderiales; family Nitrosomonadaceae; genus Nitrosomonas. The sequence continues at coordinate 2,472 of DJMI01000163.1, forward strand.
AGCATACCGAAATGCTGGCCAAATCAATCATGAACGAGAAACAAGCTACTGAATTCGATGCCACCAAAGAATGCAATTTCGCCATCAATCCGTCCGGTATTGGCCGTTTCCGGGTCAATACGTTCGTGCAGCAACAACGAGTCGGTATGGTGTTGCGTACCATCACTACCAAAATCCCCGAATTCGATGATTTAAAATTGCCGCCTGTCTTAAAGGAAGTGGTCATGAGCAAACGCGGCTTGGTGATTTTTGTCGGTGGTACCGGTTCGGGAAAATCAACATCAATGGCTTCATTGATTGGGCATCGCAACAAAAACAGTCATGGCCACATCATCACCATCGAAGATCCGGTGGAGTACGTGCATGAACATATCAACTGCGTGATCACGCAGCGTGAAGTCGGTGTCGATACCGAATCGTGGGAAGCGGCACTAAAGAATACGTTGCGGCAAGCTCCGGATGTTATTCTGATCGGAGAAATACGCGATCGTGAAGCCATGGAACATGCCATCGCATTTGCCGAAACCGGTCATCTATGCATGGGTACCCTGCACGCTAACAGTGCCAACCAGGCACTCGACCGTATCATCAACTTCTTTCCGGAAGAACGCCGTCCGCAATTGTTGATGGACTTGTCGCTGAATCTTCGCTCTATCGTAGCGCAACGGCTAATTCCGTTGAAAGACGGCAAAGGACGTGCCGCAGCGATCGAAGTCATGCTTAATTC
>DJMI01000150.1 GCA_002435335.1 Nitrosomonas sp. UBA6494
TAAATAGTGCGCTGCTTGATATCACAAGCAATAATCTTGATGTGTGGTTCATGTAACGATAGTATCGGTCGATCACATACGAAAAATTCCACTCTCACCTACTTGATCTTTACGACAATCAAGTAGGTGAGAGTGGAATTAGGGAGCGTGTTGATGAATTACAACATGTTTAAGTGAGAGTGAAGATTAAAATAATGATTTAATTCAAACTATCTGAATCGGATTTCAATTTAACTTTCATTTTTTTCGTATTGGCTGAATCCGGTGCTTCTCCTGATCCGGCATATTCTCGCTGCAATAACTCCGCTGCAATTTTGCGATGATAATCTGCTTTCTTCACGGCCTCTTGCGTAGCTTCCTCGTAATAACGAAGGTTTGCTTCCGTGTGTGATTTTAAATCCTGGCCGCCTCGCCCGAGGTAATGGCTGTGTTCTTCATACTCGTTCAGCAACGCTTTTTTCTGCTCGGCGTTGGCTTGCATTTGCTGGGCTAAGTTATCGTAATAAGTCGCCAGGCTATTGTGCTCGCGGTGGGTTTTGGCATTTTGGCTTGCAACGTCCGTCGAATTGACCGGGCCGAGCTGAGCGCATGCAACCAAAAAAAATAGAAGGGGCAGAACTGCCAGATATATCGTTAATTTTTTGTTCATGATGATCACTCCAGGTGGTTTTTGATTGGAGGCATCATATCGAAGTCAGCGATACCCTGACTATTGGGGAAACTATGGTTTTATTCTAAGAGAAACCATTAACCCTAATTCGTTGACGGATAGAGGGTTTTTGGGGATGATTGATTGGAGGTGATTGACTGTGCGAGCGAATTCCATCGTTGCGCGATATTCTTTTTTCCGACTATCTTAATCCGCTTTATTAATTGTTCTCGGAAACCCAGCGTGTGGCGTAGCGGATTAAATCAGCGCCATCCTTTAAGTTCAATTTGGTTCGAATATTGAAACGGTGCGTTTCGATCGTTTTGATGCTGCGGCAAAGCAAATTGGCTATTTCCTGGCTACTGTGACCTTGTCCGATCAGGTGCAGAATCTCAAATTCGCTCGGGGTCAATGTATTGATTAATTGCTCAGGTTCGGTGCTGCCGGTTGCGATTCTCTTGAGTAATTTGTCATGCATNNACGAACAATACCCGCAATGCCGGATTGAAGGCATGCATGCTTTTGATGACCTCAAGCCCTGATACAGTTTTCAGCGTTACATCCAGTAATACCAAATCGACCGGTGTATTTTTTTTCAAAATCGCCAATGCTTCTGCTCCGTCGCCGGCTTCTGCGATGACTTCCATATCGGGTTCTAAATTGATCAAAGTGGCCATGCCGTGACGCAGCATGGCATGATCGTCGACCAGCATGATTTTGGCTTTATCCGTCGGCATTTCAGATAATTCTTTTTTCAAGATGAACCTCAGTGCCGCCTTCGCTGCGGGCTAGAATTTCAAGTTGAGCATCTAATTGTTTTGCACGGTATTGCATAATTTTTAAACCCATTCCGGAAGTTGCATGTCGATCGCTTTCTTTATAAGAGAAACCGTGGCCATCATCGCAGATGGATAAGTCCAATACCTTATCATGTGTTGAAAGCGATATGGTAATGTGTTGCGCTTGACCGTGCCGTATTGCATTGTTAACCGCTTCTTGGGCGATTCGATAAAGATTCAGTGCAACATTGTTATCGTAGATAATGATGTCATGACTGGATAAGAATTCGCAACTGATATGATAAGTGTCTGTGACTCTCTCGGCTAATGTTCTGAGTGCAAATACCAATCCATTGGTTTCCAATTCAAATGGCAACAAGCCGCGTGCCAGTTGTTTGATATGAATCACCGCAGTTTGCGCTTGCGAAGCGATCGATGCGGCGGCTTTGGACATATTCGCATCGTTGCCGGTTGTGGCTAGTTTCTTTTCCAAAGCCTGCGCCTGATAGCCAATAGCAGCAATTTGTTGTCCGACATTGTCATGCAACTCTTGACCGATGGTATGCGCTTGCTCTTCGGCAATTGAAATCAGCGTTTGTTCCAATTGCTTGCGTTCGAGCCAGCTTTCAAGATCAGTGGCAATGGCGTTGACAAGCTTTTGTTCTTCTTGCAATAAAAGCGGTTTGTCATCGGGATAAAACACGCGCAGATTGCCGCATGTTTTGCCATTAATTTTAATTACCGACCAGCATGTGCATGCGGGATCTCTATTTGCTCGTCTTTCGGTGCGCGCTTGCTCGGCTATTTTTTCTTTTGTCAGCACATGGGGGGCAAGCGATAAATTCGATCTGCCGGATATGTATCGCCAGCCATCTAATTCAATGACGGCTGTGGCAAATTGCGGATACTGTAAAGCCGGAATCAAGTGGATGAAAATATTCTGGCAAACGGTTTCGACTGATAATTCCAGCCCGATGCTGCGGCGTATTTCAAATAGACAAGTGATTTCCTTTAGGCGTTCGCGCAACTCGGTTTCTTTGCGGCTGAGTTCGATGGAGAATTGTTCGGCGATTTCTTTGGCATGCTGTGCTTTTCTTTCCGAGTTAATCAGTTTGCGTACGAACCAATTGAGCAGCAAAATTTCACCCAGTATTAATCCGGCCAAATACAAAATAATCAAGCGCAGTTCTTGATTGATCGGCGCGAATAATTCGCTTTCATCCAATTTTAGTGTCATTCCCAGGCCGATAGCCTTAAGGGGTGCGTATGCCTCGATCACCTGCACCTGGCGGTAATCTTTAACTGCGATGACGCCGTGCTGTCCATCCAAGGCATAACTGATCGGCAATATGCCGGTATTGGTATCACGCAGGAGGCGTTTAAATTTGATACCGTCGATTTGACTGATGAGGCACGCCATTTCCCTTGTCTTGTGCGCAGGAGGTGCACATAAAATGAATTCTCCCGTGTTGCCGATCGAACGGATTTCGCTAAAACGACGTGTCAATTTGGGGAGCTTGATTTCGGTTGTGATGCTGCCGATCATCTGCTTCTTTTGATCGAAAATTTCTGCACTGGTGCGTAACACAAATTGCTTGTCCCAAATGAGAAATGCGTGTGCATATTTATTCAACGACAAGGCTTGATGCTGATTTTCCGAAAATTGACCGGTTTGCGCCAAGGTATTGCCATTCCGATCATACACAATTGCGGCGGAAAAACCTGCATCGGGCAATGAATCGACATTGCGCATCAAATCATCCATAGCACTTTGATTGTCGGGTTGCTCATTGAGCTCTTGGACCGATTTGATCAAGAAAGGGCGCAACGCCAATGTGCGTGTATCGGAAACACCTTTTTCGACCTGGCTTTCGATGAGTAGCGCTTTGCCCTGCAATGCGACTCCCAGTCCCCTGCCCAGCGTCGATTCAATTTGCTGCCGCATCGCGTTATAGACGGCGATCCCTGTCGTCAGCGTCAATCCCAATAGTAATAAGCCGCTGATAATGCTGATTTTGCGGTCGTCACGTGTGAGCAGCAAGCTTTTCTCCTTGATGATGTCATGATCCGCCCGATTTTCGCACAATCGTGTGACTCCGGAATTTACGGATTTGATTGCTCAGGAATCAACTAAAAATATGAATTGTAATGAACAGATACTTTCGACTGTTTCTAATAGGGAGTGGTTAAATCCTATGTAGATTCAAAATCGAGGAGCGACACATTGCAAATCCATTTTTATTGCTTAAGAACCAATTGGTTGATGCTTTTGACGGTTGCGGTTGTAACCCCAAATCAAGGATTGTGTTTTGTGTGTTTCTTGGCTTATTGATTAAATGGTGGCGAATCAGGGATTTG
>DJMI01000103.1 GCA_002435335.1 Nitrosomonas sp. UBA6494
GTCAATCTAACGGAAGATGGGTTAGGACAACGTATGCTGATTTCCGGAAAATTTAAATAGCGCTTTGCTATTCCACGGTATAAGTGGTCATCATCCCTGCGCTGATATGATCATTGACATGACAGTGATACATCCATGTTCCAAGAACATCGGGCTGCATATTCAATGTCTTAGTCGCAGCCGGCAATACTTCGGTCACATCGAGCCGGTTGCCGTTGTGCAGCAATGTCGCACCATGCCAGTGCGGACTATGTAGATCCACTTCGGTACCCATGCCTAAGATATACCAGCGCACTCTTTCGTCTTTGCGCATCGTGTAGCCTTGATTGTTGTCATAAACCAAGCCGTTGATGCCGTGCATCAAATTGCTTTCCTGAAAAGCTTCGTCGTCGGGGTCACACTGACTACTGCAAGCCGTAAGATTGGCCTCCAAATACAAGCTGGCATTTTCATCGAACACGGTAAATAACGATACGAACTCGCGGTCGACATCCTTGGGCGAGCCATCCGGTTTTGCAAACCCTTGTCGGGTGACGATAATCGCGCCGATCAATCCGGCATTGGTATCCGCCGGTTCATCGACATGACTATGATAAATCCAAGCTATCGAGGTCGAATCGTTGCCACCGGGGCCTGCACGTTCAGGAACATCCCAGACATAAGTAAATTGACTACCCGGCGCGACAATGCCTTCCTGATTATGCATTCCTCCAGGCACAGCACCCTCATGCGCTTTAACGTACCGAACGCCGTGTGGATGTATGCTGGCCGGAAAACGGGTGTTGTTTTTGAAATGTACAGTGATTTGATCACCCACCTCGGCGCGAATTACCGGTCCCAGGATACCCAAGTGTTCCTCCGCGGAGCTGCGTTGCTTAACCGCCGCAAAGCCTTCCGTATACTCGCGATAAACCGCTTTCAGGTATTTACGCCCGATTCCTTGCTCGACAAAAACACGTTGAGCTTCGGTAAATTCCTCTCCCGTCATCGGATTGGTCGGGAAAGACGGTGCATAATCCCATTGAACTTCATCAGCCGCAATCCAATACACCCGACTTGTTGATTTGGCCCAAGCTGCGTTGCCGATTGATCCGATAATCGCAAGCACGGCAAGCAATTTTATAATTTTTAACATGCAGTACCTCTCTCAGGAAGCGCTGATTAATTGGCTACGTGAGCGAATCACTTCGTTGCGCGGTACTCGCGCCATCGCCTATCTTGATGATATGTCTCGGCTGCTGCGTTCCGTGCGCCTCGTGCTTCATCTCACTCGTCGAATTAATCAGTGCTTCCTTAAATAACTATTGTCGGCTGGCTACTGGCAGAAGATGCGCTTTAGCTGGCTGTATGATTTGATCGAAAAACGCCGATTAAGCATATCCGGAGTTTCTCGGGAACCAGTAAAAAGCCTTGCTGCTATCGATCGACAGCAGCAAGGCTTTTTTGTCTACTAATACAACTCAGCGTGATATGCAGTCACTACGCTGGTAATTGCCGATTTTGCCGTGAATGCCTTATCGGCATCATCAGTTCTGATTGATTCGATCAAATCCTGCAATGCGTTTTCCAGTTGCGCGCGCTGCAACGATCCAATACGTAACTCAAGATCTGGCAGCAGGATGTCGGCGTAAAGCGCGACTCTTTCGGCTGCTAGTAATGCTTCGTTGGTTGCCGAACTGATCAACATTTCCGCTTGCATTAAGTGGCGACTCATTTGCCCAATGATGCCGCGACTGATTTCACTGACCACTTGGTCGGCAACGACAGCGTTCAAATCACCTATCATTTGCGCTTTGATGTTGTTGCTACCGGACGGGTTGTCCTGGGAAATGAAACCCTCCACGATACGATAGAAATACTCGCCTTCGACTTGTTTCTCCCTCGCAGCAGCGACATCAGCGTCGCGATCCTTAATGATACCTTCCACTTCACGTAAAACACCGATCAGAAAACTTCTAACCAATGGGATGACGATTCTTTCGCGAGCCAAAGCAACTTGCATGGAATCGTTTTCATTTTCTTTTTCTAAAGCTTGGCGCCCTTGAATGAATGCCAACGTGACTTGATCGTCGATATCCGGGTTGCTGCCGGATTTGATCGTCAGTTTATCGTCAGTCAATACCTTATTTTCCCTACCCGCAGTACCGCTGATTGCTTGGTAAGCGGCGTAAGCGCGGTCCCATTCCAACGTCATTTCATCAGTGGTCAATTCATCATACAAATCGTTCACCAGTGTGATCCGGTTATATACCGTCAATGCAAATACGCGTTGCAGGGATTTATCAATCACCTGCGCCGCCAGCAATGATAGCGAATCGTTTTCCAGAACCTGTATCGCCGCCAAAATATCCGCGTCGATCGTTGTGCCGTAGATACTGTCGATGATTTTAGTCAGATCTTGCAAATCACCTTCATATTGCGCAGCAATTGCAGCCGAATCGATCGGAAACTGTTTGCGCAGTACCCCGATTTCTTTAAATGCCGCCACCGCACCGTCGATTATCAATCCGGTATCGCTATTTTTAGCGTAAACGGCCAATTCGAGCACATCTTCATAATCGTCCAGAATTGCCGAAATTGTCTGACGTGCATCAGTTGCTGATGTCGTATTTCCAGCATTGCTGGCTGTTTTAAGCGTATTCAAAGCGGTTTCGATCTCGTTTTTCTTTTCAACTCCCATGCGGATCTCCAAATCCGCCAGAAAAACATTGGCATACAATAATGCTTCTTCCGCCACTTCCATCGCACGCCCGCGATCGCTGCCTACGCTGGATTCGTTTGCGGTTAACTCCGACTTCACTCGTCCTATAAACCCTTTATTGAGTTCACTGACCATTTGGTCGGCATTTACATTGGCGACATCCCCCGTCAATTGTGCTTTAATCAGTTTATTGCCGAGCGGATTGTCTCTGGAAACAAACGACTCGATGATACGATAAAAAATCTCTCCTTCTTTCTGAGCTTCTCGAGCTTCGTCAATTTCTTCCAGATTAGAAAGAATGCCGGTAACTTCACGCAACACGCCGATGTAATAAGCACGCGCCAAAGAAATTCGGATTATCTGACGTTCAATTGCTACGGTTATTTTATCTTCCGCGGGATTTGTTTTTCCGAGTGCGGTTTGCCCCCGAGTAAATGACTCGCTAATCGCGACATCAAGCGCTGGATTGGTTCCTGCTTCGATGGATTGTCGATCGGCAGAAATCACTCTGTTTTCACGTGCCGCTGTGCCCTTGATCGCCTGAGACGCTGCAATCGCTTCTTCCCATTGCTGAGTTAATGCAGCCGATGAACTGGTATCAAAATTATCCCTTACCGAAGTAATTCGATTCAGAATGGTTTGAAAAAAAGCATGCTGCAGCGATTTATCGATGACTTGTGCCGCCAGAAAAGCTTCATTACCTGCTTGGATTTCGTCTATAGCAGCCGAAACACTGCTATCCAACGCCAAACCAGAATCTTCATCAACCTCTTGAGTCAAGGTCTGCAACGCACCCGCATAAGCCGTTGCTATGGCATCACCATCAATCGGTGACTGCTTGCGCAAAGTGCCGATCGTTTGAAAGGCTGCCACCGCAGATTCAATTGCGGCTTTATCGGATGCAGCATTGGCAGTAGTCGTAACCAGAGTAAAAAAAACCAAACCTGCCAGAAGAGCCTTACTCAGCAGATTTTCACCTGAAGGGAAATACATCATTTGAAACCTCCTTTAAAATTTAGATAATAATGATAATCTAAATGATAATCATTGTCATTAATAATTTTACTAGGAGTAAACCGCTAGCCCTTAATAATTAAAAGCTAGCAATCAGCGAAGCTCTTACAGCGATCGGTGAGCCTGGGGTAATATTGAAATCGTTTTGCGCCGCTGCGAAATACTTGGTATCGAATAAATTCTCGATATTGAGCTGACCTCGGAAGTTCTTGCTGATTTGTGCAAAAAGCGCCGCATCGACGCGCACAAAATCAGGCAAACGCACGCGATTTGTTAACGAAGCGTACATCGCATCTCGGTATATTACACCGACAGCTGCGCCGATTTTGGGTGTGATGTCGTAACGACTCCATACCGAGAATGTATTGCGCGGCAGTTCGGCTACCGATGCGCCCTTTTTGGCAACACCGAGAATATCGCTGGTAATTTCTCCCACCTGATACGCATAGCCGCCCATCACGCTCCAATTCGACGTCAACTGCCCTGCAAGACTGATTTCAACCCCTTCCGTACGTTGCCCTTTCGTTAGAAAAGTCTGCCCCCCGATTACCGAATTGATTACGTTGGTACGATCTAATTGATACACCGCTGCGGTAAAAGCCAGATCCGGGCGAATATCCCATTTGACCCCAGTTTCCAATGTAGTGAATTTTTCCGGCTTTAATGTTTCAACAGTGACGTTCAATGCCGTCAATTGGTCGCCAGCACGCGGTACGTAAGCCTGACTAAAGCTGGCATAAAACGATACCGGTTCAATCGGTTTATAAATCAAACCAAAACGCGGCGCGATCAAATCATCCCGTGTCTTAAGATGATCCCTGGGGCCGTTCTTTTGCTGAAAATCCACATCGAACATATCGTAACGCACACCGACAATCGCCTGAAGTTGCGGCACAATTTCAATCTGATCTTGGATATAGAGCGAAGTGACATTGACGATGCTGCGATTGAGCGCATCCAAATCGCCGCCGGAA
>DJMI01000079.1 GCA_002435335.1 Nitrosomonas sp. UBA6494
CTGACGCGGAAGCGTTCCGCCAACTGCGTTACCTTCCAGACTCGAGTTTGGTAGAGCCGCCAGATTTCCTGACGATCCAGTAAAGTTAAGCGGGTGCGTTTATGTATGTTCATCTACAGTATTCTCCCAAATACTGTAAACAACGCTAGAAATTCTTACATCTAATGTATTTCAGTGCAATGTCTATCTTGGAGCGAAACAGCTTGTTGTTGGATTGTGACAGCATGCAAAAAATATGATTACTTTATTTTGGATTGTTATTAATGTTTTTTAATTGCGTTGTTGTTAGTTTCATTGCTGTAATTGTTTGTGTGAACAATCGGGCAGAGTGTGCGACTATGCCTTTTAATCCTGATAAGAAAAAAAACCATAGCATTCTAAAAGTACTCTTGGATTCGGATTTGGTATTCCACAACTTTAGCCAGCGATTGCTGTCGCCATAAACGTAACGCACGGCTTCACGATATTTTTTTTGATCCAAAATTAATTCAGCGCCACACAGATAAAAATCACCCTTTTGGGGTACGGTGGTACGCATGATTTTGGCTTCACAGCGAAAGAATTGGTCGACCTGATTGTTTACAGGGGCTTCTATTAGAATTTGTTCCTGAGCAGATGGTGGACAAGGTAGTTTTACCTTGAAACCGATGCCAGTAACTGAAATATCGGTCAATTGAGCGGTCGTGACATAATTAAGGCGTGGAAAAGAAATAGTAATTTCATCAGAAACATTGATTCGATGAAAATTCCGGATTTGCCTGCGTTCCCAGAAGGCACCCAGCGACATAATTGCTAGGCAGAGGTTAAGGGTGCACCATATCCCCGTTATTAGAATAACATCGCGCCAAAGGGGATCACTAAACCATTTAATGCTTGCCATAATCATCGCGATACAATTGATGATAATGATGATAAAAAACATGTTGGCTAGTGGATTAAGAAAAATATTGTGCTGTTTCTTTCCCTTAGGTGTGACTTTAAAGGAAGGTTTGTACGGATTCATGATGACCGAGATTACGGCGGGAATTAGAAAAACAGACTGTATGCTTTCGTATAATTCCGAAAAGAATGGCTGACGAGCTTTGGAATAAAGGAAATCCATAATGAGGAACACTGCAAAAATATAGGGTAGAACGAAAGCGATGATTTGCCATCCCGAAGTATGGTAAATCTTTAATCCAAATAGTAAAAAAAGTGCAGGTGCAATAAAATAAAAAAAACGTGCGAACCCAAAAAACCAATAAAAGCAGGAGTTAAAGTAACAAAGTCGTTGCGGCCAAGTCAGTCCAGAAGTAAATAACGGATTATTCATTATGAACATTTGTACCATGCCTTGGGCCCATCGAGTGCGCTGCAAAACATAATCATCATAATTTTCCGGAGATAATCCACAAACCATCGGTTGCTCGACGTAAACGCTGTTATAACCTTTGCTATGAATAAGAAGAGAAGTTTCTGCATCCTCGGTAATCGTTTTTCGGCTGATGCCGCCGACTTCCATTAAGTGACTGCGGCGTAGTACCGCAGCCGATCCACAGAAGTAACTGGCATTCCAGGAATCCAGTGAAGGATGGATGCTTCGATAAAACATGTCATTTTCGCTGTTTGGATTGCCTATGCCGGATAGATTTTTTTCAATGGGTGTGGGGTTGATGAAAAAATGGGGTGTTTGTACCAGAAAAAGTTTCGGGTCGGCGAGGAAGTATCCAACGGTACGCTGAAGAATGTCGGTCGTGGGAACGTGATCGCAATCCAGGAGCAAAAGTAATTCGCCGTCAGTGTGATTTAGTGCATGGTTAAGATTGCCTGCTTTGGCGCTGCGATTGGTTTCTCGCGTAATGTAATTAATGCCCAAATCTTGTGCCAGCCTCCGCAAGCGATAATACCTTTCCCAGGCATCTTGCATCGTTTCTTGCGTGTTGCGTTTGTTGACAGTGCCCCCATCATCACATATAAAAATGCGTAATTTGTTGCGAGGATAATCGATCTGGGTTGCCGCAATGGCGGTAATGCGAATGATTTCCTCTGATTCGTTGTATGTGGGTATCAATACATCAACGATTGGTAATTTATCTTCATGCTCTTGCAAAAAAAAAGGCGATCTGGACTGAGGCCAGAGATTGATATACATACCAAGGAAAAGCAGGACAACACCGTAGATTTCAGCAAGGTAAAGTATGGCCATGCCAAGAAAATCCATCGGGCCCGTGTATATCAGGCTTTGCATGCTGCGCCAGGATACATACCGTATTACTAAATAACCGACGAGTAGAATAAAGATCAAACGCCAAGGGGCAAGTTGGAAAATTTTTAGCTTGTATAAAACAATCAAAATGAACAACGTTCCCCACCCGATCGCTGTTTGATGAGCTAAATCAAAATTGTTTTGTGCCAGCCAAACAAGATATAAAGACATAGCTATTCCCAGCAATAGGAGCCATTTTTCAAATTCTTGCAAAAATTTCTTATTGAGCATGAGAATACGCTTTGTGTGTGATTCGGATGAACGGCCAAATAGATTTGAAGTTAATGAAAAGCGATTATCTCTTAATTGGTTGTTGTTGATTTGAGGAATATGATAGTTTCTTTGCGCTTATTCTCTAAATAAACGAGCTTGCCGGTATCTTATTATTGGCTATATTGGGTGCTGTTTGTTGCATAAATGCCAATCATATTGTGATACATAAAATTTATCCGGTTAATTCTGTTCGCATTAGCTTTTCATCGGTATAGTTTGGTTAATTTGTAGGTATACGGAGAAGTTTGTCGAATACATGAATAAGAAACAATTGATTAACGTCATGTTCAATGATTTGATGAATGAGGAAAGGCACGGAAATTACAGGCGTAGCAACCAGGGCATATCAGCAAGATAGGTGTAGGGCCGTGCGCCATGCAACGAAGTGATTTGTTCGTTAGCTCAATTAATCAGCTTTTCCTGGGAATTTATTTGACTGATTGGCACGGAGCACCTGGAGTGTTTAAATCTATTTGGGGTAAGTATTGGTCAGGTTTTTGGGTCTGGATTGCTTGTGTATTGGGTTTAATTAGCTTCAATGCAAATGCAGCAATGTTCGATTGGACATTGTTCAAACAACGTTTCATGCAGCCGGAAGGGCGTATTATCGATAGCGGTCATAGTAAAAACATCAGCCATTCTGAAGGGCAGGGAATGGCGATGCTATTATCGGTTCATTATAACGATCGCGTTGTATTCGATACGATTTGGCAATGGACGCGCCAAAATCTCCAAGTGCGAGATGATAAGCTGCTGGCGTGGCAATGGTCTTCCGACGCGGGGGTAAGTGACAAAAACAACGCATCCGATGGGGATTTGTTTGTGGCTTGGGCACTTTTGCGTGCTAGAGATAAATGGCAAGATCCTGCTTATTTATCTGCCGCTATGGAAATTATTCAGGATATTCGGCAGAAATTGCTGCGTAAAACGAGCCGGGGAGTTGTTTTGTTACCGGGTATGGAAGGATTTGAGAAGGAGATTGGCACAATAGTAAATCTATCTTACTGGGTTTTCCCCGCGATACAAGAAATTAGCCAAATCGATGTTGCGCCAGAATGGATCGAATTGCAGCAAACCGGGGTCAATCTTTTATTGGAGGCGCATTTTGGACGCTGGGGATTACCGCCAGATTGGATTCTATTGAGTGAGAAGTTGGCTTCCGCACCGGATTTTCCATCTCGTTTCAGTTATGATGCGGTGCGTATTCCGCTCTATTTGATTTGGGGAAAACTTGATACTGAGCAATTATTGTCGCCTTTTCAGAATTTCTGGGAGCATTTTAATGGTGCGAAATTTGTGCCGGCCTGGACTAATCTTAATGACGACAGCATTGATTCATATGATGCATCGCCCGGAATACGGGGAATTGGTAGGCTAACGCTTGATCATCCGAATTTTCAGAAAATCGAGTTGCCGTCACTTGATTCGACTCAAGATTATTATTCTTCAGTGTTGTTGCTGCTTAATAAATTGGCAATTTTGGAACGATTACGTTGAAATTGCATGGCTTAATTAAACGGATTCTGTTTGCTTCCTGGCTCGGAATGGTAATTGTTTACTCGGTTATGGCCGAGCCGGTTGTCCATCGCAATTACTATTCTATCCAAACCATATCGGGCAGTTTTGAGACGGTGAAGGGGGTTTGGGATAAATCGCAGGATTTACCTTTTGCGCGCATCGAAAAACACGCGGATCGGTATAGATTGCGCATCGGTTTTTGGCAGAATCGGAAAGATGCCGAAGATCAATTGATGATGGTAAGAAAGCGATTCCCGAGTGCATTTGTGATTGCAACAGACTATGAACCGGGCAGGATAATGTTAGATTGGTCTGGAAATTTCGGTGAAATGAAAGAAAAACTGAGCGTTGTTGATAAGCATCCTGATCAGCAGCGAAGTGGTGGCATAGCCAAACCTTTGACGATGCCTTCCAACATTGTTTCTGCTATGTCAAACGAATCGAACATAGTTAGGCAAGAAGAAAATTTATCTGAAGCTACGGTGACTTATCAGAAACCAATTGATGCACCCCAATATAATCGCAAGCCGCGACAAGATACGAGCGAACCTGATGTCGCCGCAGCACCTTCATTGGCTGCGGAG
>DJMI01000076.1 GCA_002435335.1 Nitrosomonas sp. UBA6494
TGAGGATGAAGACGAAGAGTAATTGCTTTGTCTGATTCGCATGAAGTATCAATGCACCATTAAAAGTTCTGGGGATTTATAGATCTCCAGACTTTTTATGTGGCAAAGAAATAGTAAGAAATAGATTTTTATTGGTATAAAGTTATTAAATGCGGAATGTAAGATTGAGAGCAATACAAGCAAGACTTAAACGCATTTATTTTTACTTACATCTGAGTTAGTGTCTAAAGTTTTATGAACGTCTTTTTGGTAAAAGATGGTTCAATTGGTACTCTCTTACTATAATGCGGCAATTTATAGAAGGGTTTCGACTGTGGCAGAAGAGTCACAAAGCAAAATTTCACATCCGGGTAAATTAGGGTTTAGTTTTCGGCGTAATCTGCACGAAAGATTTATTGAATCGTTTTTATTTTTATCCGCTGCGCTTTCGATTGCAATAATGCTGGCTATTATTGTGATGTTGGCAAAAGAATCCTTGATTTTCTTTCAGCATGTATCGATTTGGGAGTTTTTAACAGATACACAATGGACTCCACTATTTGATAATGCTCATTATGGTATTCTTCCGTTAATTTCAGGAACTGTTGTAAGTTCGCTGATAGCGCTGGGGGTCGCACTTCCTCTTGGAACCATTATCGCAATTTATTTATCCGAATTTGCGCCATTCGTTGTGCGTGAGTTTGCAAAACCATTCCTTGAGTTATTGGGTGGCGTGCCTACCGTAGTGTATGGTTATTTTGCACTGCTGTTCGTAACGCCTTTATTGCAAATAATTTTTCCGGAATTGCCGGGATTTAATTTATTATCAGCCGGCCTGGTGATGGGTATTATGATTATTCCCTATGTCAGTTCGATGACTGAGGATGCAATGCGAGCAGTACCGATGAATTTGCGTGAAGGATCATATGCCATGGGAGCAACCCGTTTTCAAACGGCAATTCGCGTTGTCATGCCAGCTGCTTTTTCAGGGATAGCGGCGGCTTATATTCTGGGTATTTCACGTGCAGTGGGCGAAACCATGGTGGTTGCAATTGCGGCCGGTATGCAGCCGAATTTAACCTGGAATCCTATGGAGCCTGCAGCCACTATAACAGCTTACATCGTACAAGTTAGCTTAGGCGATTTGCCTCATGGAAGTATTGGATATCAAACCATATTTGCAGCCGGGTTAACTTTGTTATTGATCACGTTAGCATTTAATATTATTGGTCATTTATTAAGAAAACGGTATCGAGAAATTTATTAAATGATGTTATGGCAAGTCACTATTCTGTTGTATGAAGAATGTAAATAATATACAAGAAATAAGAAAGATCATCAGCTTACATAAAAGATGGGATATCATCTTTATGGTCGCTGGTATTTTCGCGCTGATGATCGCTGTTCTAACCTTCATGGCGTTGTTTGCACATATGCTGATTGATGGAATGCCAAGGTTAAATTGGAATTTTTTTACTTCATTCCCTTCTCGGAGGGCGGAAGCAGCGGGTATTTTATCCGCTTGGGTTGGTACTACACTGGTAATGTTGGTTACTGCGATTGCTGCTGTTCCATTGGGAATCAGTGCCGGGGTTTATTTGGAAGAATATGCGCCGAAAAATTTTTTTACAGAGATTATTGAAATAAATGTGACGAATTTGGCTGGCGTTCCTTCAATTATCTACGGGTTGCTTGCACTAGGCTTATTTGTATACCAACTCGGTTTTGGGCAAAGCATTCTGGCTGCAGGGCTAGCGCTGGCTTTATTGATTTTGCCGGTTGTGATAGTTGCGACTCGGGAAGCGATTCGTGCGATACCTGTAACCATTCGTGAAGGTGCCTATGCACTCGGTGCAACAAAATGGCAAACAGTATCCGATCATCTTTTGCCCTACTCATCTGCCGGTATTTTAACCGGAATTATTATTGGCTTGGCGCGAGCGATAGGTGAAACAGCACCAATTATTACCATCGGGGCACTCACATTTATCGCTTTTTTGCCACCATCACCAATAAAGCAAGAATTTCCCTATATTTCATTTGAGTGGTTAACAGCACCTTTTACTGTAATGCCGATACAAATGTTCAATTGGGTGTCTCGTCCGGAAGAGGCGTTCCAATTGAATGCAGCAGCCGCAGGATTGGTTTTGGTCGTGATGACGCTTACCATGAACGGGTTGGCGATTTATTTGCGCTATCGGATGCGAAAAAATATTAAATGGTAAATATGCAAAACAATACCGAACAAAACGCAACCCCTAACGATTACAAATCTGAAGTCAGGAATCTCAGCTTCTATTATGGGGGATTTAATGCGTTAAAGAACATAGATATGGTGCTTCACGATAAAAAAATTACAGCGCTAATCGGACCATCCGGTTGCGGAAAGTCGACATTTTTGCGCTGCTTTAATCGTATGCATGATTTATATTCAGGTAACCGATATGAGGGTGAAATCATACTGCATCCTGACGATGTCAACATTTTGGCTGCTAATGTCGATCCCATCGAAGTAAGGATGAGGATAAGCATGGTATTCCAGAAACCCAATCCGTTCCCAAAATCCATCTATGAGAATGTGGCATATGGATTACGTGTCAGGGGAATCAAACAGCGTGCAATTCTGGATGAGAAAGTGGAATCCGCTTTGCGAAATTCCGCATTATGGGATGAAGTAAAAGATCGTTTGCATGATCTTGCTTTCAATCTTTCTGGAGGGCAGCAGCAACGACTTTGTATCGCACGTGCGTTGGCGACAGATCCGGAAATATTGTTGTTTGATGAACCAACCTCGGCATTGGATCCGATTGCCACTGCCAGTATCGAAGAATTAATTACCGATCTGAAGAATAAAGTAACGATATTGATCGTAACGCATAATATGCAACAGGCTGCCAGAGTCTCGGATTATACGGCTTATATGTATTTGGGCGAATTAATCGAATTCGATGTTACCGATACTATTTTTATTAAACCGAAAAACAAGCAAACCGAAGACTATATAACCGGTAGATTCGGCTAGGCGGTAGTACGCTAATCCAGATGCGGGATTGTCTTTCCGCAAAATTTTAATAATCATTTTAGATTTAAGTACCATGACTGTACGTACCCGTTTTGCACCCAGCCCGACAGGCTACCTTCATATCGGTGGTGCACGTACCGCTTTGTTTTCCTGGGCTTATGCGCGTAAACATGGCGGCAAATTTATATTGCGCATTGAAGATACCGACTTAGAGCGCTCAACGCAACAATCAATCCAAGCAATATTGGATGGCATGGCATGGCTGTCACTTGACTACGATGAAGGGCCGTTCTATCAGATGCAACGACTGGCGCGATATCATCAAGTTGCAGATCATTTGCTGCAAAATAATATGGCTTATTATTGCTACGCTTCCAAAGAAGAATTGGAAGAGATGCGCGAGAAACAGTTGGCTGCGGGATTGAAGCCTCGGTATGACGGACGCTGGCGCGACAGTAAAAAAACACCGCCAACCGATGTCAAGCCGGTACTGAGATTTAAGAATCCTTTGGATGGCCATGTTGCGTTCAATGATCTGATCAAAGGACGCATTACTGTTGCCAATAGCGAATTGGATGACCTGGTGTTGCTGCGTAGTGATGGAGTACCAACCTATAACTTCAGTGTCGTAGTTGACGATCTGGATATGCAAATTACGCATGTAATTCGCGGTGACGATCACGTCAATAATACGCCACGTCAAATCAATATCTTAAAAGCACTAGATGCGTCACTTCCAGAATATGCGCATGTACCAATGATTTTGGGTGCTAATGGTGAAAGGCTATCGAAGCGTCATGGTGCAGTATCGGTGATGCAATATCGTGACGACGGTTATTTGCCCGAAGCGTTGCTGAACTATTTGGCAAGATTAGGATGGTCACACGGTGATGAAGAAATATTTAGTCGCGAACAATTAGTCGAATGGTTCGATCTTTCCGCAATCAGCCGTTCACCAGCCAAATTCAATCCGGAAAAATTGCTATGGCTGAATCAACAATATATGAAGATAGCCGACAATGCTAGCTTGAGTGAATTGGTACTGCCTTTCCTCAACAAAGATAATTGTGACATTATAAAAGGGCCGGATTTACAAGCTGTTGTTGATTTATTAAAAGAACGTGTCAATACAATCGAGGAATTGGCAGATGCGGCAGTGTATTTCTATCGCCCTTTGGAGCCGAGTGATGATTTGAAATCTCTGCATCTGACAATGGATGTCAAGCCGATGATAATCGGTTTAATGGAAAAATTTCATCAAATAGAATGGACGCGTGACGTGATCCACCAAGAAATCAAAGCGGCTGCTAAGGAATATGACGTCAAGTTGCCAAAAATTGCCATGCCGTTACGAATCCTAGTGACAGGCGAGGTTCATACGCCTTCTATCGACGCAGTATTGGCTTTATTGGGGCGTGAAGAAACGCTTGAGCGAATGAATCGCGGTGTTGGAAGTTTTAAGTAATGATTGCAGTGCAAGGAACCGATCCAGCAAAGAATTCCTCTTGAAGGGAAAACAAATTTGCTGCAAAACAATATCTGGTTTATTCTTGCCCGCGATCAATACAAGTCAGGAGAAATGACCGAGTGGTTGAAGGTGCACGCCTGGAAAGCGTGTGTACGGCTCAAACCGTACCGCGGGTTCGAATCCCGCTTTCTCCGCCAATTTAAAGTCTAACGTGTTTTATGTTTGATGCAAATTTGCATTGACCAAGTACCGACAATTGCGTTATTTTTATCCGTTTTTTAGAAATATCATCCGAATAGCTGTATAAGCTCAGATCAATTTTTGTCCTTGCTTTATGACCAAATCAACTAAAAATGCTGCGGCATTGTCCCAACCGGAGAGTTTTGAAGCAGCTTCAGCAGAGTTGGAAAAAATTGTGATAGCCATGGAGGCAGGCCAAATGCCGTTGGAAGCATCACTCGCAGCTTATCAGCGCGGAGTTGAGTTGCTGCAATATTGTCAGAGCAAATTGCAAAATGCGCAGCAGCAAGTACGTATACTTGAGGCAGGTATGGTAAAAAACTTTTCTCAGCCTGATAGTAATGAGCACTGATTTCCAGAACTGGGCTAGTTATTGTCAAGCGCGTATCGAAAACTACCTGGATTCGAGATTGCCGGCTACGGATTGTGTGCCAATCGGATTGCACAAAGCGATGCGCTATTCGGTGTTGGGTGGTGGCAAACGAGTGCGCCCGTTGTTGTCTTTTGCTGCCGGTGAGCTTGCGGGTGCGGATGTTGTGCGTGTCACCATTGTTGCGGCAGCAGTAGAATTGATTCACGCTTATTCATTGGTGCATGACGATTTGCCGTGTATGGACGACGATATTTTGCGGCGCGGTAAACCGACATGTCATATTGAGTTTGACGAAGCAACCGCACTATTGACCGGAGATAGTTTGCAGACACTGGCATTTGAATTGTTGGCGGAGAATCGGTTAGCCGATAATGCAGAAACACAATTGGCGATGATCTCACAGCTTGCTTTGGCATCAGGTTCGCGCGGCATGGCGGGTGGGCAGGCTTTCGATTTGGATAGCGTGGGAAAAACCCTGACGCTGCCGGAACTGGAATTTATGCATATTCATAAAACAGGGGCCTTGATTCGCGCTGCCGTTATGCTCGGTGCGCGTTGCAGTGCCCGCTTGGACGAGGCACAAATGGGCAAATTGGATCATTTTGCAAAATGTGTCGGTCTAGCGTTTCAGGTCGTCGATGATTTGCTGGATGCGGAAGCATCCACTGCTACGCTAGGAAAGACCGCAGGCAAGGATGCCGAAAACAACAAACCGACTTATGTCAGCATTCTAGGTATAGCGCAGGCACGTGAATTGGCTGAGAAACTACAGCATGATGCCGACGATGCTTTGGCGGGTTTCGGTGAATCCGCGTTCAGATTGCGTCAAGTAACCGAATTTATAATTAAGCGTAAATTCTAAGTATTATTTCATTATTTTTATTTTCAGGCTTTGAATGTATCCATTGCTAGACGCCATTAATTCACCATCTCAATTACGTGAAATGGACCAAAAAAAGTTGCCGCAATTTGCCAGCGAGTTGCGCGATTTTCTGGTTGAATCGGTAGCTAAAACCGGTGGTCACCTTTCGTCGAACCTAGGAACGGTTGAATTAACTATAGCGTTGCACTATGTTTTTAATACGCCTAATGATCAACTGGTGTGGGATGTAGGGCATCAAACTTATGCTCATAAAATTCTGACAGGTCGGCGTGAGGGCATGAGCAAATTACGCATGCATGAGGGAATTGCAGGATTCCCACGCCGCGATGAGAGCGAATACGATGCATTCGGTACGGCGCATTCCAGTACTTCCATCAGTGCTGCGTTGGGGATGGCTGTAGCTGCTCGATTGAATAAGACCGATCGACGTGCGATTGCCATTATCGGTGATGGCGCGATGAGTGCTGGCATGGCCTTTGAGGCCTTGAACAATGCGGGAGTGATGGATGCCAATTTGTTGGTGATTCTTAATGACAACGATATGTCGATTTCTCCACCGGTTGGGGCGCTCAATAATTATTTGGCTAAATTGATGTCGGGACGTTTTTATGCAACCGCCAGACGTGCCGGTGAGAAGGTGTTGGGCGTAGTACCGCCGGTGCTGGAGCTTGCAAAGCGTGCGGAAGAGCACGTAAAAGGTATGGTGACTCCAGGAACCTTGTTTGAGGAGTTCGGATTCAATTATATTGGGCCTATCGATGGTCACGATCTCGATGTTTTGATTACTACGTTGAGAAACATCAAGCAACTGGATGGACCGCAATTCCTGCATGTGGTGACGCGTAAAGGTGCCGGTTACAAAAGGGCAGAAGAGGACCCGATTTTGTACCATGGCGTCGGTAAATTTGATCCCAAAAAAGGTATTGTTACGAAATCCTCCGGTAAGCCTGCGTATACACAAATTTTTGGCGATTGGTTGTGCGATATGGCGGCATTGGATTCCCGCTTGATCGGGATTACACCAGCAATGCGCGAAGGTTCGGGGTTGGTTCGTTTCTCACAGGAATACCCTGATCGGTATTTTGATGTCGGCATCGCTGAGCAGCATGCGGTTACATTTGCCGCCGGTGCTGCATGCGATGGCTTGAAGCCGGTTGTCGCGATTTATTCGACCTTTTTGCAGCGCGGGTACGATCAGTTAGTTCATGATGTTGCGATTCAGAACTTGCCGGTAGTATTTGCTATCGATCGGGCTGGTTTAGTGGGTGCCGATGGCCCGACACATGCTGGTAGCTTTGATTTGTCGTATTTGCGATGTATTCCTAATATGATCGTAATGGCGCCTGCTGATGAAAATGAGTGCCGACAAATGCTCTATACAGCATTTAAATTGGATACGCCGACCGCTGTTCGCTATCCAAGGGGAACTGGCCCCGGAGTTCCTGTTCAAAAAGAAATGCAAGCATTACCCGTTGGCCATGGTGAAATTCGTCGTCAAGGTGAGAAAATTGCGCTTTTGGCGTTTGGCAGCATGGTGGCACCTTGCTTGCAAGCGGGTGATGAATTAAATGCAACCGTTGTTAACATGCGTTTTGTTAAACCATTGGACGATGATTTGGTAGCTTCACTCGCTATGAATCATGAACTGCTGGTAACCGTGGAGGAAAATACCATAATGGGCGGTGCCGGTAGTGCGGTAGTCGAGTCGCTGAATAGTCAGTCTATTGTCGTTAAAGTGTTACAGCTTGGATTGCCGGATATTTTTATCGATCAGGGCGAGCATTCGCAAATGTTGGCGGATTGTGGTTTAGATAAAAATGGAATAATCAAATCAGTGCGCGCATTACTGCCTGAGTAATGGGCAAATCAATTTACGATTTTGGGAATGCGTTGCTGCGCGGGAGGACGATATGAATAAACAGATAGATTTTCCAATTGCCGATGTGCAGAGCTCACCGGATACGCGACGTATTGCAATCGACCGGGTTGGCATTAAAGCCATTCGTCATCCTATTGTTGTTGCAGATAAAAGTGACGGTGTCCAACATACGATTGCGGTTTTTAACATGTATGTCAACTTGCCGCATAATTTCAAAGGGACGCATATGTCTCGCTTTGTTGAAATTCTTAACAGCCACGAACGGGAAATTTCAGTGGAATCGTTTCAAACGATTTTGCGGGAAATGACGGCGAGATTGGAAACAGATTCAGGTCATATCGAAATGACTTTTCCCTACTTCATCAATAAATCCGCACCCGTTTCACAGGTGAGGAGTTTGTTGGATTATGAAGTAACATTTATCGGTGAAATAAAAAACGGCGAGTATTTCTTTACGATGAAAGTTTTGGTTCCGGTCACAAGCTTGTGCCCTTGCTCCAAGAAAATCTCCGATTACGGTGCGCATAATCAACGGTCTCATGTGACCATTTCGGTACGTACCAATAGTTTTGTATGGATTGAAGACATCATACGCATCGCCGAAACCAACGCATCTTGTGAGCTTTATGGATTACTGAAGCGTCCCGATGAAAAATATGTGACTGAGAAAGCTTACGATAATCCGAAATTTGTAGAAGATATTGTCAGAGATATTGCTGAGGTACTTAACCACGATGCGCGCATTGACGCTTATGTGGTCGAATCGGAAAACTTCGAGTCGATTCATAATCATTCGGCTTATGCACTGATTGAGAAGGATAAAAAAAGTAAGCTTGGTGTTAATGCATGACTTTCATATTGTTTGTTTCTGCACAAAATCCTTGATACGAAATCCCAGTGTCCAAAGTGCGGCAAAGTAACTGGCTGCGCCAGCGGCGATAATCCAGCTGAGTCGAATGGCGCGCTCATATATTGTGCCTTGTAACCAGGAGGTATCTGATCCTGTGGCAAACCATAGAACTAGCCCCATTACTGCCAACGCTATTATTATCTTAACAAAAAATACCAACCATCCCGGTTGCGGTTGATAAATCGCGTGGCTGCGTAATTTGTAATAAAGCAGTGATGCGTTAATGCAAGCACCCAATCCAATCGCCAGTGCCAGTCCGGCGTGTTGAAACGGTATGATGAAAGCGAGATTCATCATTTGCGTTGCAACGAGTGTGACAATGGCAATTTTTACCGGTGTTTTGATATTCTGACGGGCATAAAATCCTGGCGCGAGTACTTTTACCAGAATCAATCCGAGTAGGCCGATGCTGTATGCAACGAGTGCGTTACGTGTCATCCACACGTCTTGTTCCGTGAATGCGCCATGATGAAACAGCGTGGCGATTAACGGAACTGACAGCAACGCCAATGCCAGTGCCGCTGGCAGCGTGAGCAACATAGTCATGCGCAATCCCCAGTCGAGCAGACGGGAAAATTCTTCGTTGCTGTGATTGTTGTAATGTCGTGCTAGCGAAGGTAACAGAATCGTGCCGAGCGCCACGCCCAGCAACCCGGCTGGGAATTCCATCAATCGATCCGCGTAGTAGAGCCAGGATACACTGCCGGTTACCAGTAAAGAAGCAAAGATGGTGTTGATTAATAAACTAATTTGACCAACCGATACTCCGAAAATTGCCGGTCCCATCTGTTTGATAACACGCCAGGCACCGGTATCCGGATTGTTAAAACGTATCCGGGGCATTAACTGGAGTTTCAACAGGTAAGGTAATTGAAATGCCAGTTGTAAAATACCGCCGATAAAAACCGCCCAAGCCAAGGCCAGGACTGGCGGATCGAGAAGAGGTGTTAACCACAGTGCACAACCGATAAAAGATAAATTCAAAAATGCAGGGGTAATGGCTGGGACATTAAATTGGCCGTAAGTATTCAAAATACCACCCGCCAGTGCTACCAGGGAAATGAATAAAATATACGGAAATGTGATTTGCAGTAATTCGACCGTTAAATTGAATTTTTCCGGATTATCGGAAAAGCCCGGCGCACTGATATAGATGATAAACGGTGCCGTTAAGATACCGATCAAGGTAATGACAAATAGGGTTGTTCCCAATAGCACCGTAATATGATCAATGAGATGACGCGTTTCTTCCGGTGTTCGCGTGTTTTTATATTCTGCAAGGATAGGTACAAAGGCTTGTGAGAATGCCCCTTCGGCGAATATGCGTCGTAGTAGATTCGGTATTCGGAAGGCAACAAAGAAAGCATCGGTTGCCATGCCGGCGCCGAAAATCCGTGCAATTAAAATGTCTCGTAAGAAACCGAGAATTCTTGAAATAAAGGTCATGCTGCTGACTGCAGCAAGGGCTTTGAGAAGATTCAAGGGTGTATAAGGCTGGGTTTATTTTACCCAGCCTTGCTGATTTAGTAGCCGTTTGAAAGCTAATTTCGTGGCTGTTGCGATTCAGAATGTTCTATTATCAATAAACTGTCATTTCTCTCGCCTGTTTTTGTCTTGAAGCGATTGCCCAGCGTTTTTCAACGACTTGTTAGTTTAAAAATTTTGCTTTGAAATTCGATCTTAGAACAGTTTGCTTATTTTTTTGAGTATTCCTGCGTCAGCCCAATTCCATTCCAAGCAATATTCAGCGCCTTGTTTGGGATTATCGATATCGGCTTCAATTTTTGTTTTTCCTGTGACAGTGGGAGGTAGCAGTGCTTCTTCCTTGCCATTGTATTTACAGAAGAAACGGGCTGTAGATACTTTACGATCTTCAGGCAACTGAACCGTCATGTGCAAATGCTTGGTATCATCACTCACGACATGCGATAGCATTCCCTCACTTTGCGTAAATGCATCCTGGTATTCGTAGGTTAAAGTGAGATTGGAGCCATTAATCAACTGCAATTCAGGCGATATTCTCATGCAAACATGATAATTGTCGCTGTCTTTTTGTTGATCATCCGGCAGCTCATTGTTAATTCTAAAGCTACTGATACTGCCGATAGCACGAATATTCTTAAACCAATATTCTGAGTTATCCACGTGACACGAAGTCGTCATTTGCGTTTGCGTTAATGTGGCTTTGCTGCCGCCGGCATCGTGAACAGTCAAAATTTTATTGAGATCCGCTATGGTGAAAGCGGATTTGTTTTGTCTGATTTGATCGAAAACCAACAATGCTGCGCAGATTGTAATGATTAAACCGACGACAATAAAATCGGTTGCCAGTGCAACCATCACACCAAAGGCTGCAATAAATACGTTGAGATAGAAAACCAATTGGTTGGGTTTGTTAAACATTCAAAGCTCCTTAATTTGCAGGCTATTTTTATAATAATTATCGAAACGCTGAGTTTAACAGAGAGGCGCGAGCAAAAAAAGCAAGAAACAAA
>DJMI01000145.1 GCA_002435335.1 Nitrosomonas sp. UBA6494
AGTGATTTTGCAAAGGTCTCTGAATAATTGTTGTGGTTCATTGAATATTTTCCATGCTGGAACGTGGGGACAATAAGTACCGAGATCCAGCTTGTGGTAGCCAGAATTCAATCGCATTGATGATAAAAAAAGCTCAGGATTTTTTGCGGTAACCAATCCAATTTACCCGGAAACGGGCCGCGCATGAATCCGGCGTGGCCGCCTTGCTGCGGGAATTCGAGTAGTACCGTCGATGAAACCTCGTGAGCGGTAGGTAATGATGCTGCAGGTACGAAAGGATCGTTGCGTGCATTGATGATCAACGTTGGTACGCGAACATGCGGCAACCATTGCTTGCTGCTGGAAATTCTCCAGTATTCATCGGTACCTCGAAATCCATGCAAGGGTGCGGTGACGATATTGTCGAAAGCGTAAATCGTGTTGCAGTTTTTTAGTGCATTTTTATTCAGTAATCCCGGAAATTGTGCAACCTTTTGCAGTCCTTTGGCTTTTAGCGAAATCAGGAAATGCCGTGCATAAACTTGATTGAAGCCGATGTCCAGTGCTGCGCCTGCAGCAGGCAAATCCAGCGGTACGGAAATTGTAGCGATACCGGTGATAATCTGATTGGCATTTTCTCCACTTTCTCCAGCCCATTTCAATAACGCATTGCCGCCCAGCGATACGCCGATCACATAAATCGGTTGCGACATGGCGTTATCGCGATGAACGCGGCGCAGCATCCAATCAATTTCCGGTGAATCGCCGGAATGGTAAGCGCGCGCCAGCCGGTTGGGCGTACCGGAGCAACCGCGAAAATGAATGACGACACTACGCCAACCATACGGTTGCAGCGTATTGATCATACTCAATATGTAATGGCTTGACGAATCGCCTTCGAGTCCATGGAAAAAAACCACCAGCGGCGCATTGCTTGAGCCGTCCACCCAATCGACATCGATGAAATCACCGTCATCCAATTCCCAACGCTCGCGTCGGTATTGAAACAATGGTTTGGGTTTTTTTAAATACGGATAAATAGTTTGAGCATTGCCACCGGGCAGCCATGCCGGAGCGGTGTATTGTTCAGTGTATAAAGGGATGTTGTCGGTTCGCATGGATATTGTTTAAGGAGAGACGGTTTGAATAGGATGATCGTTTTGTTTCCAGGCGGGTATTCCTTCGCGGTAATAAAACACTTTCGTCCACCCCCAATCAACCGCCTTTTGCGCTGCGACCGAACTACCCATGCAATGAATGCCGTTGCAATAAATCACGATCGGTTCATTTTGCTTCGCGACGGCATGCAGGTTTTGTTCATTAAAATCGCTTTTAACGGGCAGATGATGAGCGCCGGGAATATGCCCGGCATTGAAATTTTCTAGCCCTCTGACATCAATGAATGGAATGCCGCGATCAAAAAATGATTTGGCCGTTACGGTATCGATCGTTTGGGTACCGTTGATATGTTCGGGAGCCAATTGATCGGCATACGCTGCGCTGACCATGCAGCATAAAGCCATGAACAACAATAATAAAGAATTATGACGAATCATAACGTACCTCCAGATCATTTTTAGGATGAGTGATTTTATCAGTCTGACAAAATATCGCCATCGACATAAAACCAGTGCCCTTGCTCACGCACGAATCGACTGATTTCGTTTAAGCGATAGGCACGTCCATTGATTTTATAGCGTGCGATAAATTCAACGACAGCTCGATCAGCATACGGTTGTTCGTGTCGCTTTATGGTTAATCCCATCCATCGCTGGGGCGAATTGGTCAGATCCAGCGAAGCGGGGCGGGTGCTGGTATGCCAGGTTGTCAGCAAGTAATCCGCGCGTTGCAAAGTATAGGCGGTATAACGGGAGCGCATCAATAATTCAGCGTTGGTAGCAAAATCACCTTGATCCAAAAAGCGACCGCAGCAGATACGGTAAGATTGATTGCTGTTACAAGGACAGAGTAGGGTTTGATCGAGCAATTGTGAATTCATATACAATGCGGCTATTGAAGTTGGGTAATGTATCACAATCTCGCAATAGTCCTTACATCACGACAGTTTGTAAAAGTGCAAAACAATAATCCATCGCCTCGCCGGATCGCGCATTTGGATATGGATGCTTTTTACGCATCGGTTGAATTGCTGCGTTATCCCGAATTACGTGGTTTACCGGTAGTCATTGCTGGGCGGGACGAGCATGCGCCGGTGTCGCAACCCGATGGTTCGCGACGTTTTTACCGCTTAAGCGAATACGTCGGGCGCGGTGTAATTACTACGGCAACCTACGAAGCCCGAGCCAAAGGTGTTCTCTCCGCAATGGGTGTGATGAAAGCGGCACGATTGGCGCCGGACGCTATTTTATTGCCGGTCGATTTTCCGCGCTATCGCCATTATTCCAAGCTATTTAAAGCCGCTGTCGCCAGTATTGCACCACAGATTGAAGATACCGGTATTGATGAGATTTATATCGATTTGTCGCTATTGCCGGATGATACGCTGATGCTTGCCCAACGAATCAAGCAGGCCGTACGCGATGCGACCGGCCTAACTTGTTCTATCGGCATATCGCCTAATAAATTACTGTCCAAAATTTGCTCCGATTTAGAAAAACCGGATGGATTGACGATTCTAACGCCCGGCGATATTCCATCGCTAATTTGGCCGTTGTCGGTACAAAAAATCAATGGCGTTGGCCCGAAAGCCGCGCAGAAACTGGCAACGCTTGGCATTCATACCATTGCCGAACTGTCGCGCGCTGATTTGTCGCTATTACATGATCATTTCGGCAATAGCTATGCCACATGGTTATATGAGGTTGCACGCGGTATCGATCATCGTCCGGTGGTGGTCGATGCGGAACCGAAATCGTTCAGCCGTGAAACCACATTTGAACGTGATCTCCATCCGCAGCATGATCGTGTATATTTGACGGAAGCATTTACTTCCTTGTGCCAACAAGTGGCCGAAGATCTGTCGTCTAAAGCGTATGTCGGGCGTACTATCAGCATCAAGCTGCGTTTCGAAGATTTTCGCACCGTGACACGGGATTTCTCACTGGCAGAACATACCGCCGATGCTGCCGTGATTCGTCAAGCGGCGGGCGAATGCTTACGGCGCGTTCCGTTAAAGAAAAGAATACGATTACTGGGGGTCAAGGTAAGCGCGCTGTGTGCGCTGCATCAACTTCATGCGCTGGGTGCTTATCGGCAACAAGAAATACCGTTTACATTTTGACGTAAGAAACAAGCGGTCAATTGGGCTTTTAGGGTTGGACTGATCTTGTATTGTTGAATTTGCAGGGTAATTCCGTTTCTTTAGTAAAAATGGCTCGGCATTATGTCAAGTATTATCTTGGTTATTTCTATTCCGATCACATTTCAATAAACTATCTGAATTTTAATAGCAAAGGAAATCCTTATGCTTGAACGTTCCAATCTTCCCTATATTGCCCCATTTGCAGCTTATGTTTTGTTCATGTTCATCGAAGATGTCCTGCTGAAGTTGGGTTGGAACGCTGATGACGTGAGAATGCTTTATGCTATCAAGATCACGGCTGTTGTTGTTTTGCTCTGGATCATGCGCAACACATACAGTGAATTGTATTCTTTTGCGAATGTAACGATTAAAACTTCAATGACAGCAGTTGTGGCCGGCATCGTGGTTTTTGTCGCCTGGATCAATTTGACCGCCGAATGGATGGTCATGGGCGATGCGATAGGGTTTGATCCTCGCAATGATGAGCAAATCGATTGGGTGCTGGTGGCGATCCGATTGTTTGGAGCCGCGTTGGTGGTGCCTATTATGGAAGAGCTGTTCTGGCGATCATTTTTAATGCGATGGATTGAAAATCAGAATTTTCGTTCAGTTGTTCCAGGTCAAATCGGTTTTAAGTTTTTTTTTATTATGGCGGCATTGTTTGCGGTAGCTCACAGTTTATGGTTTGCCGGATTCTTTGTCGGCATTGTTTATGGTTTGTTATATATGCGCAGCGGAACATTGTGGTCGCCCATCCTGGCCCATGCCGTGACTAACGGCTTATTGGGCATCTGGATCGTCATGACGGGCAATTGGGGGTTTTGGTAAATCAGGCAGTTGCTGGCTTACATAATGAGATCGGGATGTTCGACGATTACCTGATAAATAAGATGGCGTAATGATGTCAATTGTTTTTTCTCCAGATCAATAAATTCTACGCCGGTAACAATGAATTTTTTGCCGTTTTTGTTGATCGGCTCGGCAGACCTGACTACTCCATTGATACTAAAAGGCAAGTCTTCATCAAATACCGGTGCGACAAAAGACAGTTTAACTTCCGTAACTAAGCTGCCTACGGGTAGCTGACTTTCAATCCCGGCACCGGAGGTACTGATATCGATTATTTGCATGGCGATATTTTTTTGTACTTCGGTACCCTGATAACAGCATCGAACACGTCGCGAGTTTCTAATGTTCTGGGCCGAAATTTTTTTTGGGAAGGATAAATGCAAATATTTAAACGGCAGTTTGATGATTTTTTCGACAAAAACCGAAAAAGTATAAGCTGACTGACCGCTAAACAATCGAGCTTGAAGTTGGTCGCCCTCTATGAAAGGTTCTCCTAATAAAGCATCGGATGCCGGCATTGAAACAATCAATACGGTATCGTGTATATAACCGATTAACGACGATGTATATGAGTTGCTGTAAGAATCATTGGTTGGTTTTAGCGAAGAAACCAAGGAGAGCTGCATTTTTTGCCCTACCTTTAGGTGCATCTGGTCGAAGCTGGTTTTGTTTGAATCGTTATTGCCATTTACCGAATTGTCCGGTTTGACGGCTTCGCTTACTGTTTGAGACATAAGGAATCTTCTCGCTTATATGTTTCTTCGAATTATTTGTTAAGAGAGTGTTGCATCATCATTTGCATAAACGAAATGCGGCGTTGGATGGTGCTGGAAAATTGGCCTATCGCTATGGAATATTTCTTTTGAATTTGCTTACTTGGCATGCAATTTGATCCGACAAATTTATGTATGCATTGTTGTGAGAATTATCTTATATTGGATCAACAATAAAAATAGGAAATCAGTCATATTAATCGAAGCGTTATGATAATTTCTTTAGTAAGTACATGCAAACAGCTTTTATCGGGATAATTAGTATAATGCTATTTTTCTTTGTCTCGGTGCAGGTATCAACGATCAGCTTCGCAAAAATGCATGCGGCGATATGCAATGTGATGGCTGATTCCCTATTATGTTAGAAATAGATTCCATTTTTTCAAAGGAAAGTGTGTTATCCAGTCATATCGCTGGATTTCGTTTACGTCCGCAGCAATTGGAAATGGCGCATGCGATTGCCGATACGATTGCGAATCATCGAATTTTGGTGGCTGAAGCCGGAACCGGGACCGGAAAAACATTGGCCTATTTAGTGCCGGCATTGTTGGCAGGCGGTAAAGTGATTATTTCAACCGGAACCAAGACACTGCAAGACCAATTGTTCAATCGGGACATTCCCACGGTGCGGAGCGCATTGAAAGTACCGGTAACCGTAGCTTTGTTGAAAGGACGCGCCAACTACGTATGTCACTATCATTTGGAAAAGTGTTTGCAAGATACCCATCTGACTTTTGTCGATCGAGAGGAAATCGGTTATTTGTCTTTGATCGAGCGTTATGCACGCAACAGTAAGGACGGTGATAAAAGCGGGTTGAGAGAAGTACCGGAGAATGCGGCAATTTGGCAGATGGTTACATCAACACGCGATAATTGTCTGGGTTCCGAGTGCCCGAATCATAAACAATGCTTCGTTATGGAAGCACGAAAGCAAGCATTGGCAGCCGATGTGGTCGTAGTCAATCACCATTTGTTTTTTGCCGATGTGATGCTGCGCGATGAGGGATTGTCGGAATTATTGCCGGCATGCAATACGGTGATATTCGACGAAGCGCATCAATTGCCGGAAACAGCCAGTTTATTTTTCGGCGAATCGATCAGCACCAGCCAATTGCTTGATTTGGCGCGTGACGCCAAAATAGAAGCGCTCATGGGGGCACGCGATTTCTTGCCGTTGCCCGATGCGATAGCGTCGATGGATAAAGCTGTGCGTGATTTGCGTTTGACGATCGCGGAAGAAAATACGCGCATCGCTTTAACTGAAGTTAAGCGGTATCCTGATTTCATACCGACATTGGATTTGCTGGTGCAGCAACTGACGCTATTGTTGAAATTATTGGAAAACCAAGCCGAACGCTCCGAAGGATTGGAAAATTGCCGAATGCGTGCGGCCAATCACTTGTATCTGTTGCAGCGTTGGCGCGACGACAGCGAAATGGGCGATTATGTCCGTTGGATTGAAGTATTTCATCAAGCACTGCAATTAAACGCGACACCGCTTTCGATTGCCGATATTTTTCAAAAACAATTGACTTCTTCGTTGCGTGCATGGGTTTTTACTTCAGCTACGCTGTCGGTCAAAAAAGATTTTTCCCATTACAATCATGAAATGGGATTGAGCGCAGTACAAACCGCAAGCTGGGACAGTCCTTTCGATTATGCGAAGCAGGCACTGTTGTACGTGCCACAAGGGTTACCTGAGCCGCAGCACAAAACCTATACCGAGCAAGTAGTGGCGGCAGCTTTACCGGTTCTGCGGGCCAGTCGTGGACGAGCTTTTTTCCTGTGTACCAGCTTGCGGGCGATGCAACGTGTGTACGAACTATTACAAGCGACTGAAGATTTCGATTTTCCGCTGTTGCTGCAAGGGCAGGGCTCGCGGACTTATTTATTGGATCGGTTCCGTGAAACGGAAAACGCCGTACTGATCGGCAGCCAATCGTTTTGGGAAGGTGTCGACGTGCGCGGCGAGGCGTTGTCGCTGGTGATTATCGATAAATTGCCGTTTGCACCGCCCGACGATCCGGTTTTATCCGCGAGAATCGAAAAGATGGCTCAAGAAGGGCGCAATCCCTTTATGGAATACCAATTACCACGTGCGGTCATCAATCTGAAACAAGGTGCAGGCCGATTGATCCGCGACGAAGCGGATCGCGGCGTATTGATGATCTGCGATCCGCGCTTGATTTCCAAGACTTACGGCAGGCAAATCTGGCAAAGCCTGCCGCCGATGAAACGGACGCGGGATTTAGCGGAAGTAGAATACTTTTTTACAAAACAGAACAGTAAATGAATAACAACGATGAAAAAACAGTGCTTTGATTTTATAGCCTTGACGATGCTTGTGTTCGCGTTGCACTCACCTTTGGTTTTTGCTCTCGGCAATGATTTTTCGTTGATTGCTAACGAACAGGATTTGCAAGAGGAGTTAGCTGTCGTCAAATTAAATGACATCATCAGCAATATCAAGCAACAAGAAAAGATCATTGAAGCCAAATCGCAATCGCTGTCTAAAGCCAAAACCGAGCAAGAAAAAAACAAGCTACAAGCCGAGTTGAGTGAATTGGCCAATGCGGTGCATGAACAGGAGTTGTCGTTTGAAATGATTCTGACGGCTGGCGTCGAATTGGGTAAAGATGATACCAGTCAAAGCGAAAGATTCGATTGGCAGAAGGATTTGTTGGAAATCGTGCAGCCGATTCTGGGTGAATTGCGGCAATTGACTGAGCATAAGCGCAAGCTGGATTTACTGCAGAAAAAGATCGCTTTTTATAGTCGACAAACCGCCGACATCAATGAAGTGCTCAACCATATTGCAGGCATCAATAAGCTAGGGCTGGAAAAACCTGCATTGCTTGAATTCGAGCGCATTGAAAAAAAATGGAAAGATCAGTTGCGGGGTAACAATCATCTGCTGGAAGTGGCGCAGTTGCAGTTGGATGAAATGATCAGGTCGCAATCGGCCAGGGAAATTTCGATTGGCGAGCATGTCGCGCAGTTTCTGACCGGGCGCGGTGCAACATTATTAATGGCAATCATGGCATTCATAACGGTCTATTTCGCGATGCTGTTGATACAAAAGCTGTTTGGCTGGATCAGTCGTCATAAAGAAAACGAAAAAAGAACTTATTATCAACGCATCATTACTTTGCTATATCATTTTTTGACGATCGTTTTGGCTATTACGGCGGTATTTTTCGTGCTCAGTGTGCGTAACGATCAAGTGTTGATAGGTATTACCGTGTTATTGCTGATTAGCATCGTGTGGTTGCTGAAAAGCTCTATTCCNNTTGATTAATCCGATGCTGCCAGGTTTGGAATTGCGGTTGACGCTGGCCGAATTGGCCGAATATGTATCTCGCCCCTATTCGGTAGATGAGCCTTGGTTTCCGTGTAGAACCGGTGATTTTGTCGAGTTGTCTGACCATACTTTCGGTATGGTGAAATGTATTACATTGGAAAATATTGTACTTTCTGCGACCGACGGTTCGATGCCGCGAACCATTTCGATTCCGGATTTTCTCGCCGCCAATCCGAAAAATTACTCACTGGGATTTAGTGTGATCAGCGACTTCGGTCTCGATTACCGTCATCAGGCGTTGTCGACGACGACGATTCCGGAAACATTAGGTGATGGAATCCGTCAAAGTTTATCAAATGAACCGTTCGGCGATGCGCTGAAGGATTTGCACGTGCATTTTGCCAAAGCGGCAACTTCGTCGCTCGACTATAAGATCATTGCGACATTCGATGGCAGTGCTGCAAAGGATTATTTTGCCATTCAACGTGCATTGCAGCGTTACGCGGTCGAAGTTTGCAATCAACAACAGTGGACGATTCCTTTTAATCAAATCGTGGTGCATCAGGCAGAAAATAATACCGGGACTGTCTCGTAATGAAATTAGCTACATGGAATGTCAATTCATTAAAAGTGCGCTTGCCGCACGTGATTGATTGGCTCGCGCAACATCAACCGGAGTTTCTCTGTTTGCAGGAAACCAAATTGACCGACGAAAACTTTCCGGTGGCCGTACTTGCCGCTGTCGGCTATCGATCATTATTTGCCGGGCAGAAAACCTATAACGGTGTTGCCATCCTCAGTAAACAAGCGGGTGCCGATGTCACCGCTGCGATACCCGGCTTTGCAGACGAACAAAAGCGAATAATCGCAGCATCCTATGGTGATTTGCGGATAGTGTCGGTGTATGTNNCGGCTTTTGCCGATTTGCTCAATGCCGGATTTTCCGATAGCTTTCGTTTGTTCGAGCAACCCGAAAAATCATACACCTGGTGGGATTATCGTATGATGGCTTTTCGCCTTAACCGCGGCCTGCGGATCGATCATATCTTGCTGAGCAATGAATTGGTGCAATCTTGCGTGTCCTGTCAAATCGACAAATCGCCGCGTAAATTGGAACGGCCATCTGATCATGCACCGGTCTTGGTGGAGTTGCGGGTATGACAAGCCCGATTATCGGATCTTGATTTTTCCGGGTAATTGATTCAATTCTTCGCGCAAGTTATTCACGCTTTTCTCACGCACTTTGATTTCTTCCTTTAAGCGCTCGACGCGATCAAGGTAACGTTGATAGTTACGTTCACTGCCCAATCTATCCGGCATGCCGTCTTTGTATTCCTCTTTGACTTCGTTGAGACGCTTTTCCTCTTCGGCGATTTTATCTTGTAGCTTTTCTCGTTGCTCTTCAAGCTTTATGGATTCTCTGCGCTTGATCATGCGATCATCGATATCGCCGGATTCGGTCGAAGGAACGACAATTAATGAAGGCAAATCGATCCGTTTTGCATCACTGGAAGGAACGTTGGAGTAGGTAACGTTGCCTTGCGCATCGACATGCTTATAAACGCCGCCGTGGGTCGATAGCGAATAAGCAAACAGCGCAAAAAATAGGAAATATTTTGATGTCATGAGTACTCTCTTGCGGCATTGCGTTTCAATCGAGGCCTAGAATCTGCCCAATTCTTTTTTGAGTGCGGCGATATTGCGCTGGTGCATGAATAGCTTGTTCTTTAGCTGAACAAGCTTCTGCTGCGAACTTTCCGATCGTGGCATTTGTGAGGTCTGATCCAAAGAAATTTGCGTGTCGCTAAAAAGCTGTTGCTCGGTCAGAAGCTCGCTTTCCAGAATTTTTCGGCGCATGCCGCTACGTTCCGTAGAAGAATTGGCAGCGGTTCGGTTTTGAGATGATTTGTTGGTAGAAAGATTGGGAGAATAGGACGCAACGGAAATTTTTTCCGCATTGGGTATTTTGCGGTTGGTAAACGTAATGTTGCCGTCCTTGTCGACAAGCTTGTAAATATCCGATCTGGCAATTGCCTGCGACGCCGAGCATCCCAGTATAAACATCGATAAAATAAGCAATGATCTTTTTTTCATATCGTTATCGTTGAGTGTTGATCAAAGTGTCGCTACCTGTTGAGTCTAACAATAATTTGGCGAATGAAAAGCTTAAAAAAACCGATAAAACCTGTTTATTCCTGTTCTAGGAGTCTGTCGGACTTAAGGCTAATCTACTGCGCCAATGTGATAACTGTTCATATTTCCTCAATTTTTCGTTGCATAGATTAACTATGCGCCTCAAAATTAAGAAAACCTGCGCTCGTGCTCCCTCTTGGCTCGCTACGATTGCTTAAGTCGGACAGACTCCTTGTCTCCTTTTGATGTTGCTTAACAGACCGTTGAAAAACTATCTGTGCCTTGCGTCGGCTGCTTCGAAAACGTTTTTCAACGGTCTGTTATTGATTTTTTATCTTAAAATAGTTTGATTATCAGATGGCTTATCTTACAAACTATAATACAAATCAAATTCTATCGGATGCGTGGTGGCGCGTAATAAGGTGACCTCATCCATTTTCAATTGAATGTATGCGTCGATCAAATCGTTGGAAAATACACCGCCCCGAATCAGAAAATCGCGGTCTTTATCCAAACAATCGAGTGCTTCGTCCAGCGAGCCGCAAGCGTTAGGTACTTTGGCGGCTTCTTCCGGCGGCAAGTCATAGAGATTCTTATCCATCGGATCGCCGGGATTGATTTTGTTTTGAATGCCGTCAAGACCGGCCATCATCAGTGCGGCAAATGCCAGATAAGGATTTGCAGTAGGATCCGGGAAGCGTACTTCGATGCGGCGCCCTTTAGGACTGCTGACATGCGGTATACGGATCGCTGCCGAGCGATTGCTGGCGGAGTACGCGAGATTGACCGGTGCTTCAAAGCCGGCAACCAATCTTTTGTATGAGTTGGTGCTGGGATTGCAAATCGCATTCAATGCCTTGGCGTGCTTTAGGATACCGCCGATGTAATACAGTGCGATGTCCGACAATCCGGCGTAACCGTTGCCGGAGAACAAGTTTTTGCCGTCTTTCCAGATCGATTGATGCACGTGCATACCGGAACCGTTATCGCCCACGATCGGTTTGGGCATGAAAGTGGCGGTTTTGCCGTAAGAATGCGCAACGTTGTGGATCACATATTTGAGGATTTGATTCCAGTCGGCGCGCTTGACCAAGCTGTTGTAGCGAGTACCGATTTCACATTGCCCGGCGGTTGCGACTTCATGGTGATGCACTTCAACGCCAACGCCCATTTCCTCCAACGTTAAACACATGGCAGAACGNNGCTTCTTCCGATTCGATTTTGACCGAACAGCCGGACATGCCGGTGTGCCAGCGCACCGAATCGAAAATGAAAAACTCCGGTTCCGGACCGAAATACGCAACATCGCCGATACCGGTCGATTTCAGATAAATCTCGGCGCGTTTGGCGAGTGAACGTGGGTCACGGTTATAGCCCTTGCCATCGGCGGGTTCAACTACATCACAAGTCAATAATAAGGTGGGTTCGTCCATGAACGGATCCATATTGGCGGTATCCGGGTCGGGAATCAGCAGCATGTCGGATGATTGAATACCTTTCCAGCCACCGATGGATGAGCCATCAAACGGGTGACCGTCTTCGAATTTGTCGGCATCGAACGAATGCGCAGGGACAGTTACGTGATGTTCTTTACCATTGGTATCGGTAAAGCGCAAATCAACAAATTTAACTTCATTGTCTTGAATTAATTTCAAAACATCGGCTACCACCATATTGTTTTCTCCAGACTTACGTTGCAAGTTGTGTAAATAAGATTCGATGGAGCGCAATTATACCAGTACAACACTCTGAATAATTTGCAACCTTCAGAAGATTTCAATTGATTTGAAAGTAAATGCATAAAAGAATAATGTCATCGGGCTAATTCTACTGTACTATCCGAGGTCAATCACCGTGATTGTTAAGCGCCGATTTCAATTCCGTAGCAAACCTACCGTTCGTTAATGCCCGAAGCTCTTACCGTACTCAAAGAAGTATTTGGCTACCCGGCTTTTCGGGGTCAGCAAGCAGAAGTGATCGAACATCTTACCAAAGGCGGCGATTGCCTGGTACTGATGCCGACAGGCGGCGGCAAATCGCTATGCTATCAGATACCTGCATTATTGCGCGATGGCGTTGCAATCGTGGTTTCACCGCTGATCGCGCTGATGCAAAACCAAGTAGCCGCTCTACTCGAACTTGGCGTGCGTGCGGCTGTTTTGAATTCTTCCCTTACGCAAGCTGAAGCCGTTGATGTCGAACAGAATCTGCTGGCGGGACAATACGATTTACTNNCGTCCGGAGTACATTCAGTTGTCTGTATTGCACGAGCGCTTTCCTGATGTGCCGCGCATTGCATTGACCGCCACTGCGGATATGGATACGCGCAACGAAATCATCGAACGATTAGGCTTAACGTCCGCAAAAGTATTTGTATCCAGTTTTGATCGCCCCAACATTCGCTATCGTATCGTCGATAGAACCAATAGTCGCGCACAATTGTTGCATTTTATCCAAACCGAGCATCCGAATGATGCGGGCATTGTCTATTGTTTGTCGCGTAAAAAAACTGAGGAAACAGCTGCATGGCTGGTACAGCAAGGGTTTCGGGCGCTTGCATACCATGCCGGTATGGATAATCGAGAACGTAGCGCTAATCAAGAAAAATTTTTACGCGAAGAAGGTGTGATCATGGTGGCGACCATTGCATTCGGCATGGGAATCGATAAACCCGATGTGCGTTTTGTCGTGCACTTGGATTTACCGAAGAGCATCGAGGGTTATTATCAGGAAACCGGTCGCGCCGGGCGGGACGGGCAAGCTGCCGATGCCTGGATGGTATACGGTTTGAACGATGTGATACAACAACGTCGCATGATTGAGGAATCCGAAGCGAACATTAAGTTCAAGCAGGTAGCGACGCGCAAATTGGAGGCGATGTTATCGCTGTGCGAAACGATCACTTGCCGTCGACTGCGCATACTGCACTATTTCGGCGAA
Organism: Nitrosomonas sp. UBA6494; assembly: GCA_002435335.1. Lineage (GTDB taxonomy): Bacteria > Pseudomonadota > Gammaproteobacteria > Burkholderiales > Nitrosomonadaceae > Nitrosomonas. The sequence goes on from DJMI01000145.1 coordinate 13,238, forward strand.
GCGACGGCAACGGAAGCCTGTGGAAATTGCGATATTTGCCTCAATCCACCCCAAGTTTGGGATGCGACCGTTGCGGTACAAAAAGCGTTGTCGTGTGTTTATCGTACCGGGCAAACTTTCGGTGCCGGGCATTTAATCGACGTGTTGCGCGGCAATCTGACCGAGCGCGTCAAGGAATGGCATCACGACCGCGTCAGTACTTTCGGCATCGGCTCGGATTTGCCGGAAAAAACCTGGCGTGCGGTGTTCCGTCAGATCGTCGCGCTGGGATTGCTGGCACCCGATAACGAATACGGCGCGCTACACCTCACCGAAACCAGCCGTGCCGTGCTCAAAGGACAACAAACAGTACACCTGCGCCAGCAAACGACGTCGGAACGATTATCCGGCAAGCGGCAAATGATGGAAGAATCAAAACCTTTTAATGAAAACGAACAGGCGTTGTGGGAGCAATTGCGAGCATGGCGCGCCAAAACCGCAAAAGAACACGGTGTTGCAGCTTATGTCATCTTCCACGACAGCACATTGCGAGAATTAGTGCGGCTATGCCCACAGACCGAAGAAGATTTGCGTCAAGTAACCGGAGTAGGGGCGCGCAAGTTGGATAAGTACGGACAGGATTTGCTCGGGATTTTGCGAAA
>DJMI01000069.1 GCA_002435335.1 Nitrosomonas sp. UBA6494
CCATCCACCAATCAAGGGAAAATACAGCCCCAATTTGATGGGTCGATGATCGATTTCCTGCATCAGTTTTGCATACTGATTGAGTTGATGCTGATAACGAATTTGCTCCCGGTCCAAAAATTCTTCTAAATCAGCACCTTCATGACTACTTGTTTTATAATCGATAATCCAGCGGATTCCTTGCTCATCGCAAAATGTCCTATCGATTACCCAATTTTTGAGCTGATTATCGATCGCGCTGGTAATTCTTAACTCATTCTTCGCTTCTTTTTGCGGCCCCAGAATCCATCGGCCGCGCCGATCGCTGATTGCATTATTCAGCACACGACTTATCCGTTGCGCCGCATTTTCGATTTCTTTGTCTCCCCCGGTGATACCGGTCATACGAAGATTTTGTTTGAATTGATCATGTAACGCCTGTATTCGTCCGCTATTCCAATTTCGCATTTCATCTTCGGCTATCTTTTGCAGCCAACGATGAACAACGATCCCTATATGACGAGCCATATCGCTAACCCAGGAAAACTTAATCTTCTCCTCATATTTTTTGACACTGGTTGATGCTGCCCATGAGACGGAACAAGGCGAATCCGGTAGCATCCAATCGGAATTCAAACGATATAACTGACTACCGAGTGGATTATCAGCACCTTCTACGACATCGACTCTCTCCACTCGACGCTCAACGTCGATATCGTTAAAACGAGACCTTACGATCGGCCATAGCCTTTGCAACAAAGAGCCTCTTCTCGGTTCTTTTGTTTCTATTTTCCCTTCAGCATCCGACGACATGTCGACATGCCCCAGCATATGCAATCTATTTTTTGCACGTGTTGCTGCCACATACAATAATCGATCCGCTTCCAATCGTTCTTTGTCTCGATCAAGTTTTTCCAGCCATGAATAAATCGCATCCGCATCGTCATCTGCTGCTTTAATAGGAGCCAGCATCAAATCCGTAATGACTGTAGACGCATGCTTTGCAACCTCACCGCGAGGTTGTTCGATCCATTTCAGCAATTGCTTCTCGGAAATACGCGGAACTCGGCCCAATCCCGGCAAAATAACGGTATCAAACTCCAGCCCTTTGGCTTTATGAATTGTCATAATTTGCAAGGAATTTTCTTCATTCTGCTCGTGCGATGCATATAAAGTATTCAAGCCTTGTTCAAAATTCGCCAAATCGAAAATATTGCCCGCCGATTCTTTGCTTTCAAGATAATCCAAGTAATTCATAGCGTCGGTAAAATTACCGGTATCCGAAGAATGTACACCCCCTAATGCTTGCCAAGCCGCCTCAACGGTCAAACGTAAAGATTGGCGCCGCTGGTTCTCCATACAAAGCTTCAGAACAGGGTTGATGCGGCGCAAACGCGCTTGCGCATCAGCGGAGATACCGGACCAGCACCTCTCATCGCTCATCAATCCCCAAATTATTTTTTTCCTTACCACTCCTACATCACTTTGCAGCAAAGCTAGAATATCTTCCAACAAAAAGCCGCACCACGGCGCACGCAGCAATGCAACCCAAGCCAATCGATCTGCCGGATTGCTCAAAGCTCGTGTCAGTACCAACAAATCCTGTACCACCGGTTTATAGCGCAACAGTTCGATTTCAATGGCACGAAAGCGCAATCCTGCTACTTTCAATTGTGCGACGATTTCGTTCAAATGACTGCGGTTACGCACCAATATCGCTATCGCACCGTTTGCATCTTTGCTTCGCGTTTGTTGAATGATCTCAACAACCCTCTGCGCTTCTGCGACAAAATCTTTAGCGTAGAATGGATGAAAAGTCACTGCTTCATCATTGAGTTTGGGATGAAGTGCTATGGATGGCGTATAAGCCACCGCACCCGTCGTATTGTCTTCTTGTTGCGGCATTATTTGCTTGAATGCCTCATTGACCCAATCGATAATGCCTCGCTGCGAGCGAAAATTAGTACGCAACGTTAGCGACTGCAGCGTCAAGTCACCGATCCCTTGATGCTTTGCTTGCAAAAAAAGTCCGACTTCCGCCTCGCGGAAGCGATAGATCGATTGCATCGGATCACCTACGATAAACAACGTACGTCCATCCCCTGCAACCCAGCCGGTGGTTAATTTTTCCAACAATCGAAATTGACTGATCGAAGTGTCTTGAAACTCATCGATCATCAAGTGCTTAATTCGATAATCCAGAGCCAGCGCCAAATCTGTCGGCGCCTCGGAATCTCCCAATGCTTGTAATGCGCGCTGCGCCACTTCTGAAAAATCAACCAAACCGTTAGTTTGAAAAATAATCTGAAGCTGCGCTACGGCATAGGGCAACAACCGTGTTATCGAACCCAGTATCTCCCATTGCTGATCGGTATAATTCGGCGGTGGCAATTGACGCACATCTTGTAATGCGGCCCGAAAATCGTCTTCCGATGTAAGCGCTTCGATCAACACCTTTAATTGATTCTTCCGTGCCCTCGCCAGTTCTTTTTCCACCTTTGTATTTCCTGGAGGGAATCCAATTGCAACACTCATTTGCTTGCGCCAGGCCCCGTCCCCGATCAACAACAGCTCCGCAATACCTTGCCAATGCTCGACATTGGCTGTCGCCAATGAAGTAACAGATGCGCAGCAAGCAATACCTGATTTTTTTTTGTCGGCAATAAGATTCTCTGCAGCGTAGCGCAATAAAACCAGCAATTCATTTTCCAGCACTGTTGGAAATAACTGAAAAACTTTGTGTAATGCGTATTGGCGAGAATTTTGCAGCGCAGCTTCCAATTCATCACGCGGTCGACGCTGAAGATGGCGCAACCAATGATCGCGCCGCGCCAGCATTTCAGCCAACAATTCTTCAGCGCGCGCGGCATCGTTATCTAAATGCTCAAGCAATCGCTCCACATCATCTGCAATCGCTTGCCGATGATTCAACAAACACAACGTAGCGCGTGCAGCCTCACGATAAAAATCGGAGGCGTCATCAATAATTTCCGGTTGCGCTCCGAATTGGGACAGCACCGGCATTTGGCGCGTCAATGCGGCACAAAACGAATCGATAGTCTGTATTCGCAATCGATCCGGATTCTCTATAATATGCCATTCCAACAATCGATCACGCAGCAAAACTGCCTGTGCCAACTGGTCATTGATTTTCTCGTAATCGTTATTCGCAGTATGTTCTATTTGCAATGCCGCCAATACGCGAGTACGCATTTCTGCCGCAGCTTTACGTGTAAAAGTGATCGCCACAATCTCTTCCGGAGAATCGACACAAGCAAGTAATTTAAGATAGCGTTGGATAAGCAGTGCTGTTTTACCAGATCCGGCAGGTGCCTGAACGATGAATGATTGCGCCGGATCAAGCGCCAGTCGACGCTGATCGGCATCGGGAACTGATATTTGATCAATCATCCATTTCCTCTTCACTCCGATTGATCTCGCGATCGCCGATTCGCTCGTAAATCCGGCAAAACAAATGCAAATCGCAATATGTGCAAGTAGTTAGCAACCTCTTCGGATTCACACGCGCATCACCACTACAGAATCCATCCGCCAATCGAGTCAAATTTTGTCGCCAGGTTGCAAGCAAATCGTTCCAGGATGCAAAATCCTTACCCCCATTGATTTGATAATAAGCTTTCACCTCCGGCAGTGTGCCTTCGTCCCGAACAATAGCGGCAAAACCCATTTCACCCTGTTTGATCGTAGCAAAAACTGCTCCCGCAGCATGCTGCGGATCCTCAGTTGTGACCAAATATAGTGGCAATTGCGGCTCGTCCGGTCGTTCGCCGAACATTCCTGCAATCGATTGTTTTTTGGTTTTGTAGTCGATCACCAAATGTTGTCCATTTTCCAGCTCGTCAACGCGATCCAAGCGCGCATTCAAATGCAAATTGCCAATCAGAATTGAACGTCTTTCTTCGGTTGCAACGACCGTGAAAGGGTTTCGTTTTCTTTCATAACCTAACCACGCTTGCACAAGTCGCACTAATCGGCGTTTTTCTATCGCAGCCGCTCTGTCTGAGAGCGCTGCGGAACGATGGCATCGCATGTCCGAAATGGCGCTAGCAGCTATAGTCTCGAGCAGTTCCTCAAGTGCACTGTCCGTCATCGCATCAAGCATCGTTTTCGTTTTCAGTTGCGACCAAACTTGCGCCAGGACTTGATGCACTAGAGAACCTCGCTCCATTGCATCCAAACCCGCATGCGGTTCGGCGATGCGATCGATCGCCAATCGATACCTAGCAAAAGCACGAAACGAACAGGCAGCAAAATCTTTAACTACTGCAGTACCCCCTTTGATCATCTCACCGTCGACACCCGATACAGTTTGATCGTCTTCAATACGCTGCAATTGAATTGATGCCGCGATCCGGTCCCGATGCCACGTGAATTTCTGAAAACTTGGATCAGCTTTTGGAATTGCTCGGATCAAGAAACTGGATTCCAACACATGACCGTCGCGGTCATCGCTGAATTGGGGGGAACTGAAGATGACTTCTTCAGCACATGCCATCCATCCATCCGTTAGTTTTTTACAAAAAGATAATGCTTCTTGGGTTGATGCCAACGGCAATTTGGCGTTACTTTGCAACTGAAATGGCAAGAACGGATTAGGGCGTGCCCGCAAAGGCCAACATTCATCGGATAACCCCATTACCCACAAATGATCGAATTGCATCCCTGCGGCTTCCAAAACACCCAGAATCTGTATCGGCGCACTCGCCGTTTCAGGTTGAAATACAGTATCGCTTGCCATACGCCTCAACCGATCGACCGCTTCACGATAACTGATCTGTATCCGAACATGATCCAATGCGGCAAACTCTGTCAACAATGCACGCCATTTCTCAATTGTTTGGTATTCGATCGAATCGATACTGCGCTCCCCCGGAAATCCCATAATTTTCAGAATTTCCTGGAAAATTCCAGCAAAAATCGCATGACTCGCGGTTTGTGGCAAATTCGTTTGCTGGAAATGCCATAAAGCAGACAAACCGCTCCACAGCAACGAGCATTCAGAATGCGTACCCATTTGTTGTAACAATGAAATAAGCTGCCGCAAAGTAATCGTCGGTTCTACGTAGCGGCACAATTGCGCATCGAGCAATGCGCGTTGCTCCATCTCGGATTCGCTTCCAGCCAGAAATGGCGATCGTATCCAGTGACTGACCCGGAAATAATCCAGTTGACGGTCAACCAGCATCAGCGTTGTTAAAGCATCGTCAATCAACGGATAAGATGTCAGCGGCACACCCAGAGAAACGTTGAATGGCGCCACTGGCCGTTTAGCACCAGGCAGTGCAACCCGAACATCCGGGTGCATCACAGAACCAAAAACTCGCATTACTTCACCGCGACAACGAGTCAATTCCGGTACCACGATGCCAATGCGTGCCGACTGATTTGATTCTAGCTTATCGCGCGCCCAGATTGCCGCTTGAACAATTTCTTCCCGACTGTTGGCATATTCGGCGCGCTGCAAGGTTTGTTTTGTCTGATCGCGTCGCGATGCAAAATCGACCACCATCATGGTGCAACCGGCACTCGCCAGTTTTTCCAGGAATGCAATTTGCTGCGGAGTAAAAACAGTAAAACCATGACAAATCAATGCCGCAGGCTTATCGATATCCAATACATCGTATTGCTTCGTTATCAGATCGCAAAGCCGCGATGACTCTATTTGTCGATTGTGCGCAGTAATTTCTTGATAAGATTGTGCCCACCCTAGAAATGCTTGACCGTCTTCGTTTAAATCCCACTGTTTTAGTTTATCAACAAGATACCAAGCATGAGCAAGCTGCCAAGCCTCTTTTACTTTCTGCGCGGTTTGCGTGATTCTCAATAATGCTTGGCCGGCAGGAGAATTTTGAATGATTGCTTCCCATAGCACTTGTTCTTGATGCTCTGACAATAGCAATGGCCAATCAAAAGACTGCACAGAATACAGTGCATTGGTATAAAGACGCTCGACTAGGGTGCTGAAAGCTAAGACATCGATAGCTTGCCAAGCTACAGCGTTGTGATCAATTTGAAATTGATCGAATTGCGCTTTAAACGCTAACGCCAGTCTCTGATTCGGTGTAACAACCAGAGTACCGGCATTTATCCGTTTAAAAACCTCACTGAAGGGGATTTGCAGGAATTGTGGTGATGCAGACATGCGGTAAGCCGATACCGCTCACCTACTTAACGTTGCAATTGATCCAGCTTATCACTGATGCTTGCCCAATTATCGGCATCGGGAAGCGGGTCTTTTTTCTCGATAATCGGTCGCCATTTTTTTGACAATTCGGCGTTCAATTTAATAAATTGCTGCTGTGAATCAGGCACATCATCTTCTGCATAAATTGCTTCTACCGGACATTCCGCAACGCATAAGGTACAATCGATACATTCATCCGGATCAATAACCAAGAAATTCGGTCCCTCGCGAAAACAATCGACCGGGCAGACATCAACACAATCGGTATATTTACATTTGATACAATTTTCAGTTACTACATAAGCCATGACAACATTTCCTTGCTTGACACTTTTAAATAATTTTTAATTTTAACAGAATTCCCTAAGATAACGCCATCATCAAAATAACAAAAACTTACTCTCAGCAACAGCACTCACACATAAATTTTATTGCAAGAGCTTTTCTATTCCGTTCGGTTACTGTATAAGAAAATCAATATTGCTCATCACAGAATAAAAATTCAAGAATGTGCTTCTCAGCAGAAATCAGTTTTATCGTTGGCGGCACCCTCTTGGCAACAGGTACGGCAACAATACGCAAGGTCATACACGGAAAGGATTTACCGCTGGCAATGATTCCTTTCATTTTTGCCATTCAACAATTGATTGAAGGCATGATATGGCTCTCTTTAGCCGATGATACCCCGCAATCGCCACATTGGTTAAGCAATACTTACGGCATTTTTGTGGGCGTAATCTGGCCGCTTTTTGCGCCTTTTGCAATTTACTGCACCGAAACAAACCGTTTACGGCGAAAAATTGTCGCCACGATTGGTCTCGCCGGCATTGTGCTTGCCGCATACACCATTATCGGCATCATCGCTCAACCGGTTACTGCTGAGATTGTTAATCACAGCATCCATTACGAGCACGACGTTAAAGCCCAGCAATTTGTGATTGTTTTGTATTTGCTCGCCACTTGCGTTCCTTTCATGCTCACTAGCTACAAACACCTTTATATCGCCGGGTTTATCATAACCAGCGGATTCTTTGTCGCTTACTTTACTTTTCAACAAACCTTTGCGTCGGTCTGGTGCTTCTTTGCAGCAATAGCAAGCTCATTAATTTATTTTCATTTCGTTCATCGCATCAAAGAACCGTTATTATCATTACCCAGTCGCTAATCTAACTTGGAAATGCAATACACTATGAACGCCATTGCCATCAAATTTCATAAAGCCACAACTTTTATTGGTTTCTTGATTGTATCGACACTGGCACAAGCCAATCCCGTGGCCTGTTTCAACACCAACATGGGTAATTTTTGCATTGAACTGTTCGAAGCACATACACCGATTACCACCGCTAACTTTCTTAGTTATATTGAAAGCGAAGCCTATACGAACGGCATTTTCCACCGCAGCATTCCTGATTTTGTCATTCAAGGTGGCGGCTTTAAAATTGTGACAAACTCAACGGGAAACTCGATTGCTACTGTCAACACCTTCGCACCGATTAGCAACGAATTCACAATTTCCAATACCCGCGGCACTGTCGCCATGGCAAAACTGCCCGACAATCCCAACAGCGCAACCAGCCAATGGTTCGTCAATATGAAAAACAATTCAGCGAATCTGGATAAGCAAAACGGCGGTTTTACCGTCTTCGGTCGCGTTATTTTCAATGGCATGGACACTTTTGATGCGATCGAGCAATTGTCCGTTTTCAATCTTGGTAGCAGCCTGCCGGAAATACCGTTGGTTGACTACAACGGTATTGAACTTTTAACCGACAACTTAGTAAGGATCGGTCAGGTTACCGTAACCGATACAGCAGGGGTCTTTGATGAAAACACACTGAGTTTTGCCGTCGATATCGGTTCGAATACAATCCTGGATGTCAAAATGCAATTGATCGAAACCAATCCCAGTTATGTTTTTGAAGTTGATCTGAGCAATATTCAAACTTTAACGACATCACCAACCAACGTAGCCACTTTTTCCACCGCTTCCGGCGAACTCCAGATCCCTTCCGTTATGCTTAACGCAACTACTGTTGTCCGCAATGTAAAAATGAGATTAATCGATCCGGAAATCTATCAATTTGCTTTAGTGAGCTACGAATAACAAATTCGCTATTTGAATTTGCGTCGAATAACCACAATTTTCCTTAACAAACAATCTCATTCAACAACTGTAACAATTGATTATCACACGCACGCACACCATTAAGCCGTCACCATTACCCTCACAATATCCATCAACACTTTAAATTTAACTATAACTATCAAATTTCAATTCCATACACTATTTTTTAGTGTTATCCTTACTTTGAATAAGTGCTTTGCTTATTCGGAATGAAATCATGTCCTAATATTTCAGAAGGCGTTATAGCTGCAAAACAACCTTCTAAAATAACTTTCTTATAGACAGCAGTTTTCTTAGGAAAGAGGATTAATAGCTTATTAAGTTTCAACGTGACATTTAACAATGTCCTTAAACAATCATTGATATTAATAACTAAGGAGATTTTCATGAAATATACGCTTTTAGCCGCCGTACTTATTACATTTACATTTTCTATGACCGGATGCGGAAAAGAACCTGGAGATGGCAAGCCTGGTCAATATCCACCTAGCTTGTATAAAGATGAATCAGGTGAAAGATTGGGTGCTCCTGCCGGTGGTAAGTGATAATTGGTTGATTAACTATCAGCGCCTCATTGATCGATTCTCCTTGAGGCGGTTGCAGTAACAACCTGCATCACCGGGTAATTAAGCATTCAGCCAGATTACCCGAACAAGCATAAACAACATAATAAGCTTGTTTTTTTTCATGTGGTCCTGGTGCGATCCAGGACCACAACTGCTGGGATCCAGTTCGCATTCATATTCAAAATCCTTTCATCTAAGATTCCATTCGCCGCATATCTCATCTTGCTCTATTAGTTTCTCAACGCTTCTCTAACAACAGATGAGCCCATCAAAAACTTGATGAGACAAGAAAGATACTTTTTTTAACTGGAATTCGCATAATTCTTCAGTAACTCACAGCACTCATTTATGATAAGAAGCAGTCTTCGAAAATGAATTCCTTATTGCCTTCGCATTATTAATTTCTCAGATCATGCCTTTCAGCCCGATTATTTTATGGACCGATGCACTCATCTACCTGTTTGTAGCGGTTGTGCTATTGCTGATCCGATATGTACGGCGCAGCGAACATTTATTGGCAGCATGGCGGCGCGTCGGGCACAGTGCCAGCGGTATGGCATCGGCAACCGTTTTATCGTTCTTTTTGCTGACTGGCTTACTCGATACGGTTCATTTCCGTCCGGCGCTGGAACACAAAACCGACAGCGGCGATAAAATCTACAGCGTCGAAGTGTTGAGTTTACTTGATGTTCTGGTCACGCCGATTCGCACGCAAGTGGAAAAAACTTACTCCGCACCGCTGGCTGCGCATCTCTATGCCAAAGAAACGATCGAATTACCGGACGGCAGGCAAGTCAGAGACTTCGCCCGACTTGAATACGGCGGTTCTCATTTGCAAAACCCCGAAATCGAACGCATACCCGACATTATTCTCCGCAGCGGTAATGGTTTGCTGTACGGTTTCCTGGCTTGGTGTGGATTAACCGCTGGTTTGATTTTATTGTTAGCACATCGTAGACAACAAACCTTCAAACAAACACTGCACAGCATTTGTCATCGCACCGCCGAAATTCCGTGGCATGCCGTATTAATTACGTTGCTCATCCTATTACTGATGATCGGAAGTACCGCAATGCTGGCCTCTCATTATCACGTGTTAGGCACCGATAAAGTCGGGCAGGATATTTTATATCAGTCACTCAAAAGCATTCGGGTTGCGCTAGTGATCGGCACGCTGACTTCACTGATCATGCTACCGTTTGCATTACTGCTTGGCATCATGGCGGGCTATTTCCGTGGCTGGATCGATGACGTGATTCAATATATTTATACCACGCTGAATTCGATTCCCAGCGTTTTGCTGATTGCCGCTGCTGTGCTGATGATGCAAGTTTATATCGAAACACATCCGGAAATATTCGAAACCATTGCCTCGCGTGCCGATTTGCGTCTGCTATTCTTATGCATCATCCTTGGCATTACCAGTTGGACCGGGTTGTGCCGCCTGCTGCGCGGCGAAACGATGAAATTGCGTGAGTTGGAATACATTCAGGCGGCGCATGCATTCGGTGTTTCGCATTGGCGCATCATCTCACGCCACATTTTACCCAATGTAATGCACCTGGTATTGATCGCCACAGTCATGGATTTCAGTGGACTGGTTCTGGCGGAAGCGGTATTGTCATATGTCGGTGTCGGTGTCGACCCGTCCATGATCAGCTTCGGCACCATGATCAACGCGGCGCGCTTGGAGATGGCACGCGAACCGATGGTATGGTGGGCATTGCTGGCCGCATTCGGATTCATGCTCGCGCTGGTATTGAGCGCGAATTTGTTCGCCGATGCGGTACAAAACGCGCTGGATCCGCGCAACCGAACGCTCAAGCCACGCATATCGGTCTACAGTCGCGCCAAACCTGCTCCATCCACTACATCGCATAAACCCTAACGCATTTCATGGATAATTTACTGCAAATCGAGCAGCTTGAAACCGTGCTTCATACCAGCGACAAACCGATTCGCGCGGTAGACGGCCTGTCGCTAAGTATTGCGCCCGGAGAAACGTTTGCACTGCTGGGAGAATCCGGTTGCGGCAAATCGATGACGGCATTGTCCATCATGCGTCTATTGCCGGATATCGGAGAAATTATTGCGGGAAAAGTCAAAATTCACGATACCGATATTCTACAATTGCCTGAAACCGGCATGCGTAAAATCCGTGGCAAACGCATCGGCATGATTTTTCAGGAACCCATGCTCAGCCTCAATCCGGTAATGACTATTGCCGAGCAAATCGAAGAAGTATTGAAACAGCATTTAAATCTGACCAAAGATGCCGCGCAGAAACGCATCCAGGAGCTTCTGGAACAAGTCGGCATTCCCGATGCGTTGCACCGCATGCACGAATATCCATTCCAATTCTCGGGCGGCATGAAACAACGCGCGATGATCGCAATGGCGCTTGCATGCGAACCCGAATTACTGATCGCCGACGAACCGACAACGGCGCTTGATGTCACGATACAGGCACAAGTCCTAGAATTGATGCGGCAAATCCAGCAGCGCAAGCGCATGGCAATTTTACTGATAACTCACGATCTGGGTGTCGTCGCCGAAATGGCACAACGCGTTGCCGTTATGTACGCAGGCGAAATCGTCGAAACGGCAACTCGCAAGGATTTCTTTTCCCATCCCGCGCACCCCTATTCGCAGCAATTGTTTGCATCTTTGCCCAATAAGCAAAAGCGTGACCAAGCGTTAACCGTGATTCAAGGTAGCGTACCTTCGCTTGCGCAGCAATTCGTCGGTTGCCGATTTGCCGATCGTTGCAACCAGGCATTGCCGCGGTGCCACGATACCATACCGCAATGGCACAGAGCCGACGATGATCATCTAGTGCGCTGTCATTTGTACGATGCTGCGGTTACAAACCACCCGCCATCGATCCATACACCACCACAAGCGGAATCGCGTCCAACCACTGCAAGTACAAATCACACCGTATTACTTCAAGTCAACGACCTGAAAGTATATTTTCCGATTCGCAAAGGCTTATTCAAACGTACCGTCGGGCATATCAAGGCCGTTGACGGTGTTTCATTGAAAATTGCTGCTGGAAAAACATTGGCGCTGGTCGGTGAATCGGGTTGCGGTAAAACCACCATCGGCAAAAGCATACTGCAACTGATCAAACCCACGCACGGTAGCGTACGCTTCGAAGATCAAGAACTGGTTACCCTGAAGCGCCATCAGCTACGGCCTCTTCGTTCGCAATTTCAGATTATTTTCCAAGACCCTTATGCGTCTCTCAATCCACGCATGCGCGTGCTTGAAATTCTCGAAGAAGGCATGAGCGCATTGCAGGTCGACCGGATCGATCACTTGCAACCCGGCGATCCATCGATGGTGTTACCCAAAGAACAGCAAATCGATATGCTGCTGCAGCGAGTCGGTTTGTCCGCTGAAGTAAAATGGCGCTTTCCCCACGAATTTTCCGGCGGACAACGCCAACGTATCGCCATTGCACGCGCACTGGCAGTCAATCCCAAACTGCTGATTTGCGATGAACCGACCAGCGCGCTGGATGTGTCGGTACAAGCGCAAATCCTGAATTTACTCAAATCGCTGCAACACAATTTAGGGCTTGCTTTTTTATTTATTACCCATAATATCGCGGTAGTTGAATATTTGGCGGATGAAGTGGCGGTGATGTATCTGGGTAGAATTGTCGAACAGGGTCGTATCGATGAGGTAATGAATAATCCAAAACATCCTTATACGCAAGCGCTGCTGTCGTCAGTACCGCAAATAACCGCTGAGCCGATTCAGTCCGGCAGAGCCTTAGCGGGTGATTTACCGTCGCCGGCGGCACCGCCTCCCGGTTGTCATTTTCACCCACGCTGCCCGCACGTTATGCCGGTCTGCCGGGAACGCTATCCGAATGCCAGTGTCATCAGCAACACACACACCGCCCATTGTCATCTTTATCCACAGCAACAGCATTCTTAACATTATGAGCATTCACAACGAAGTGGCGCGTCGCCGCACTTTCGCCATCATTTCCCATCCGGACGCGGGCAAAACCACGCTGACGGAAAAATTACTGCTTTATGCCGGAGCGATTCATATCGCCGGTAGCGTCAAAGCACGCAAAGCCAGTCGTCATGCAACCTCGGATTGGATGGAAATCGAAAAGCAGCGCGGCATTTCAGTCGCCAGCTCAGTAATGCAAATGGAATACCGCGATTGCGTGATCAATTTACTGGACACACCCGGTCACCAGGATTTTTCGGAAGACACCTATCGCGTGCTGACCGCCGTTGATGCCGCTTTGATGGTTATCGATGCAGCCAATGGCGTGGAAGCGCAAACACTGCGATTACTGGAAGTTTGCCGTGCGCGCAATACACCGATCGTCACCTTCATCAATAAAATGGACCGCGAAGTACAAGAACCGCTCGATCTGATCGATGAAATCGAACGCACACTCGGTATGGCGACGATTCCGTTTACCTGGCCGGTTGGTATGGGACACAATTTCAAGGGCGTATGCGATTTGCGCAACAATTGTATGCGCGTATTCAAGCCGGGATCGGATCGCCTTGATGAAGACGAAGAAACCATCGCGCAATTTGACGACGCAAAACTCCAGCAACGCTTCGGAAACAGTTTAACAACCGCATTACAGGAAATCGAATTGATTCAAGGTGCATCACCCGAATTCGATCGTCAGGCTTTTCTCTCCGGCAAGCAAACGCCGGCTTTTTTTGGTTCGGCGATCAATAACTTCGGTGTGCGCGAAATTCTCGACGCCTTGGTCGATTTAGCTCCCCCCCCTGAATCACGCCATGCGATACAGCGCGAAGTATTGCCGGATGAAAAAAAATTCTCCGGCATGGTATTCAAAATTCAAGCCAATATGAATTTGGCGCATCGAGACCGCATTGCGTTCGTGCGCGTTTGTTCCGGTCATTTCAAGCGCGGTATGAATTTGAAAGTATCACGCAACGGCAAAGACATACGCACTAGTACCGTGGTTTCGTTTTTGTCGCAACGACGCGATATTCTGGAGGAAGCCTACCCCGGCGATATCATCGGCATTCCGAATCACGGTACGTTGCAATTGGGCGATACGTTGACCGAAGGCGAAGTATTGCAATTCACCGGTCTGCCATTTTTCGCGCCGGAAATTTTCCGCACTGTAGAAATCACCGATCCGTTGCGCAGCAAGCAACTGAAACTGGGACTGGCGCAACTAGGCGAAGAAGGCGCGATCCAAGTATTCCGCCCGCATCCGGGCAATATGCTACTGCTCGGTGCCGTCGGCACGCTGCAATTTGAAGTGGTCACGCATCGATTGCAACACGAATACGGTGTCTCGGCGCGCATCGCTTCGGCCAAATATCAATTGGCACGTTGGATTACCTGCGACGATCCGCGCGAACTACAACGCTTCATCGACGCCAACGCGCACCGCATCGCGTATGACGCAGTCGACGCGCCAACTTTCCTGGCATCGTTCGGCGCTGAATTAAGCGTCGCGCAAGAAAATTGGCCGGCAATCCGCTTCCACAAATTGCGTGAACATGCCGGTTTGGTATTTCAAAACTACTTGGATGGATAATGTCATGCGCCGATTGCACTTTTTTTTAGTCGCAAGCTTGTTTGCTGCAACCACGCTGGCGGCGGATGCGCCGAGCAAAACGACACAATTCGTCGTGATCGGCGACATGCCGTACACCGATGCGGAATACGCACTACTGGAACAGCCTGACGGTGCAATCGCCAAAGCGATCAAAGCACTCGATCCACCAGTAATGATTCATTTAGGTGACTTTAAACATGGCCGTTTGAGCTGCAGTGACGAACTGCTGCAGGACCGTTACCGCCAGATCGCTTTTCTCCACCCGCACAAAACCGTGTACACCCCCGGCGACAACGAATGGACCGATTGCGACCGGTTCACGCTGTCAGGCCGCAATGACGAATTGGAACGGCTTGATTTTTTACGCCAGCTTTTTTTCCATCGCGACCACCATCGGCTAACGCAACACATCCGCGGCTTGGAACGGCAACAGGATTTTATCGAAAATGCCGCATGGCAAATCGACGCAGTCCAATTTGCGACGTTGCATATTCCGGGTACCAACAATGGTCGGCGTGAAATCCTGCACAGCCAAGTAGAAGATGCACTGAACGAAGCCGATCGGCGCGACCAATTCAACATGCGATGGTTACAACAGGTTCTCGCCGCCGCGGAATCGGCAAAAGCGATTGTGCTCGCGTTTCATGCCGACATTTTTCATTTTGATCACAAAAAACCCGCATGCACGCCTAAAAACCGCAGCGAATGCGACGGCTATAAAATGATTCGCGATGCCATCAAAATTGCCGCCGCACAATCCGATAAGCCGGTGCTCTTGATCCACGGCGATACGCAAGCTTACTGTCTCAATCAACCGTATTACGAAATCCCGAATTTATGGCGACTCAACGCGCCGGGCGATTACAAATACGTCGATGCCGCCCGTATCGAGTTCAATCCGGATAACAAATCGCAGCCTTTCACGGTAACCGGTGTACTCGATCAAAAACCAGCGCCAGCGGTTTGCGATGATAGTCTCCTCAGCTTGTCCACCCATTCTCCCAACTAACGGAAACCTATTCACCATGATCTTCAGCATGACCGGCTATGCCACTGCCACCGAAGAAACACCTGCCGGCTCTTACAGTTTTGAAATCCGCTCGGTCAATAACCGCTTCCTGGATATCCAACTGCGCCT
>DJMI01000141.1 GCA_002435335.1 Nitrosomonas sp. UBA6494
ATGAGTTGCCGTGCAAAGGTCTCGTGGTGTTAATTGTTGTTTTTTAAACATTCATATTATGTAAAGTGATGAAAAGACGTGAAAATTTTGTGAATTCACGAAGTAATTAGGCTATATTATTCGATAAGTGCTGTTTTAGAAAAGGAAATTATGCCTAATCCCGATTCGCTTGATTGCTCCAAAATTCGGAATCGATTAGCATCGGTTAATTTGCCAGCAGTTCCAAGTATCTTGGTTAAACTAATGGAATTATGTCAAAACAATGAATCTAGCCTTGTGGATCTTGGGAATTTGATAGCTTGCGATACAGCGCTTACAGCGAAGATTTTGGGGCGTGCCAACAGTTCATTATATAAAGGCAAAAGAAACGCGAATCTTATGCAATCCGTACAAATTTTGGGTATGGATATGATAAAGCTGATCTGTATTAGTGAATCTGTTTATCAAGTTTTCGGCGACTTTAAGCACATTAACGAATTAGTATTTCAGAAACTTTGGATACATTCGTTGTTGACAGCAATTTCTGCTCGTTTGATTGCTAAGGGGATGAATTATCCGAATAGTGAAGAAGCTTATTTAGCTGGATTGCTGCATGACGTCGGACGATTGGCATTGCTTTCCGCGGAACCGAGCGTCAGTGAATTTCTGTCCCAGGACGATGAGGCGCTGTGTAAGCTTGAAAGACGCTTGTTTCAATTTACACATGCCGAAGCAAGTGCTTGGATACTAGCGCAATGGAATTTTGATTCCTTTTTATCGGATAGCGTTCTGTATCATCATGAGGATGCTGGTCGAATCAAAAAATCTCATCCACTTATCCGAATTGTTTTTCTTGCAGAAATCCTGGCGCATCATATTAAAGAAAAATCACCGATGCCATCGGATTTGGTTTCGATTCTTGGGGGGGGAGGCGGTTATTTTAATCTCGAAGCCGTGATAAAAGATACAGCCGACCAAATCCGGCAAGCTTTTGATGCACTGGGGATTGATGACGATGAAATTGCTGATTCAGAGAAAAATTCACCTGCTTCTGGTAATAAGCTATCGGCCTCTTCACAAAGTAAGAAGGATATTACGCAACTAAGTAATAAGCTACGTAACTATGTTTTGATAGCGGAATCCGAAACTTTTCTATCAAAGCAGCAAACGAAGGTTGATGTTTACCCGGCATTATTGCAGTTAACGTGCTGGATTTTTAATTTTGAAGATGCGATTCTCTTTTTGACGGATGAGTCAAAAAATCATTTAAAAGCAGTACCTGTCGATACCAATCAGCAATTTCTTAAAGATCTTTTTATTCCTTTGAATGATTTGTCTCATGCTGCAACAAAAGCCTTGTTGAAAAATTTTCCCGTTTTTCTTGATCACGAAGATACTCAGCTCGAAATCATTGAAGAGCAATTGCAGCGAATTCTGGGGGGGAAATGCCTTGTTTTTTTACCATTATGCGACAAAAGCGAAAAAATTGGCGTGGTGATAGGGCGTATCGATGAAAAACGATTGGAGCATCTTCGGATGCGAAGCCTTTTTTTACGTGAATACGGAGAAAGGATTGCTTATTCACTTAATTTGGAAGCATATGATAGCGGTCATACGTTACCTCAGGCTAACGAAGGTAGTATTGAATTACAGGAAAAAACAAGACGCCTGTTTCACGAAATAAACAATCCATTAACGATCATCAAGAATTATTTAAATGTGCTTAAAAATAAAGCGGATAAGAATGAGTATATCGGTAGTGAATTACTCATCCTCAATGAAGAAATCGATCGTGTTAGCGTATTAATTAATAGCCTTTACCAATCCCAATCAAAGCCAGGGCTGGTGCTCCAAGTGACCGATATCAATAAAACTGTAAATGAAATGGTTAAATTATTTCGCGATTCTGGCTTTGTTCCGTCAACGGTAGAGTTAGTAGTGCAGCAATCCGATCATTTATTGGAAATTGAGTGTTCACAGCATGTTTTTAAACAAATCCTAATGAATTTACTTAAAAATTCAATAGAGGCGCTTTCTGCAGGCGGGAAAATAGAAATCAGTTGTAAAGATTTTATTAATTTGGATGGTCAGAAATATATCGGATTGATCGTTGCGGATAATGGGCATGGTATCAATGATGAAATGATGAGCAAAATGTTTACTTCCGCTCAAAGCACTAAAGATGAGAAACATCGGGGATTGGGTTTGAGTATCGTTTATGACTTAGTCAGCAAAGCGAATGGGCATATCAGTTGTCGTAGTAGTGCTTTGGGTACCTCATTTGAAGTGCTTTTTCCGCTTCATGCACCGGTACTTGAAGCAGATCGAATGAGAAAATAATGGTACTGAGATAATGCCGACAATAAATACCTTAGATTTAACCGCCTTGCAAATTTTATTAGGAAAGCTGGAGCCGGTTCCTAATCATAAGTTTGGTGATCAGCCTAGAATTTTAATTGTTGATGATGAACCCAGACTCTTGAGCAGTCTTGTTGAGTTGCTTAGTAATATGAATTATCAATTGCTGGCTGCAGAAAATGGGCAGAAAGCTATTGAACAATTAAATGCAAGCGAAATTAATATTGTGCTGCTGGATTTAGTTATGCCCGAGAAAAATGGGCTCGAAGTGCTTGAGCACATAAAAACGGCAAATATTGATGTCGATGTTATCGTATTAAGTGGCTGTAATGATTTCGATAAGGCGATTGCGCTACTTAAATACGATGTGGCGGAATATATTACGAAACCATATCAACCGGAAGTTTTGATCAATGCGGTTATCAAAATATTAAAACGGCAGCAATTTGAAGTGCAAAATCTTCATAAATCATGGTTATTGGAAAGCTCGGAAGAGTTTTATCGATTTCTAATCAATAGCCTGCCGGATTTTATTTTTATTCTGAATGCGTCGGGTGTTTTTGTTTTTGTCAATGAGCAAGTGCATCAATTATTAGGTTATGAACCCGGAGAATTGATTGGGAAACATTTCTCAGTGATTGTAAACGAGGAAGATTTGCCGCAAGCGCAGTATGTTTTTACTGAAAGGCGAATCGGGGAGCGTGCTTCAAATAATATTCAGTTTCGTGTCAACTATAATCCCGACGCTAAAAAAATACAGTCATTGCGGCAAACGGATTTGTTTATTTCTTGCAGCTCCATAGGTATATATTCGCAGCAAAGAAAAGCAAAAAAATATATTGGAACTTACGGCATCATTCGAGATATTACGGAGCATAAAGAAGCTGAGCGATTGGCTATTTTTCAGGCGAATCACGACATTCTAACGGGATTGCCGAATCGGCATATGCTAAGAAAGCAATTCAATTCATTTCTACCCCAAACCAAAAAAAACAATACCAATATGGTATTGATGTTTATCGACTTGGATCGATTTAAGCTTGTTAACGATGTTTATGGCCATACAAAAGGTGATGAATTGCTCCGCTTGGTTACACTACGAATGCTTAAAAGTATTCGGCAAGAAGATATTTTGGCGCGTATCGGCGGAGATGAGTTTGTATTATTGCAATATAATCATCAAGAACAGGACGTATCGTTTTTTGTTGAAAATTTTTTAGAAAATATTACGCAGCCGTATCTGCTAGGAAACAAAGATATAAGGATATCGGCAAGTATCGGTATTGCGATTTATCCCAAGGATGGCAAAACAATCGATAAACTGATCAGTAATGCCGATATGGCTATGTATCAAGTTAAATCAAAAGGTAAAAATGGTTACGGGTTTTATGAAACTCGCATGCAAAACAGCTCAAGCAAAAAAATACTTTTGTATCAAGACCTTTGTGATGCATTGAGCAATGGCGAGTTTGAGATGTATTTTCAACCGTTGATAGATGCAACAACCAATCAGATTTACGGTGCTGAAGGGTTGATACGCTGGAATCATCCCAAGAGAGGATTGTTAACCGCAGCAGAATTCATTGATTTGATAGAAGAGAACGGCTTGGTGGTTGCGATTAGTGAATGGACGATTGATACCATTTGTAAAAATCTGAGTTATTGGAATACGATGGGTTATCGACTCAAGCAAGTATCGATCAATTTATCGCCAACCTACCTAGAGCGCTGTGATTTTGCAGCAAAAATAGAGGCATCACTTAAAACGTATCATCTTGACTCTTCCCAAATCGAAATAGAAATTTTAGAAAATGTCAATATTTTTGATTTAGAGCACTTAATTTCCCAGTTGCAAAAATTGAATCGTTTGGGAGTAAGGGTGGCGATAGACGATTTCGGTACTGGATATTCGTCTTTATCATATTTAAAACGATTTCCAATTGATACGATAAAATTGGATCAATCGTTTGTTAAAGAAATTAAGGAAGATAACTTTAAGTTTCCGATTATTTCTGCAATTATTTCGATTGCACAGGGGCTTAATCTAAATTTAATCGCGGAAGGTGTAGAAACTGAATTTCAGTCGCATTTTTTGAAGAAATCCGGTTGTTTTCTTATGCAGGGTTTTTTTTACAGCAAACCACTTCCATCGAATCAATTTACTCACTTGTTAAAAAACGCGGATTCAATTTCGAAGTGCAACACGTAACGGCGATTTGGTGTAGCGCACCGTTTTTCCGAAGAATACCTCAAAAGGGGTTCTGAAACCCAGTACTTTGCGCGGTCGATGATTGAGTCTATCGATTACCCATTGCACTTGTTCTTGAGTAA
>DJMI01000172.1 GCA_002435335.1 Nitrosomonas sp. UBA6494
AACAGTGATTTTGCAAAGGTCTCTATTCGATAGTCAGAAATATTAAAGGGGGGCGACAAATATGTTATGTCAAGACGTGGCCCCATATTTTTCTGTCTCACCCTAAGCTACGAGCTTACCCAATTCTACGAGCTCTGCGGTGCATGTAGTAGAAGCCATTGAAAAAAGGCTCGACCGCGTTCTGTAAGTAAAATTTGCTTGGGATTCGATGGCTTGGGTTCGATCAATCCAAATGCACGCGCCTCTGATGAATCTGGAATACCATCGAAATTAATATATGGTTCCGACAAGATCTGGCGCCGCCTTAAAATGAATTGATTAATAGTGCCCGATTCGAGGATTTCTTGAAACTCTTAATTTTGCATGGAAACAGGGTTCTTAGACCGTAGTTGGTCGATTTCTTGACGGAGCTCAGCCAATTGCTGTTCTTTGCGAAATATTTCTCGATCCTTTTCCAAGAGTTGGCGTTGAGTAGCGACATCGCCTCCCTGTAAGCTTAAATACTTCGACCAAATGGCGGAAATCAGTTGTCCAAGCTGGACAGAGGAATAGCCGGTAGGCATTAAATGAAGTAAGTCATCGGTCAATTCTGGGTAACGATCGCTGATGGCTTTGTAGGTGGTATCAGAATCGAATATGGAAATGATCTTTCCGAGATCGAAGTCATTTCCCCGAGCATGTTCATCGCGAAGAACGTGTTTAATCTCTCGGTCTACCCAAGATGACTTGAGAGAGTTTTCTGTAAAGAAAATCAGGGCAACATCGGCTTTGTCGAGACCATCCCGAAAGATCGACTTGCGCAAGTTGTCGCCTGGAAAAATCTTTTTCTTGTCCAACCATACATTGATGTAGCAATCCTCCAAGTCTTTAACGAGCGGCGCTATCAAGATCTCCTTGTCTTCCGACGAATGACTAACGAATACGAGAATTGAATGACCCATTGGTATCCCTAGTGAGATGTGTGTGTGCTCTAACTAAAATTAGAAATCCAGACTGACGCAACCTATTACATTCCCAATGAAATCTAGTGTGATATCGTTCAAGCTATCTCCTTATTTATCGAATTAACCAATTCAGTCGTCATCATACTAAACCAGATTATATCTAAAAGCTGAATGGAGTGGTGCTAACGACACATAGCCAGTTTGATATTTTCCAATACCCGTAAAACCGTCTTCCTCGGCGCGCCAATATTCAACCGCATAAACCCGCTGCCTTCCTGGCCGAATTGCACGCCGGGATTCATGCCGATACCGGCTTGGTGGATGAAGAAGTATTTCAGTTCGGCGTCGGTCAGATTCATGGCGCGGCAGTCGAGCCAGAGCAGGTAGGTGCCTTCGGTGGGGATAGCTTTGATTTCCGGTAAATGTTCAACGAGATACGATTCGACGGCGTTGCGGGTGTCGCGCAGGTAGATTTTTAGTGCTTCCAGCCAGTCTTCGCCGCCGCGGTAGGCGGCTTCGAAGGCGGTGACGCTGAACGGGTTGGAGGCGCTGACGTGCAGGCTGTTGAAAACTTGGGTGATCGCGTTGCGCAGGGTTTTATCGGGAACGATCAGCGCCGATAGGTTCAGGCCGGGGATGTTGAAGGTTTTGCTCGGCGCAACGGCGGTGATGACAGTGTGTTGATCCGTTGCCCGTGCGGCGAGCACATGGTGATGTTGGCCGGGGTAGAGCAGGTCGTGGTGGATTTCGTCGGAGAAAACCACGAGTTTGTGTTTCTCGGCGAGTTGCAGTAGTTGTTCCAGTTCATCCGGCGACCATATGCGTCCGACTGGATTGTGCGGCGAGCATAGCAGCAGGAATTTGGCTTGTTGGGCGCATTGTTCCAGGTGGCCGAAGTCGATGGTGTAGCGGTTGCTGTCGAGGCGTAGCGGGTTTTGGATCAGCTTGCGGCCGGTTTGCGTGGCGGCGGAGAAAAACGGGAAATACACCGGCGGCTGGATGATGATGGCGTCACCCGGTTGCGTCAGCGCCATTACGGCGGCGTTGATCGACGGTACCACGCCGGGGGACATCACGACCCAGTCGCGTTGCACTGTCCAACCGTGCCGCCGTTGCAGCCAATCGATCAGTGCTTCAAAAAGACTATCGGGAAACAGCGTATAACCGTAGATCGGGTGTTGTGCGCGCTTAATTAGTGCTTGCGTGACGGCGGGCGGGGCGGCGAAGTCCATGTCCGCCACCCAAGCAGGGATGACGTCGGCTTTGCCGAACATCGCAAGGCGGTTGTCGTATTTGACGCTGTGCGTGCCCGCGCGCTCGATTTCCCGGTCGAAATCGAACGCGTCGCTCAAGCGATGCGCTCCCAGATTGTGACTTCCGATAGCGTGTGCTGGAATTTGCGCTTGGTTTCGCGGATCACGAACGGCACCGCCTGTGGACCTTGAACTAGGCGGAAATGCTTGCCGAGCATTTCTTTCAAACCGTCGAGCGTGGTGAAATTCTCGCCGTCGCGCTTGAAACCGCCGATCCACGCTTCTTTTTTGGTGTGTTCGGTAAGCCAAGTGTATGGAGATGTGATCATCAACAGCCCGCCGAGATTGATGCGGGTGTGGATGCCGGTGAGCAATTTGGCCGGATCGTACAAACGGTCGATCAGATTGGCGGCAAGAATCAGGTCGAAACCGGTGAAAATCGGTTTCAGATTGCAGGCATCGCCCTGGAAGAATTCGACCTTGTGCTTGACGTGATCGAGCCCCAGGTTGCTCATCGTGCGTTCCTTGTACGATACCAGCTCGCCTTCGTCGGTCAGGGTATAGCGCAAAATGCCTTGCTGCACGAGTTGTACGCCTTGGCCGATAAAGCGTGCGGAAAAATCGACGCCGGTGACGTGATCGAATACTTTCGCCAATTCAAAGGTCGCGCGGCCGGAAGCGCAGCCCAAGTCCAACGCGGTGCGGTGAGGGCGGTTGCCCATCGCGGCAATGGCGATTTCCGCCAGCGTTTTGGGGAAATTCGGCACGTCGAAGTAGGTATCGCCATAATGAAATTCGGCGTATTCCGACAGCAATTTGTCGGTTTCGTAATTCGATGTCGGCAGCGTCGCCGGTGCGTCCGATACCACATAGCGGAAACCGGCGTGCTGGAAAAAATGGCGGCGGAATGCGTAGCGCGAGCTGCGAATCGATTCGTTACCGCAGGCGATCCACGAACCACCTTTGATCAGATTGTGTTGGTTGTCGAACGTCGGTGTGGTGAAATCGTCGTACAGCGGATGCACATCGAAGCCTTCGAACGGATAAGTCGGCGTTTCGGTCCATTGCCAGACGTTGCCGACGATGTCGAAAAACTCGCCGTGCGCAAATTCAGTGACCGGACAGCTTGAGGCGTAATAATCCAGGTGCAGATTGCCGGTGGCTTTTTGATCGAACGGCACTTCGCTAAGCCCTGCAACATCGTATAAGCGATACCATTCGTCTTCGGTCGGCAACCGCACCGGTTGTTTCGTCGTTGCGGCTTTCCAATTACAAAACGCTTTTGCTTCGTGGTAATTCACCTCTACTGGCCAATCCCACGGCATCGACACTTCTTCGGTCATCAAGCGCAAATACCAATCGCTGCCTTTTTTAACCCAAAACGTCGGGTGTTCGGCTTGCGTGAATTGCCGCCACGCGTGGCCTTCTTCCTGCCAGTAACTGTCGGTGCGATAACCGCCTGCTTCGACGAACGCCAGAAACTCTTGGTTACTGACCAGAAATTTGCTGGCTTGAAAAGCGGCGATATCGGCGCTGTGCAATCCGTATTCGTTATCCCAACCGTAATGCTGTTGCTGGGTTTTGGTTTTGTGCAGCGTGACCGTTCCGGCGGCAACCGGCACCAGCGAGTTCTGCGGCGCAGCACCGGATTTGCGGCACGGCTGCCAGTCCGGGTGCGGTTGCACGAAATGCAACGCATGTTGGCGGATCAACACCGATGAAGTTTCCAGGTGGATGCGCTCGTGCTCGACGCCCATCACAATCGGCCACCACGAGCTTTCCCAGGTGATCGGCAAGGCCAGCGGCATGATTGAAATCAGTTTGTCGACCAGCGCGCGCATGGATTTACGATAGGCACGCACTTCGTCGACCGTCGGCCAGTCGTAATGCGTGCTGTCGAGATCATCCCAGCTCATTTCGTCGACACCAACGGCGAAAATCGATTCCAATCGCGGATTGATGCGCTCGGTGATCAGTCCGGCGAGAATCAGTTTATTGACGAAAAACGTCGCAGTATGACCCAAATAAAAAATCAGTGGATGGCGCAGCGTGATCGGTTTTTTGTAATACGCTTCATCGGTGCGCAGCGTCTCGAACAGTTGTTCGTAGCGATCCAACGTGGTGTGAAAGTAATTGCGGATTTCTTCGCGTTTTAAATTGACATCGTTGCCATCGAGTAAAGGTGTTCGTTGAAATAAAGGTTGTAACATAACGTGTTTTATTGATTATCCAATTTTGATCGTTATTATAATTAATAAGTCTATGCGCATTGAGTTGCTAGCTGATTAATAACGATTCAGAACGATTTCCAATACGAACTTGCTGCCAATATATGCCAGCAGCAAAGTGATGAATCCAGCCAATGTCCAGCGGATCGCGATGCGTCCTCGCCAGCCGTAGAATTGGCGTCCGGCCAGTAAAGCGGCGAATACACCCCATGAAATAAATCCGAATAGGGTTTTGTGCGTGAAGGTCAAAGATTGTCCAAAGACTTCTTTGGAAAAAACGATACCGCTCAGCAGTGTCAATGTCAGTAAAACAAACCCGATCCAAATGATATTGAATAACAATTTTTCCATGGCCAGAAGCGGTGGAAGATTGTTAAGTATTGAATGTGATCCAGGATGGTGCAAATGGCGCTCTACCACCGTCATCAGTAAAGCGTGCAAAGCAGCAATCGTCAGTAGGCTGTAGGCCATCATTGCGACCAATAAATGCGCCTTAAACGCAGGTAGTTCGGTGTTTGCCAGCGGACGTAGCGATGGAAAAAACAACGGTAAAAGAACAGCTATAGCGGCAGCGGCTGCCACTGGCGCAACCAAGGTTTGCAATCCTCTGAGCCGGTTGAAAAAACCGGAGAACCAATAAATGAATGCAGTCAACCAAACAATTGATGATACGGCGGTACTTAATCCAAAGCTGAGCCCTGCATCAACAAACATCGATTGATAAAGCGTTACGGCATGCAGCATGAGTGGAATCAACATGGCGTATTGCGCTTGGGTGATTATGCTTTGTGGGTGATCATTGGCGTTTGCAGCAGCTTGACTCCAAGTATTACGCCAAAAAATCCATCCGATGAGTAGATAAAGCAAAAAGGCTGCGGGATAAGTTAAAATGCTGGACATTGCGTATACAATTAGTTTAATAAGCCGAAATAACTGGTTAGTCTACATGGCACTTTGGCAAATTCAAAGAGTCGTTCAGCGGTTTGTAAGCAAAACAAGCGCAAATTTATTCAGAAACTATTGTTTTTTTATGAGGTTTATTTATGTTCGATAATCTGACCAGCCGACTGAGTGGGGTCATTAAAACGCTACGCGGGGAAGCAAGGCTAACCGAAAGCAACATTCAAGATGCATTGCGTGAAGTTCGCTTAGCGTTATTGGAAGCCGATGTGGCGTTACCGGTGGTCAAGGATTTTATTGCCCGCGTTAAGGAAAAAGCCATTGGCCATGAGGTCATGAATAGTTTGACTCCTGGGCAGGCATTCATCGGTGTAGTCAATCAAGAATTGATTGCCATCATGGGGGGCGAGAAATCCGAAATCAATCTTGCGACCGTGCCGCCAGCTGTGATATTGATGGCCGGATTGCAAGGTGCAGGTAAAACCACCAGCAGTGGCAAGCTTGCCAAGCTGCTGATCGAGCAGAAGAAAAAGAAAGTGTTGTTGGTTTCGTGCGATATTTACCGCCCTGCGGCGATTCACCAATTGGAATTATTAGCGCAACAAGTAGGCGCCGATTTTTTCCCGGTGAAAGATGGACAGAAACCCGGAGAAATCGGTGCATCGGCACTGGATTATGCCCGTCGTCACCATTTTGACGTGGTGATCGTCGATACGGCCGGTCGGTTGGGCATTGACGAAGCGATGATGCAGGAAATCACTGAATTGGAGTGGCTGCTGAAACCGATCGAAACTTTTTTTGTGGTCGATGCGATGCAGGGCCAGGACGCGGTCAATACCGCAAAAGCGTTTTCTGATGCGCTGCCGTTAACCGGTGTGATTCTGACTAAGCTCGATGGCGATGCGCGCGGCGGTGCGGCGTTATCGGTTAAACATATTACCGGCAAACCGATCAAATTTGCCGGGGTTGCAGAAAAATTGACCGGATTGGAAGTATTCCATCCGGATCGGATGGCATCACGTATTCTCGGTATGGGTGACGTACTGGGATTGATCGAAGAAGCGCAACGTAGTGCCGATCAGCAAGAAGCTGAGAAGCTGATGAAGAAAATGAAGTCGGGCAAAGGTTTCGACTTGAATGATTTTAAAGCACAATTTCAGCAGATGCGCAATATGGGTGGAATGAGCGCATTGATGGACAAGTTGCCCGCACAGCTCACACAAGCCGCACAAAATGTCAAAGTGGACGATAAAATTATCAATCGCACAGAAGGCATTATCAATTCAATGACCAAAGAAGAACGTGCCAAGCCGGAAATTCTGAAAGCTTCACGTAAACGCAGAATTGCGGCAGGCGCCGGTGTCACGGTACAAGAAGTCAATCGATTATTGGCGCAATTCGAGCAAGCACAAAAAATGATGAAAATGATGAATAAGGGCGGCATGGCTAAGATGATGCGGGGATTGAAGGGGATGTTGCCCAGAATGCATTAGGCTTTCTAAAGAATTGCTGTAATCGTTTTAGCTTATATGGCATTCAAATTGCTGAATTGCGGGAAAAATTTGCTTCTCCTTGGAATTTGACCTTTTTGATTTTGTGGTTTACTGCAAATCTGCAAGGTTTGTTTGTTAAATCACTACTCCAAGGAGGCTTACCATGATGAAACATAAAGTTGCGTCTGAATATTCCGAGGAATTACACTTAATCGAAATGGAAGATGACAGTGTTCTGGCCGACGGCATGATTCCGGATAGCCGGGTTATCGGTTTGATTGATGAATTGGATCAGTCCAGTGATTATTTCGTCGACGATGATCCGGAAATAATGTTGAAAGCGTTAAGATATCAACTCGACGAATAAGCATGAAATGGAAATCAAAGTATTTATTACTCTGTAGTTTAATCGAACAGCAAGAAAAACAGCGCTGAATTAACCGTATTTGTCGTTTTGAGAATAGGGTACGTAGTTGATACGGTATCAATTCGGCGCTTCCCTGGTGACTGATGCAGGCGCATCGTTGCAGATTTAACTGCATTCATTTCGACTATCCTTTCAATGCATTGATGCGCAAACTTATCTCTGGCATCGTCGCGCATTCATTGACGATGTATCAATAATGCAGCATTGTTACGCATAAAAAATTTTTAACCTAGGCTTCATCATTATGAGAACAGTTAAGACTAAGAACAAAAGTTTGCACATTAAAAATGTATCAATAGCTAAAAAATCATTTGATTTTTCGGCCTGGAGTTTAAAGCTGGCTGTACTGGCCTTAGGAATCGCTGCGTTGTCGATACTTGGGCATCGCTTGAGCTTGTTTGATTATCAGGTTGCCTTATCGGGACTTGCGATAACTGCGGTTTCAAGCTTTCTCGCCATTGTGCTCGGATCAATCGGGACTTGGCGCGCAAAGCAGGCTAACGAACCTGATATTACTTCTACAATGGCTGGATCAAGTTTAGGCTTGCTCGTGGTTGCACCGATTATTGTTGAAATAGCAGCGGGTTTAGGAAAACCGATGATTCACGATATTTCTACGGATCTTGCGAATCCTCCGGAATTCATCGCCATTAAAGCGCTTCGCAATGAAACGCATAATTCTTTGAGCCGATCGGAGCCTGCTAATCTTTCTACACTGCAACAAGAGAGTTATCCCGATATTGGTCCTCTGATTATCGAAGCTTCTGCTGATCGTACATTTGAGCGGGCACTCGAATTGGTCAAGAAGCGAGGCTGGGAAGTGATATCCGTCTCTGCTGCCAATGGCAGAATCGAAGCAGTCGATACAACCCCGCTTATGGGGTTTAAGGATGATGTGGTAATACATATTCGCGCGGAAGATGACATTACCCTTGTGGATATGCGCTCGGCTTCACGGGTCGGCAAAGGGGATCTAGGGGTCAATGCGCAACGTATCCGGCTTTTCTTGTCAGACCTTGAACAATAATTTAATAGAGAAATGTATATATATATCTATGAGTTGAATAATGTTAACTGCAATGATAGACGATGGAAAGAATGAAATATTTCATAATAATCGGTGAAATTTGCCAGTGCTCGACAAAGCAGCAAATCGTTTTTTTATCAATGATTCAATGTCTCTTTCGATATCGTTATGGAATCGAATATCGAATGCGCAATTGGTTTGAACAATAATGCTATCATTAGGCGCATTTCATTTCCTTTTTGATCTGATTAAGCATCGTTAAATTTATAGCTACCAAATGAAATTTCGTTTGTTGAACAAACTGGTTTCCAACAAGCTGGTTAATCTTTTTTTATGAATTTACTGTTAGTCGCTCTGATACCCTTTGCTGGAGGTATTTTTGTTGCTTACATTTCGCGATTTGGACGACTGTATTCGGCATGGGGTGCCGGCGTCGTAACATTGCTTGCACTGGCTTTTTTATACCCATCAATTGCTGATGTTTTTGCAGAACAAACAGTCATACAACGTTGGCGCTGGATACCCATGCTTGGATTGGATTTCGCGTTCCGGCTTGATGGATTAAGCTTGCTGTTTTCCCTATTGATTCTTGGCATAGGCATACTGATTATAATCTATGCGCGGTATTACCTATCCGAGCAAGATGACATGGGGCGATTTTATGCATATCTGATGATGTTTATGGGTTCCATGCTGGGCATCGTTTTATCAGAAAACATAATCCAATTACTGATTTTCTGGGAATTGACCAGTTTATCTTCTTTTCTTCTTATCAGTTACTGGCAGCAGCGGCACGAATCCCGCAGTGGCGCACGCATGGCATTAGCCGTGACCGGTGGTGGCGGACTGGCTTTACTTGGCGGTTTTTTGTTGTTGGGTGAAATCTGCGGCAGTTATGATTTGTCTGTGATTCTTGCTTCCGGCGATAGCATTTCGCAGCATCCATGGTATCTGCCGATGCTAATCCTGGTTCTTCTGGGCGCATTCACCAAATCCGCGCAATTCCCGTTTCATTTTTGGCTACCAAATGCGATGGCGGCTCCCACACCGGTATCAGCTTACTTGCATTCAGCCACCATGGTAAAAGCCGGGGTGTTTTTGCTTGCCCGCTTGTATCCCGCTTTGTCGGGCACACCGGAATGGTTCTGGCTGGTCAGCATGACCGGTTTGGCAACCCTGCTCATCGCCGCCTACATTGCTATGTTCGAACACGACCTGAAGGGATTGCTCGCCTACTCAACGATCAGTCACCTGGGTTTAATCACTTTGCTTTTTGGCATGGATACACCGCTGGCGGCGGTAGCAGCGGTTTTTCATATTATCAATCATGCCATTTTCAAAGCATCTTTGTTCATGGCCGCGGGAATTATCGATCACGAAACAGGCACGCGGGATATGCGCCGCCTGCGCGGACTATGGCAATTTATGCCGCATACTGCATCACTAGCCATGGTAGCCGCGGCTTCTATGGCCGGTGTTCCGCTATTCAATGGCTTTCTATCCAAGGAAATGTTTTTTGCTGAAACACTGCATCATATCAATCAACCGTGGGGTTGGTTGATGCCCGCTGCAGCCACCCTTGCCGGCATTTTTGCCGTGGCTTATTCATTACGCTTCATTCATACGGTGTTTTTCAATGGCACACCGGTTGATTTGCCTAAGACGCCCCATGAGCCGCCCCGTTGGATGAAAGTGCCTGTGGAATTGCTGGTTGCCATATGCTTGCTGGTCGGTATGCTGCCAGCGCTTACCGTTGAACCGATTCTGGGCGTAGCGGCCAGCGGCGTCCTGCAGGAGAAGGTTCCCGATCATGACCTTGCAATCTGGCATGGTTTTAACCCGGCGGTATGGATGAGTATTATTGCGCTTACCGGCGGTATCCTGGCTTACTTGGGGCGTAGGCCGCTGTCGGTGTTGCACGATCATATAGGAAACCGTCTTGAATTCAAATCGTTTTATAACTCCCTGATTGACTTGCTGTTTAAAATCGCCGGTCAGATAACCCGATTACTCAATGCCAATTCTTTGCAACGAATGGTGCTGGTGTTCATGCTTTTCATTATGACACTCGGTGTGACAAGCTTTATCGATAGCTCACCCGCTTTAACCGGAAACCGCGTGTTGTTACCTATGGATGCCGTCAGCTTGCTGATAACCATCATTTTGATAATTGCGGCGCTTGGAACCGTCATTATGCACCGGCAACGTTTGGTGTCACTGATCCTGTTGGGTGCAGTAGGTTTGGGCGTGGCGCTGGTTTTTGTCAAATTTTCCGCGCCGGATTTGGCTCTTACGCAATTATCCGTGGAAGTGGTAACTATTGTGCTGATGTTGTTGGCGCTCTATTTCTTACCACAATACTCGCCCAAAGAATCCAGTCAAACAGCGCGTAGCCGCGATGCACTGATCGCGGTGGGGGCCGGCACTGGCGTGGGTTTACTGGTATGGGCCGTATTAACCCGGCCTTATCAGACGATTGCAGATTACTTCATGAGCAACAGCGTACCAGGCGGAGGCGGCACCAATGTCGTGAACGTCATTCTAGTCGACTTCAGGGGCTATGACACGCTGGGAGAAATCACCGTATTGGCATTAGCCGGACTGGGCATATTTGCAATGTTGCACCAATTAAAGCTATCCGGTTCGGAAGCAGATCAGCAAGGACGTCCTTGGGATAACGATATGCATCCGCTCATCATGGCATCATTTGTGCGGTTGCTGTTGCCTTTAGCACTCCTCGTATCAATATACATCTTGCTGCGCGGTCATAATCTACCCGGTGGCGGATTTATAGCCGGATTGATTACCGCGGTAGCATTGATCATGCAATATCTGGCTAATGGCGTTAGTTGGGCACAAACACGCTTAACCATCAACATGCACACTGTGATTAGCGCCGGGTTACTGATTGCAGCCTTGACAGGTCTGGCAAGCTGGGTATTTGATCATCCCTTTCTGACATCCACTTTCGGTCATCTGAATTGGCCGGTAATTGGAGAATTCGAACTGGCTTCAGCGATGGCCTTTGATTTGGGTGTCTATTTGGTTGTTGTCGGCACCACGCTGTTGATCCTGGTTTATCTGGGCCTTGTTCATAAAGAGAGTCATACGAATCACGTCAGAAAGAGAATCCGCTAATGGAAGCACTGGTATCGATCTTGATTGGAACACTCACAGGCTGCGGTGTTTATTTGATTCTAAGGAATCGCACGTTTCCGGTTGTTCTGGGTTTAACGTTTTTATCCTATGCAGTAAACCTGTTTTTGCTGGTAATGGGCCGGCTCACAATCGGCAAACCGCCTATCATTGCAGAGAATATTACGGAATACGCGGATCCGTTGCCACAAGCATTGGTGCTCACCGCCATTGTGATCAGTTTTGCCATGACCGCCTTTGTCATCGTGTTATCCCTCAAAGCATATCTTGAAATGGGAAACGATCATGTCGATGGAAAGCATAAATCATGATCAGTCATATCGCGATACTCCCCGTTATCTGTCCGCTATTGCTAGGTGCACTGTTATTGCTGCTGCAAAAACAGAGCTTGCAAACAGTGCGTGCCGTGAGTGTCGTATCGGTGAGCATTCTGGTGGTTCTAACAGGGTATCTGCTCGATATCGTCAATGAAGGCGAGATTCTGGTATACGAACTCGGAAACTGGCCGCCGCCTTTCGGCATCGTGCTGGTCGCAGACCGCCTGGCTGCCTGGATGTTGCTTATTACTTCATTAGTCTCATTGTTTGCGCTACTTTACGCAATCCAGGGTACGGATAGCGATGGCCCGCATTTTCATGCATTATTTCAGTTGCAATTATTCGGTCTGAATGGTGCATTTCTTACGGGTGACTTATTTAATCTGTTTGTGTTTTTTGAAATTCTGCTGCTTGCCTCTTATGGTTTACTGCTGCATGGCGGTGGGCGATTACGCACGATGGCCGGGTTACATTTTGTCATCATTAATTTGGTTGGCTCAACACTGTTTTTATTTGCCGTCGGAACGTTATACGGCTTGCTGGGAACACTGAATATGGCGGATCTTGCCGTTAAAGCCGCTAGTGCCGCTGATGAGGATGTTGCGTTGATTCGCACCGCGGGTTTACTGCTTTTCGCAGTTTTCGCACTTAAGGCTGCGTTGCTACCGCTTTATTTATGGTTGCCGGCGGCTTATGCGTATACCACAGCGCCGGTTGCCGCCTTATTTGCAATCATGACCAAGGTCGGGGCTTACAGCATTCTGCGGATTTATACCCTGATCTTCGGCTCACAAGCCGGTAGCGTTGCCGATTTGATAGCTCCATGGTTACTGCCATTAGCCTTGGCGACATTGATAGCGGGTGTGCTCGGTGTTCTGGCGAGCACGCATCTACGGCAGCAGATCGCCTATTTGGTGGTTGCATCAATCGGCACGCTGCTCATCGCTTTTGGTATTAATACCCACACCAGCATCGCCGCCGGATTGTTTTATCTGCCTCACTCCACATTTGCAGCGGCGGCGTTCTTTTTACTTGCCGACATTGTCGCTACGCGTCGTTCAGAGATGAGTGACCGGTTTGAACCAGGCCCGGTAATTGCGTATCATCGAATTACCGGTACACTTTTTTTTATAGTTGCGATCTTGATCGCAGGACTTCCGCCGTTATCCGGCTTCGTCGGGAAATTGTTGATTTTGCAGGCGGCCATTCCTCATGCCGCTTTACCGTGGATTATGGGTGCCATGCTGATTACCAGCTTGCTCACAATCATTGCACTGGCACGAAGTGGCAGTATGCTGTTTTACCGTGCGCAATTACCGCAAACACCCCATACCACTACCAACAACGAAACTGGTTCTCAGCAAAAATTAACGTCCGGTTTCAGCAGCTTGGCGATAGTAGTTTGCTTGCTGGCTTTATGCGTGGCTTTAACGATTGGAGCCGGCACTGTCAGTGAGTTTACATTGGCCACGGCCAATCAGCTGTTGCAGCCCGAAGGCTATGTGCAATCCGTATTAGGTACTGCAAGATGACAATGCGCTCGCGTTTTTTGCCCCATCCAATCTTATCTCCGTTATTGGCTGGTCTCTGGTTATTACTGACAAACAGTATTGCGCCCGGGCAGATTCTTCTCGGATTATTGCTGGGCTGGACAATACCTTTATTGACCCTACGTTTCTGGCCGGAGCGAGTCACCATTCGTAAACCATTTACTTTAGTCCGATATACCGGTGTACTGTTGTACGATATTATCGTTGCTAACTTTGTCGTTGCGCGGTTGATCCTGGGCAATCCGGACCGGCTCAAGCCGGTTTTTATTGAATTGCCGTTGGATTTAACTTCCAGTCTGGCTATCAGTCTACTCGCCAACAGTATCACGCTGACCCCCGGAACTGTATCGGCACGTTTATCCGAGGATCGTCGCCATTTATTGGTTCACGTGCTCAGCGAGAATGATCCGGATAATCTGATTGCGGTCATTAAGGATCGCTATGAACGTCCATTAAGGGAGATTTTCGAGCAATGCTAGATTTCGCAATTACCGTGGCGTTTGGATTAGTAACAATGGCTGTCGGTATGTGTTGCTGGCGCCTGTTACGCGGACCCAGCACGCCAGATCGGATTTTGGCGCTGGACACTTTGTACGTGAATGCCATCGCATTATTGATGTTGCTGGGTATTCATCTGGGTAACGCATTATTTTTTGAAGCAGCCTTGTTGATCGCTCTAATGGGTTTTATCGGCACAGTTGCACTGTGCAAGTATTTATTACGCGGCGATATTATCGAGTAAACCATGCTGGAATATTTTCTATCACTTTTGATCCTGACCGGCGCTATCTTTACTTTCATCGGTTCACTAGGTCTTTTGCGGTTAAAGGATTTTTATATGCGCCTGCACGGACCGACTAAAGCAACAACCCTGGGAGTCGGCAGCCTTTTAATCGCATCGGCGGTGTTCTTTAGTAGCCGAGATGCCGGTGTGAGTCTGCACGAAGTCCTGATTACATTATTCTTATTTATCACCGCACCGGTAAGCGCGCATTTGCTTGCCAAAGCAGCGCTACATCTGAATCTGCACTCGCACGCAAAAATACCTGTCAATTCGGCGCATCCGGTAGAAGATAAAGATTCGGAAATTGACGGTGCTCGCTTAGCGGCACCCACAAAAGAAAACAACTCATCCGATATAAGCCCGCCACACAAATCTGTCTAATTTAATCAAAATACAGCCTCATACTGACGTGGATGAAAGCAGATTGTCGCAAGCAAGCCCCCTGTTTTTGTAGCGCAATTTAACGCTGCAAGATAAGCCCGTCGATCAACTCATAAACTTCATAGAGAAGGGACTTTTTCTACTGAGTCAGATGGCCGGGATTTTGGCTCGTCATCAAACCAGCGGTAGAGCATCGGCATTACCACCATGGTCATCATGGTTGCGGTTGTCAGCCCACAGATCACCACAATTGCAAGCGGTTTCTGAACTTCCGATCCCAATCCAGTAGCAGCGAGAAACGGTGCCAAGCCGAGCACCGTGGTAGCGGCGGTCATCATGACCGGACGAAAGCGTTGCGCACAGGCCTTTCTGACAGCGTCTTCCACACTGAAGCCTTTCTCGCGCAGTTCGCGCACAAACGAGATCAACACCACGCCATTCAGAATCGAAGTGCCCCACACGGCAATAAATCCCACCGATGCCGGAACGGACAGATATTGGCCGGTAACAAATAAACCGACCACACCGCCGACCGATGCAAATGGCAACACTAAGTAAATCAACACTGCCAGTTTGACCGAATTGAACAGCATGAATAATAGGAAAAATATTGCCGCCAATGTGATCGGCACGATCACGCCAAGCGTTGCCATCGCGCGTTGCATATTTTCAAATTGTCCACCCCAAACGAAATAATAACCAGATGGCAATTTAATTTCTTTTGCAGTCCGTTGTTGCAGTTCTTCAACAAATCCGCCCATGTCGCGGCCATAGACATTGGCGCCGACAACCACGCGCCGTTTGGCAAATTCTCTCGAAATAATCGCCGGTCCGTCAATCACTTTGATGTCGGCCACGGCGCTGAGCGGAACCAGTGCACCGCCTTGGATTGCTCCACCATTTCTCGGATCGGAATTGACCGGGCGCAACAACAAATCCTTGATTGCTTCCACGTCATGTCGGAAATGCTCGGGAAAACGCAACAACAGCGTGAAGCGGCGTTCACCCTCAAAAACCTGCGTTACCGCTTTACCGCCAATTGCTGTAGCAATCAATTCGTTGACGTCGGAAACATTGATGCCGTGACGTGCAATGGCGCGTCGGTCGATATTGATAGTCAGCTCTTGCTGGCCGGATAAGCGTTCGATACGGATATCCCTGGCGCCC
>DJMI01000128.1 GCA_002435335.1 Nitrosomonas sp. UBA6494
ATCTCAAAACAATTGGCTGGACTACACTTCTGCGGCTCCATGGCATGCAAAATACGCCAATGTTCCCGTTAGAATTACCGGTGGTGCGGTTGTAAACTTAAGAGATGTTCTGGAATCTCGTTATGGGCAAGATGTTGCATTACCAGCGCTGTCTAACCCGACAACTCCGGGTGTTGGCGAGGTTTGGATCAATACGCAATTCGAAAAAACAGCGGGAAAAACCAAACCGGGCACGATTACCGTTTTGGATGCAAGCAATTGGACGCTGAAGCGGAAAATTGCACTACCCAGCATCAATATGAACAATCCACATAATATGTGGAGCAACAGAGATCAATCCATCGTGTATCAAACACAATGGTTCGATACCAAGTTGACCATGATCGATCGTGCCAGTGGCGCTTTATTGCACAACATTCAAGTCGGCGATACGCCGTCGCATGTGATGACGTTGCCGGCCACAGACGATATTACGGTTGCGATCAACGGCGAGAATGGCGTGGTCAGAATTCCTGCAGGAACGACCACACCGGATCTCATGATGCCGACTCAAGGTCCTGGCCAAACACCGGCCAATCCACATGGTCATTGGATTACACCGGACGGAAAAATCGTTACGCCGAATATCAATACCAGCGATGTCGGCATTTACGATAGCAGTAACGGTGCAATCATCGCCCGCCCCAAAACAGGCGGTGTATTCCCCGAAGCACCCCATCCGATTGCAATCGGTGTAGGTNNAAAACCATCGCACTACTGGCGGATTACGATCCAATCAGCCCGACCGGTCCGGAGACATTGAAAGATCGCGACGGCGACGGCCTGGTTACGGCAGGTGTATTGCCGATCCAAACGCCGGTTGATCCGACCGGACGCGTTGTCGTTACCGCCAATACCGGCGGTACGATTACCATTCTGGATACTTCTGTAGATAAAGTCGTCGCAATGCTGCCCTGCGATCCAGGTTGCCACGGTGTTAATTTCGGTGCCAAGAGCGGCGGCGGATATTACGCTTATGTAACCAGTAAATTTTCCAATCAACTGATCATCGTTGATCCGGATCCAAACAACGATGGAAATTTTGCCGATGCCGCAATAGCGGGACGTATTTCTCTGGTAGCAGGCAATGGTGTACCAAGTGACGATACTATTTCCAGCTTGGCCGGCATGGGCGGTCAAGGAATCTATGCAATTCCAAACATTTACAATGGTTGGGTACAAAATCTGCCGGATTCATGGAAAGCCAGCTTGACTGCCGCTCAGTTAAATCCTGTACAGTAACATTTCAAACGACATCAGATCGATATGATTCTATTCTAAAAGAAGCGATATCGATCTGACACAAAACTCAAAAAGCCGTCGGTTCTTTACAGAATCGACGGCTTTTTGTTTGATGTTCGATTGCCGAGCAGTCTTTATCTTGATCAACGATCTTTCATCTGCTTGTCCCTGTGATAAAAATCACATAGCAACACGCTTCCTCAATCGATAATTCGCATACAAATTCTATACTTTAACTAAGATGTAATTAATTTATATTTTGATTGCATCTCTGTCAGCTTGCTTTGTTTGGCACAAATCATTCCCTAACTGAGGCGAGGCACGGCAATCTAGCGAATTTAAGCCTCCTCAAAGAAGAAAGCCGGTTTGTGAATAAACACTGTCATGCCATTTCCAAACCTTAACTTTTGGAGCGCCATCATGAAACCAACAAATATCAATCCAGTAATCATTCAAGTCCCCAAAGATCTCATTGCAAAATCCAATGGCCTGCTTGCCTGGGTCGTCGATAGGCAGGGCAATTTACTCGAAAAGCAATCAATAAAGAACGGGCAAGCCAAATTAACAATCGACAGCAAGTTGTTGCATGGGCAAGCAAAAATTTATATTGCCCCCGACTTGCCGGAAATGATGAGAAAAAGAAAAGTGAACGAGCGCTTGTTGCAACGTGCGGGCGCTTATCAGCCGACCATCCATCTACGTAACGGAAATGTCATCGATTTACTGCAAATACCCGACATTATCGATTTTCCTTTTCGATTCTGTCACATTGCCGGCACAGTCAGTAAAAATTTCATTATCGATGGCATTTCCCAGGTTCTACCTGTTTGCAATCTTCGCGTGCATATTTGCGAAGTGGATCGACTTGAATTGATTCTACCGAAAATTCCGGACTGGGAAATTATCGATATCCGCGACAGAATTTTAGATATCATCGTCCACGAGAAATTTCCACCGTTTCCGATTCCGGACCCGATTCCAGATCCGATCGGCCCTGTCAGCACGCGAACAGCTAGATCAGCGAATGCATTGTTAACTAACCGCTTGCAAGCGCAAAAACAATCGATAACTCAGGATCAATTCATTTTGAGCTTGACCAATAATTCGGCAGCAAATATCAGAAAGCTAATGCTCAATAACTTCCAGGTTTTCCTTCCTTACTTGTGTTTGTTTCCGAGGAGATGGCCGTTTCTCTACCATTGCGATGAAATCGCCACGGTTCAAACCGATTGTTACGGTCGCTTCGAGCATCTTTATTTTTACCTTGATTCCGGAGACCAACCCGATATTTACATTTGGATAGAAGCGAACATCAATGGCTCCTGGGAAACCGTTTACAAACCGGCAAAAGCTTGTGGAACGCATTGGAATTATCCATGTGGCACAGAAATCAATATCAGTATCCATGATAACCGCGTTCAGCCGTGTGAATGCGCACCGCTACCTGGGCAAGTCGTGTGGATGAAACGCGTCAACAACGGTGTTTCCATACGTAATATTCAACAAAATACCGCTGCCAGCGCGCATATCGTCAATGCTGTCGGCTTGACGCAGAACGATCAAGGTCACTATGTCAGTCCTTTCGGCAATTCGTTCCCGTTCGTAGTCCAATTCGGCAGCGGCCTGCCGTCCGCCGGCGTTACACATTACCGCTGGAAATACCGTCAAATCAAAAACGCCAATCTCAGCAACGTGTCGGATACCGAGCATCATTTTGAGGGTGCCGTCTACAAGGGTTATACCTATGAACGAATAAATTCGGATGGCGATACGGTTTTCTATACCGGCTCGTTCAAATTGGGGCCGGAGCCGTCTCCCAACGGCAACATTTTCCGCATACCACATGCAGAAGCATCGATCGATATACCGACGGAACCCACCGCCGAATGGAATCAAGACACCTACAGCGTCAATGTCGACTCGCTGAGCTTAAACGACGGGTTATACGAATTCATTTTCGAATTGCTGGACGCCAGTGGCAATGTGGTGCCGTTAGACAAAGATATTTTTGTGGTCGACAAAAAAATAGGCGAGCTATCCAATCCGCCGGATGCTCCGACCATAACCGCTTTTGGCCGACCGGAAAATTATTTGCTGCTGAACGGAGCAAACAAGGCTATCGGATTTCGCTTCGCGATGCGCATCGATAATGATCATTGTCACGCCGAAATCAACGATGCATTGGTCGATGGCAGTCCAACCGAGAACCTATGCGGTTTTGGGCAATATAAAAACAAGGACAGTAGCAAAGTTACGCTCGGATTCATTGCAAGCCACCCGCAAAATTTTGCCACCTATAGCTTCAACGTAGTCAAAGGCAACGGTCATTCTGCGGGACCGACCGATACCGACGGGTATGTCACGCAAGCACACGACGGCTATTCTGTGGCCAGCAATGTATTCACCAAAAATGTCGATGTCTCGGCCATGCTCGGTATATGTGACAAAGCTGCTTTTGCGGAAAATCTTTACGTCAGGGCTACGCACACTAACGGCAACCGAAGATTGGAAGAATATGACCGCAGTGACACGGCCGCCTTCGCAATCGAACCTAAACCACCTGCACCGTAATATTCCGCGTTGTATTGCCTCAATCACCGTGCGGTGCGCTTCGATCGATAAGCGCACCGCACGATAAAAAATGTATTTTCACGTGATACCTTGGTTAAACAGCCGGTCCAAAAACCGGCTCGGACTGGCA
Source organism: Nitrosomonas sp. UBA6494 (assembly GCA_002435335.1). Classification (GTDB taxonomy): domain Bacteria; phylum Pseudomonadota; class Gammaproteobacteria; order Burkholderiales; family Nitrosomonadaceae; genus Nitrosomonas. The sequence goes on from DJMI01000128.1 coordinate 3,983, forward strand.
GCAAAGTATTGGTCCTGCTGCCGCCAATACCCCTTAAGCGACTGAATATCGGTTCTTGCCAGGTGAGCGCCTTGCGCTATGATCGAATCACTGCCGATGGCGTTAATCACTTGATCCAAATGCGTACCGCAAAACAAATGATCGTATGCATTAAGCTCTTGTTCGCCAAAACCATACGCTCGGTCTTTGAACATGTGATAGAGCCCCGCCAAAGTATCCCAGAAAACCCACTCGGAACCGACCAAAGCTGTTTGATGCATAACCGGGTCGAAGTAGCGCGGCGCACGTTTGGCAAAAATTTCACGCATTTTCTCCAAATCCGGCAACCACAACAGGCTCGTATGTAAGCGGCTGACCGTATGGCAGCGGGTATACTTATCGTAAAAGTTAGGTATTAATCGCCCCGCCATCAGAAAAGCGGAAAAATCCCAGTGCTCGAGGTTTTCCCAAAAAATGATGTCGGGATCCACTAAAATCGCCTGCTTCTCCTTCAACAAGATCGAGTGCAAATAGTCATGGTGACGGATTTCCCGGTTGAGATGAATGTATTGTGCCCCCACTTTTCGGCAATGCTGCCGGACGGCATCACCGATGATGCTGCAATTATCGAAAACAACTACCTCGGCGGTTGGAAAACCGGTACGCAACGTACGAAAAGTTAGCAACGAATTCTCAGCATTAGCAGGATTCTTGCACCAAACCAAAATAAAAACCTTCATGCTAAAACCATACGCTTTATCGCATACATCGATGAAGCAATGAAACATAAAGAATCAATCAAAAACCACCTCACTAAACCGTGCATTCGGTGTCAAAACTTCCAATTTAGCAATCTGCGTCAACTCGATTTGTTTTTGCGAATCATCGCCATTGATCTTTAAACATACGCACCAGCCGCCAGAATTGACGACATCGACAACCTTTCCCGAGAAAGTTGCCTCATTCTTCAGAATGCATTTCACTTGATAATCATACATACAAACCAATTTAGCATAGATCACCGGCACGACATCTTCACCAATTAAAAAACCAATTTTCCGGTAAGCCTCAAATTGATCCTCGCTGAACCACTGATCCATGGTTGATTCGTGAGGAAAAAGCGGATTCATTGCCGCATAATTCAAAACATCAATTCCGCGTGACTTTGCCGACAATGGAAGTGACGATTTAAGATAGATCAAGATACCGTCTTCCTCAGCTTTAAATTCTGGTTTTTCACTACTGCCATATTTGATTTTCCCAAGTACAAAATTTTGCGTGCTGAATCGATCTTGTGCCGGAAATTCTTTCGAAGTAGTCTTTCCAGGCGTTATTTGCGGACGAAGCTTAGCAATATCGTTTATTTCAATTTCCACACCGAAATCGACTCTTATCCGATGAATCGAGCCGGCCAAATCATCAAAACTAAATGAATCATCCTCCCCGGCATCACTTGCAACAATCAGTGCGCAGCGGCGACGCACCAATTCATAAATACTCAGATTTTCAAAATGACCGCCATCGCTCAAATAGACCTTTTCCCCTTGATCATCAGCACTACCCATCATTTCTTTGGGAAAAGTTGTCAGCAAAGGGGTATCCGATTTAAATTGCCAGGTTTTATCTTTCTTCCACCATATTCCCCAATCATCCCCTTGCCAATAGTTAGTGTGTGCAGGGTTTGATAACCACCAACCCAAACGAACGCCAGCCAATGCCATCAACATGGAAACACCCGGTTGGGTATGAAAGCCTCCTAGAGGACTACCCGCCGCACCTGAAATGGTCATTGCCAAATCCAGTTTCAGATAATGTTCATTGGGGGGTGTTTCTTTCTTTCCGATATAAGCTGTGATATTTCGATAAGCATACGAATGCGTACATTGGAAGTATTCTTTCGGTGAATTATCCATGCTGTTGAGTGCATACCCGCAGTACAAAGGAGACATCATAAAAGAAGCGGCTTTACGATCTTGCCACTCCAACGCAACCCTCCCACCCACAAGATTTAGTGCTGTATTGATGATCAGATACGGCTTCGTGTCGGCTAACGCACTTAATGGAATCGCATCGGTGGGATGCGTACCGATGTCAGAATCTCTGACGGTACAATTTCCATGTTTATCCTGCCTATTACTGGCGGCAAGATAGGCATTGGATAAACGGTTTCGGTAAAAAGAATGCATGGAAAAGAGATTGGCATTGATCTGTAATGACAAAAAAAACGCAATACCCAAAATAACAAGCGTTATCAAGAATCCATATGGAAAGATATTTCCATTCATTGAATCCAATAAATCAATATTCCGGTGATAATGCTCAATGAATGAAGAAGCACATTCAAGATTTTGTTGATAACAAGAGAATTGATTATTCGCTATTTCTTCGTAAGCATCCAGCCCGCCCACA
>DJMI01000047.1 GCA_002435335.1 Nitrosomonas sp. UBA6494
GGTTCCAATTTATTGGTAACGTTTATTTCATGATGTAATTCTTGCATGGCTAAATTACCCTCCAAAATCTTTTGAGCAATTATTGATTTTCTCTTGTGACTGTATTGCTTTGCTCTAAGCGATAAAGCCATGCTAGTAACTCAGCGACAGCGACATAAAGCTGAGGGGGAATGCGATCATCGAGATTAACCTGCATTAATAAAGCGACCAATTCCCTTGATTCATGTACGTAAATTCCTGCTTCTTTGGCACGACGAATAATTTCTTCCGCGATGAGGCCGCGACCTTTGGCGATTACTTTGGGAGCAATCTGTTCTTCACGATAAGCAAGTGCTACAGCGGATAAGTATGAATCATTCATTGTCGTTGTGCTTAATTTCGAGCGTATGAATCTTGATACCTGCAGAATGCATACCAGTTGTCAGCGGTGTTTGGTTATTTTTTAGCAGCTCAGCAGTTGCTGGCTGAAGGGTGCTCAGTGTGATATGAACGTCTTGTGCATTCAACGCTATCGATGCTGTAATATCCCCGAGCTGCGGCAAAGAGAGTCGTATTTGTGTGTGCCACTGCTGAGGTTGATCTTGTTGCGAGCTTTCTTTTTCATCACGCCTTGGCTCTTCATAAATATCCCAATCCATTATTTGGCCTTGCCAAATTTCTCCACGCCAAAACAAATGCCCAGTTTCCAGGGTATTTAGCTGTTGCTGCACAAAAGGAATTGTTTGACTGTGTATCGGTATTTCAGGATTCATCGATGTAGTCAGAGCAGCTTTAGAAGTGGCTATTTCGGATGATGCAAGCATTAGCAATTTCCCTTGAGGCTCTTGTTGTAAGTTTTCAAGCGTATTTTCTCCTTGAATCCATTGTGCTTGGTGAGATTCATAGAATAAACCACTTTGCGTAATTGCTTTTTGTAATAAACCGGGTAATTCCATGCTATTTATCGATAAACCGGATGAAACTGGCTGTGAGCTGATGGGTGTTGGTGTGGCGGCATGTTGATTGTTGGTGCTGTTCGCAATGAGACTGCCTTGTTTGAGTGTGTCTTGCATCAGAATGCCTAGAAATCTACCAGTTGGGCTTATGGATGCGCTATTGTTGCTAATGTCATTTTGTGGCTGATTAAGAACTAGAAACTGAGGGTCCGGTTTGTGCGATATAAAAACAAGTTCCAATTTTTTTCCAGGCTGAAAATTTTCCGGCAGTTTCATTTGTAGTAACTTACCATCCACTAGAACCCGGGAGTTGCCATTAAATAAATGAGCCTCGATGATTGCCGAATATTTCTGACCTTCAATGAAATCAGCAGGATGGGTTTGTGAATCCAGAATTGCTGTTACGGGCGATACCGGCGCAACAGGTTTTATTTGCGGTGATGGCGAAGTGATGTCGGTTTTGATTGAAGTTGGAATCACGGTAAGCACACTTCAGGCTATTTTGTCTTTTTGCTACATATTGCGACAACAATACATTTTTGAGGATTGTTTATCCATTATTAATCGATTGATAGGTTTGTTGCAGATTTATTGCACGATTATTGGATTCAAGTAAATCTTGTAACTTTTCCATCCAGGGTTCAGTTATCGCTTTGATTTGAGCATCGTCGGCCAATATTTGATGGATAATCCGCACTTTCTTTTGTAGTAATTCTTTATCAAGGATTGGTTCTGGATTGTTATCGACCAATAATTCAGTCAGTAATTTGCACTCTTGCTCGAGCACTATTAATTGGTCCCATTCGTTATTTTGAGCGGCTGTGAGCATTTTTCCGGTCATGTTTAGAATGGCATGGTATGTCTTGAGTGTTTGGGTGTTATCCATCTATTAATAGATCCTTTCTTTTGTGGCTATGCTCTAACTTCATTGAAGTTGGTTTGGCTATTCATATGTGTTTTGTTGAGTGGTTCAATAGCCTTCCATGCATCGTGCAGCTCTGCTAAGAGAGCATTTACCTCATTTACGATTTCAATATTGTTCTGAACATTGGCCAACAATAACCGATGGGACATATAATCGTATAATGATTGCAGTTTTACTGCTAGATCGCCGCCAGCATTTATATCCAGGCTTGCTTTCAATCCATGATCGATAATCATTATGGTTTTTGAAATCATTTTTCCTTTTTCCGGAATTTCGTGGTGCTGTATGTGAATTCTTGCTTTTGCCAAAGCTTCTTGGGCACCTTCAAACAGCATCAATATAAGTTTATGTGGATCTGCTGCTTCAATTCCGGTTTCAACACCAATGCGTTGATAAGCGGAAATGGCATTGCTCGATGATGTAAACATTCTCTTCTCCGTTTTGTGATTTCTATTTGTGGTTTGTATCGATTTACTTATCTACACCGGATAGTGTTGCAAGCTGCTGTTGCAGAAAACTACTGGTTTGCGACATGCTGGCTAACATGGTATCTAAGGCAGTATATTGTGCTCGTAGACGCCTTTCCGTGTCTTCAAGCCTTCGCTGTAGTGATTCTCTCTGTGAACCGATATCTTTAATTGTTGCATTAATTCCATCAATGCGACTATCTATCATGCGATCCTTTAGCAATCCATCAATGAAATTGTCTAGTTTGGCGGCAAATCCATGCGCAAAATCGATAGTGCCTCTTGAACCAGTGCTGCCCCCGGTTATTTTTACAGTTAATTCGTTGTCATTGGCAGTTAGTGTTTGTCCTGAACCAGTCGCTGTAGCACCATTGATAGTTCCTGCGACGTCGAGTCCATCGGTTTGTGTTGGTGTGCCAAACAAATCCGACATAGCGTTTCCACCGGCGATGGATACACTGGATGCTGATCCGTAGCGATTGGAAGTGACGGTTAGAATGCCAGCAGATTCGCTGACTGTGACTTTGGTGCCTGCGGAAGCTATGGCAGATACCCCATTGATTCTGGATTGGATTTCCGCAGCTAATGAAGATGCTGTATATGTGCCGGCAGCGAGTGTTATATTCGCGGTTATTCCGTCAATGATGAAATTCAATTTATCATTGGAGCCAGAATTTATGGTTAGAGCTGCCGCAGTACTACCAGTAGCTTTTCCTTGAGTGGCGAGTTGACTGATATTTAAGGCATATGAGCCATTTTCCGTATCATCGCTGGCTTTTACAAATGACACTAGGCTGTCGCTGGTTTTTCCAATCGAAGCAAACAAGGTGGAAACATCTTTGGTTGGGTCACTTAAAACGCTGGTCAGCTTTGATGAATCAAATTTAAGTGTGCCGTCGATTTGGAACGAAATGCCGATCTGTGTTAGTGAATTTAACCCTCCACCAGCATCGGTCAGTGGATCGGATAGTATTTTTCTAATTTGTGACTGTATTGAGCGAATAGTGGAGTCGCCAGTCAGAATTGAGGCTTGCTTTGTGTCCGGATTGTATTTTGTTAGGTCTGAAATGGTTTTATTTAGGTCATTATAAGCTTTAACAAATGTCGCTATCGCACCTTGAATACTCGATGTGTCTCGCGTCAAGTTCAAGGTTGTATTGGTGCCGGGATTGGCTTTCAATAAATTTAACGTAACTCCTTCTAAAGCATCGGTTATTTGGTTTGACGATTTGCTGATTGAGATACCGTCAATGACCAGTTCAGCATTACTGGCGGCAGCTGTTTGTGTAAGATTACTTGTGCCGCCCGTTGATGCATCGTAAACGAGTTGCGATAAACCAGAATTATCAGTGTTGTTACCATCGTCATCGATTGCAGTAATTTTTAATGCGTTATTAAGTCCAGTATCTTTGGATGCAATAACCAAACGATTACCCGAACCGTCGTTGACAATGCTTGCGGTTACTCCAGCATTGGCGCTATTGATGGCGTCACGAATTCCTGATAAGGAGTTATTGCTGGGGGATATAGTGATCGATTGCGCTGCTTTTTCTGCGTTTAATGTAAACGTTCCAACGCTATATGTGCCGAATTGTATCGTCAAAGTACCGCTGCCGATTGCTGTAGTAGTAGATGCATAATTAACTGATTTTAATTTTTGTGCTTCTGCCAATGATTGAATTTCTAGTGTGTGACTTCCGGTCGTGGCCGACGCGGTTGCACTGGCACTCGCCAAGGTCGTATCGGCAATTGTTGCTGTGACTGCGGTAAATTTTGCCGGATTGGTAAGAGTCGCTAAGTTTCCCTGGAAAGATGAGAGCGCACCTTTTAATGTGCCAAAAGCAGTTAACTGTGTTTGTTGCGTGGCTTCTTTTTTATCAAGAGAGACAATTGACTGACCTTCAACAGCCATAATTTTGCTGATGATGCCGTTGATATCCAATCCTGATCCAATTCCGGGCGATGCAAGCATGTTGATTGCCTATTTATAGTTAAGCTTTACCGTTAAAAAGCAATCCCTGCATTTTTTCCAATGTGCGAGCGATTTCGACCGCTTCTTTGGATGGGATTTGACGTATAACCTCATTTGTCTGTGTGTCGATTACCTTAACAATGGTTTTTCCTGTATCTTCGTCCACAGAGAATTGCAAGTTTTGTGCCAAGTTATTCACGGTTTCCTGGATTTTTTGTGCAGCTTGATGCACAGACTGTTCTGAGTTAGATTGAGCGGTGTTGGTACTATTGCTCTGCACGACGGCGTGCAAATCAGTCACCGACTCTTTTTTTGTCGATTGTACTGATACGGCTGATAGTGCTTGATTGCTATTTAGCTGATTGATGTTCATTTTAATACTCTCTCTTGCAATATAAACGCGGAACTATACTTAAGTTCCGCGTTTAAGGTTTTTGTTACTCGAATTAACCTCGTAACAGAGCTAGTACACCGTTTGGCAGTGAATTAGCTTGAGCTAAGATCGCCATACCGGCTTGTTGTAAGATTTGATTGCGTGTCATGTTGGCAGTTTCTGCTGCAAAATCTGCATCCTGAATTCGGCTGCGTGAGGCAGACAAGTTTTCAGATGTGGTTTGCAGGTTGGCAATCGTCGAAGAAAAACGATTCTGGATTGCACCCAAATCGGCGCGTGAAGTATTGACTTGACTTAATGCGGCATCCAGTGCATCAATTGCATCCTGCGCTCCTTGCGCAGAAGAGATGTCAAGTGTCGAAACTTGATTAAAAGTACTAACTGTTGTGGTAAAGGTATCCGCATTGCCATTCAGAATGGCCATTGTCCCGGCTGCACTTGATAATTTGACTGTTCCGGTTGCAATCGATGAATCGCTACCACCTTGAGTCAATGTTGCTGTGCCAAAGTCAGCGGTTGCGCCTGCAGCTGTTGAATCAAAATTATCCAGTTGAATATTGGCGCCATCTTCGTGCGTTAAAGTAATGGTTGATTTGTTGCCACTGGCAAACGATGCCGTAATGCCGGTTGCACCCAATTGTCCGTTGATAGCGGTCACCAAGCTACTCAGGTCGGTGGTATCTGCTACACCGGCGGAAATGACTTGACCATTCAAAGTGAAGGTAACTGTGCCTGCTGCAGATAAATTACCAAGTGTAACTGTCGTAGTTGCATCCGCTTTAACGCCGTTAATGGCGCCTGCGATATTGACAGCAGCCGCAATATCTTCCGCACTGGAGTCTGCAGCATATGAAATCGCAGATGTTGTTCCTAGATTGGTAGTAATCTGTAAATTGGTTTCTGCTGCGATACCGTTAGTAGTATTTGTGGCAGCAGCTGCGGTTTGTGTGCCGATAATGCTTCCGTCCGTGGTGAGCGTGTTATTTCCTAAAGCGCTAGCACGGGCATCGCCGATAGATGCTACGGTAATAGTCTGATTGGCATTGGCACCCACTTGGAAATTCTGACCAGTAAAAGAGCCGTCCAGTAAGTTCAGACCGTTGAATTGGGTTTGGCTTGCAACGCGGGTAATTTCTGCGATTAATTGCGTAGCTTCCGCTTGCAGTGACGAGCGATCGCTGGCGCTGTTGGTGGCATTGGCTGATTGTATGGCCAGCTCTCTGATGCGCTGCAGATTATTGCCTACCTCACTTAATGCACCTTCTGCCGTTTGTGACAGTGAGATACCATCGTTTGCATTCCGGACAGCTTGATTGAGGCCGCGAATCTGAGAGGTCATTCTTTCAGAAATTGCTAAACCTGCTGCATCATCTTTCGCACTATTGATGCGTAAACCGGATGATAGGCGCGTCAAAGAAGTATTTAATGCGGTTTGTGAAGAGTTTAAGTTACGTTGGGCGTTGAGCGAAGCAACATTTGAGTTTATTACTTGTGGCATTTTGGGTTCTCCTGTTTAATTTTTCGGCATTTCTGCCATTTCACTATTCCGCTATCCAGAAGGTATAAAACCTAGGCGGTTAATATTTAATTTAAATTACGGTGGGGCACTTCCTTGCAATCCAAGAAGAAAGGCTGCACCGTTGTTTGCAGTTATCGGAAGTGGCTGCGAAAAGTTTAGTGTTTTATCAGAATGTTTTTTTGCTTTGGATGGCTTAAATCGATGATTCGTGGTATAAATTATTTTTTGGTGCTGTGTTATTGGTAGAGCATGAATATGTTTTCTTTTGGGTTCATATTTAAATATCGTGCTGTTAAATCCTATATCGCTTTGATGCAGGAGGAGCTGAGATGATCAATGAAGAGAAGCTAGGCGTTCTAATAGTTGAGCATAGTGAATTGAATGTGGAACAAATACTGCAAACGCTTAAGCGAGGTGGGTTTCAAATTGATTTTGTGTCTGTCGGCACGATCGATGCTCTGAGAAATGAATTGCAATGCAAAGATTGGGATGTGATTTTGTCAAATTATGATCTGTTGCAGTTTGGGGCAGAGGATGTGCTCAGAATTGTAACTAATCTAGTTCCCAGTGTGCCGTTGATCGTGATTTCAAGTGATGTCGGCGAAGAAGCCGCAGAGCACATTATGGCCCTAGGTGCTTATGATTTTATGATGATTACAAATCTTGCGCGATTAGTACCTGCGGTTAGACGAGCGCTGCGAGAGGCCGCAAATTTCCAACAGTGCTTAGTTATGGAGGCAGCACTACAAAAAAGTGAGGATTTGTTTCAAGGGATTACATCAAATTTACCTGGTGTGGTTTTTCAGTTCTTATTAACCGATGAAGGTCAAATAAGCTATCTTTTTGTGAGTGATGCAACTGAAACGTTATTGGGTCTAACTCCGCGAAGATTGATAGATAAGCCTCAGTTATTTCCCGAATTGATTTTGCCGGAAGACAAAGATTCGTATTATCAATTAATGATCACATCTGCGGAACAACTGGCAACCTGGAATTGGGAGGGGTGTATTCAAGTCAAAGGGGATAGCGATATCAAATGGATCAGTTTGCGAGCAACGCCACGAAGAATCGCAAATATAGGGACGCTATGGAATGGCATTATGATCAACATTACTCGCAATAAATTGGCGGAACGCGAAATTGCACATTCTCGAGAGCAGTTGGCGGAGTTATCATCTTATTTGCAGAAAATTAAAGAACAAGAGCGTGCGCGTATTGCACGTGAGATTCATGATGATATCGGTGGCACATTAACAGCTATTAAATGCGAATTATTTCCTTGCATCGATAGCGTGGCAAGAACTCCAGAGTTTTATCAGCTGAAAGCGAAATCTATTGAATCTCTCGTCGATCGTGTTATTGATAGTACTCGTAGGATTTCATTGGATCTTAGACCGGGAATACTTGATTGCGGTATTGTTGCTGCCGTGCAGTGGCAAGCAAAAGAATTCAGCGATCGAACAAGTATTGCTTGCAAAGTCTCCTGTGGTAGCGATGAAATATCTTTAGACTCGGATTTGTCGATTGCTATTTTTCGTATCTTTCAGGAAACATTAACGAATATTTCCAAACATGCGCACGCATCACGCATTGAAGTCAAGCTTGTTGAAATTGACGGATTGATTCTTCTTGAAATCATTGATAATGGACGAGGTATCAATTTGGCCGATATGGAAAAGCAAAATTCTTTTGGAATACGCGGCATGAAAGAACGTTGCCAGCAATTGAAAGGGAATTTTCACATTTTAGGAGAGCTTGGAAAAGGCACGAAAGTTACCATTCTGATACCTATCAATAATCAGGAGCATCAATATGAGAATGTACATGGCATAAGAGAAAAACTGCGAGGCTTTTCACAAGCCGAGTTGATGAAAAACAAAAAGGTTTCTCGTCGCTAAGCTGCCGGAGGGATCATGATAAGTGTAATGATTGCTGATGATCATGCAATTGTTCGCCAAGGATTAAAACAAATATTGAGCGAAACAGACGATATCAAAGTGACCGGAGAAGCCGAAACAGGGTTTCAGGCAATCAAAATCGCTCGTCAACAAGAGTTTGATGTGATGCTTCTTGATATTTCGTTGCCTGATAGGAATGGGATTGAAATACTTAAGCAAATTAAAAAAGATAAATCTAATTTAGCGGTTCTAATGCTTAGTATGCATAATGAGCATGAGTTTGCAATTCGCGCTTTAAAAGCGGGTGCTTCTGGTTATCTGAATAAACAAAGCGCCCCTGCACAATTAGTTGTGGCTATTCGCCAAGTTGCGACAGGCCATAAGTATGTTAGTCCAGCAGTAGCGGAGGAATTGGCCAACATTATCAATTCAGATTTTGATAAGCCGCTCCATAGCACATTGTCCGATCGTGAATATCAAACTCTTTGTTTAATTGCTGCTGGTAAAACATTATCAGAGGTTTCTGCTGAAATGTTTCTGAGTCCTAAGACTGTGAGTGTCTATCGTGCGCGCTTACTTGAAAAGCTCAAGTTGACAAATAATTCTGAATTAATTCGATACGCAATAAAGAATAGGTTAGTTGAATAGTTATTTAAAGTTCTAAGGTTGCAA
>DJMI01000074.1 GCA_002435335.1 Nitrosomonas sp. UBA6494
CATCCTGCTCTGTGGAGCCCGGACTTTCCTCCCCTTGTGTTCGCGAAGAACGGCAAGCGGCGACTGTCTAGCTGGCTTCGCGGGTTATTCTATCATTTGCGGCGACGCATCTGGGTAAAACCAGCTATCTCTTCAGCATCGCGTTGATTTGCAATAACCGGTCTTCATCCAGCTCACCGGCTTCGGCGCTAAGCCGTAATCGAGACATCAAATAGCCGTGGTAGGCTTTGGCCAGATCTCGCTTGGCCGCGTACATTTGTTGCTGGGCATTGAGCACGTCGACTTCGGTTCTGACACCCACTTGGTGTCCCAGAACTGTCGAATCCAATTGCGTTTGGCTGGATTTCAGCGCTTCTTTGAGTGCGTTGATCTGCGCGATGCCGTTGGTGACATTGAGAAATTGCTGGCGAATTTGTAATCCGATGTTACGTCGAGTGGTTTCCAGATCGTTCAACGCTTTTTCTTGCATTGCCAAGGCTTCGCGAACTCGGGATTGCACCGAAAAACCTTGAAATAGCGGTACATTGAGCTGTATACCGATCGATTGAGAAGTCAAATCGATACCGCGACCGGTAATCGCGCCGCCGACACCGGTTTGATTACTATATTGCGCAACCGCATCGACGGTTGGGTAATGCTGTGCCCAGATTCTTTTGACCTCTTGTTGCGCGATTTCGTATGCCGTTTTTTGGATTTTCAGCGTATAGTTGTTATTTTCTGCTGCATAAACCCAGTCATCCATCGTGGCGTATTGCAGTTTGGCGAGGTCGGCGGCAATGTCCCGGGTACCTTCCAAATGCTCGGGGAAGCGATCGATGATGCTTTGCAGTGTGCGCTTTCTGATTTCAAGCATGTTTCGTGCGGCAATTTCCTGTGAAATCGTCAAATCATGACGTGCTTGAGCTTCGTTGGTATCGACTATGGTGGCGGTACCTACTTCAAAATTCTTTTTTGCCTGCTCGAGCTGTATCAAAATCGCCTTTTTTTGCGCTTCGGCGACCTCTACGTCAATTTGCGCATCCAGCGCATCAAAATAAGCTTGCGCTACGCGTAAGATCAAATCTTGCGCCGCTACGATGAATTGCGAATCCGCGCGACTTACTTCATTTTTTGACTGCTGGTAGATGATAATATTTTCCATCCGGAACAACGGTTGCGTTGCCGTTATCGTTACACCGCCGGCGTGAATAGTGACCGCTGAAGGGTTGGTGGTGGTACTGGTAACGGGCGAAAAAATATTATTGGCGTTGATTTGTTGCTCGGTACGATTGGCCGATAACGTAACGCTCGGCAAAAAACCGGCTCTACCTTGTACGACTTTTTCTTGTGCCGCTTGGTGTGCAGCACGTGCGGAACGATACTGTGAGTCCTGCGTCAGCGCTTCGTGATAAATAGTCATCAAATCGGCAGCATGCAGCGGGAAATGCCACGCAGCCGATAGCAGTAGCGCAGCGGTCAGTGGTCGCAGTTTCATAACGACTCCCGATAGCACTCAGTATGGCTGTTTTTAACAACGGCGCAATGGCAGCATTGGAATAAAAAACAGCACTTGGAGTTGTTCAAAAGGAAAACCTTACTGGTTGGCGAGCATTGATCAACGACGGTACGCTGGTTTCGAAAAGGTTCGTCGTGGTAAATTGCCCCGGCGCAATGCATGTCACGATTTGTGCTTGCATTACAGGATCTTCACCGACGATCGCGAATAATCGACCACCTGGATTAAGATTGTTTTGGAAAGTATCGGGCAGCACTGGTGTGGATGCCGTCAAAACGATGACATCATAAGGCCCGTGTTGCGGCCAACCCTGCGCGCCGTCGCCAAGTTCCAGCGTAACGTTGGTAATGCCATGCTCTTTCAGATTGTTTTCCGCCATGGTTTTTAATTCAGGAATGATTTCGACGCTGGTTACGTGCGCACCTTTTTCCGCCAGCAATGCCGTCAGATAGCCGCTGCCGCTGCCTATTTCCAAAATTTTGTCGGTTTTTTGGATATGAAGCTCTTGCACGATGCGCGCTTCCATTTTCGGCGTCATCATCACTTGTCCGTGACCGAGCGGAATCTCCATGTCGATGAATGCCATGTCGCGATGCTCGGCAGGAACAAATTCTTCGCGCTTTAATTTATACAACAAATCCAGTACGGTATCGTCAAAAACGTACCATGGTCTAATCTGTTGCGCCACCATGTTAAATCGGGTTTGTTCAATGTTCATTTCTAATCCGTATTCTTTATCTGTAGTTTAAGACTTGCAATTATTTCATATTTCCATTAGCTTCACAGCATCAGCTAGGGGTCCGTTTTCAGTATCGTCTGATGAATTGGTGAGAAAGTCCCTTACTACCTGACGCGGATAATGCCGCCGTAGGGAAGCTGGGATTCATCCTCCCGCTCTTTATGGCATATCTTTAAGGAGCATCATTTTATGAGCATTACAGTTTTAAATCAGAAAAATTTTTCCAGCGCTACCGCGCAAGTCGATCAAGCAGCGATCAAACCGTTACCGAATTCGCGCAAAATCTATGTGCAAGGTTCGCGCACCGACATTCAAGTCCCGATGCGCGAAATTCGTCAAAACGAAACCCCGACCAGCATGGGCGGCGAAAACAATCCGCCGATCTGGGTATACGATACTTCCGGTCCTTATACCGATCCAGCAGTTAAGATCGATATCCGTTCCGGGTTACCGGCGCTGCGCGAGCAATGGATCACAGAACGCAACGATAGCGAAATCCTGGCTGGCCATAATTCCGCTTACAGCCAAGCGCGCTTGCAAGATCCCAAGCTCGCCGATATGCGTTTTAATTTACAACGGAAGCCGCGCCGCGCCAAATCGGGTTTGAACGTCACGCAAATGCATTATGCGCGTCGCGGCATCATTACGCCGGAAATGGAATTTATCGCCATTCGTGAAAATCAACGCGTCGAAGCGTTCAATGCACAGCATCATGAATTATTGACGCGTCAGCATCCAGGGCAGGATTTTGGCGCTGCGCTACCGAAAATGATCACCCCGGAATTCGTGCGCGCAGAAGTCGCGCGCGGGCGCGCCATCATTCCGGCTAATATCAATCACCCGGAATCNNGACCGGCAAGAACATCCACGAAACACGCGAATGGATCATCCGCAACAGTCCGGTACCGATCGGTACCGTGCCGATTTATCAGGCACTGGAAAAAGTCGACGGGCGCGCCGAAGAATTGACTTGGGAAATTTTCCGCGACACGCTGATCGAGCAAGCCGAGCAGGGTGTTGATTATTTCACCATTCATGCCGGGGTGCGGCTGGCTTACGTGCCGATGACGGCGAAGCGTATGACCGGCATCGTGTCACGCGGCGGCTCGATCATGGCGAAATGGTGTCTGGCGCATCACAAGGAAAGTTTCCTGTACACGCACTTCGAAGAAATCTGCGAGATCATGAAAGCCTACGATGTCAGTTTCTCGCTCGGCGACGGCTTGCGCCCCGGCTCGATTTACGACGNNATCAAGGAAAACATGGAATTGCAATTGAAGTATTGCAACGAAGCCCCTTTTTATACGCTGGGTCCATTAACCACCGACATCGCGCCGGGGTACGATCACATCACTTCCGCGATCGGCGCGGCGATGATCGGTTGGTACGGCACTGCGATGCTGTGTTATGTCACACCGAAAGAGCATTTGGGTTTACCCGATAAAGACGACGTCAAGGACGGCATCATCACTTATAAAATCGCCGCGCACGCCGCCGACCTGGCCAAAGGCCATCCCGGCGCGCAAATCCGCGATAACGCGTTATCCAAAGCACGCTTCGAGTTCCGCTGGGAAGACCAATTCAATTTGAGCCTCGACCCCGATAAAGCGCAGCAATTCCACGACGAAACATTGCCGCAGGAAGGCGCCAAAGTCGCGCATTTCTGCTCGATGTGCGGCCCGCA
>DJMI01000110.1 GCA_002435335.1 Nitrosomonas sp. UBA6494
GTCTCCTGTAGCCATTCTGTCCGTTTCATCTCTTGCCCTCCTTGGGCTAAGATAATCCGGACAGATCTTGTGCTACAAACACGGACAGTTTATTTGTTCTCTACAAAGTTGCACTTCAAAGTTGAATCCGCCAAACAATAACTGTATTTTAAGCACGTAACTGCGACATTGTTAAGTTAATCAGATCTGACAAATAGTAGTGTGACAGATTTTATTCCAAAACTCCCTCGAGCAAACTTATACTGAAAGTATCTAAGTTGTCTGATCAGTTAAAGCGCTTGCTATCTGTAACATTAATTCTTCTGGTTTGACCGCTCCAATTAGTTGCATTTGTCCTTCTGACGGTTGCTGCGGAGTGCGTCCGAGTAGACGATTAGCCAAGGTCATTAGTTTCTGATTATTGAAAAACTCATAGGACAAGCAACCGTTAATGAAAAGATCAAGCGGTTGTTTCGAAATCGGATCAAAGACATGTGAACGTAGCAAACCTTCCTGACGAAAGCCCAGATGCATGGTATTTTGCTGACTCTTAATGTTGTCACTGTAAACATAACTGAATAGCTTTGATAGTTTAACAACCGAAAAGGCAAATTCCATTACTAAAAGTGTTGCTTCTAGGCCCATGCCGAAAGTGCGGTCATTTGGTATGCCAATTAAAATTTCAGCACGTAAATTGTTAAAATCAATGCCAACCAGTGAGGCTAATCCAATTGGACGTTCGTTTGTTTCGATCACCCAAGAAATTTTCTTGGTTTCAGAAGGAGGGCGCTCGGCTTCTTTTAAATCGCGTTCTATGCCTTCTTGGCTTGAATCCTGGAATAAGTGGTATTGATGTTGAAACGCTTGATTCCTTCGACAAAATGTCAGAAAGCTTCGATGCTTAGATGTCATTCGGGACAAAGCGATGCGCTTGCCAGTGCGCGGTTGCTGCCAAAAAGGTTCTAGTGGTAGTGTTAACTTTTTGAGTAATGCTATTACATGAATTTTGCTTGAGGGGATTTGCTGACTTACTTGAGATAAAGTTTGGTAGGCAAGATCTCTTTCACTGCATGCCCAAGCAACACGTCCCAAGGTTATTCCAGTCAATGGATCATGTTGCGCAATGGATCGTGCCAATGTCGCTGCACGCATAGCCAATGGCAATCGTTTCGTTTGCAAATACAGCTCAGATAGAATGGCTAAGTATTTGGTATTTTGGGGTTCTAACAATGATGCATGCTCAATAGCAGTAATTGCTTCAGTTAAATTGCGTAATGTTAACGGACCAAAAGCAAGCAGCATTCCTTTGGCAAAATATTCACGGCTATTCCAGGTGGAAGTTGGCAATGCATTGAGAAGTGATGCAATGGAATTCCAGTCTTTTGCGTGTAGCAGCGTTGAAATATTTACATTCCTGGATAGTTCTTTCACTTGATACCAATCAGGAAAAGTAAAGGCAAGATTTGAATTGATTTTGTTAATTAAGCTTTTGAATCAGTAAATGGAGTGTAGTAATAATCATTGTGCAACATTGCAGAATCGTCATAATAGTAATCGTTAGTATTCAACTCTGATTCTGCTGCCAGAGCGAACAACCCGGCTTGAGTGTAACTGCCTTGTTCCAGCAATTCCACAAAATAATCCTGCTGACTAGGTGTGGGCTCCACTCCGACTACGTTGGTATACAAAATGTTTACCAGATTTTCATTGCTGATGTCAGATGCATAATAATCGAGCATCGATTGGGCAACGGACTCAACTCTAGCATGCGCATCGACTCCGGATTTTAAACTTGAATTGGTATAGTTATCTGCCGTGTGTATCCATCTGCCGATATCGGGATTGGACGCGTTATCAATATCACCAAAGCCAGCGTTAATTAAAGCAAGCGCAGCGCCTGCACTATCGGTCCATTCGATATCCAGTGCGACTTCATAATCCGAAAAGCGGATGCGCTCATAATCATAAAATATATCTGTTGTGATACCCGAATCCGTCTTACTTCCGGAATCCGAGCCATCATCGCCGCCAGAAGAATCTGTTTTTCCGCCAGAACCGGAATCGTCCTTTCCACCCGATGATGAGGAAGATTGATAGCTGACTTGGATTCCGCTGCCGCTGCCGTCTTTGCTGTCAGAAACCCATTCAAGAGTTGCAGCGCTGTATGCAAAGCTGTAGGCATATGTATCGATACCAGTGGTGCCATTATATGTTGTCAAGCTGCTACCCTCCTTGCGATGTTATCAATAAAAAAACAGTAAATCTCTTTTTGGTCGCCGTGATTGCATTAAATCCATATATTGACGGCAATTTTCGATTAATATTTAAAAATATTTCTATTGTGATGGTAGCTTATTCCCATTCGATCGTCGCGGGTGGTTTTCCGGAAATATCGTAAACGACTCGATTGATTCCGCGCACTTCGTTGATGATGCGATTTGATACTTTACTCAACAGGGAATAGGGTAGTTCCGCCCAGTTTGCGGTCATGAAATCCTGAGTTTGCACGGCGCGTAGCGCAATTACGTATTCATAAGTGCGCCCGTCGCCCATGACACCGACGGATTTGACGGGTAAGAATACCGCGAACGCCTGCGCAGTTTTTTCGTACCAGCCGGCGCGTTGTAATTCGTCGATGAAGATGTGATCCGCTTGTCGTAATAATTCGGCGTATTCATATTTGACTTCGCCAAGTATGCGCACACCCAGGCCCGGTCCCGGAAATGGATGGCGGAATACCATGTCGCGCGGCAAACCGAGCGCCAATCCCAGTTCGCGCACTTCGTCCTTGAACAGTTCGCGCA
>DJMI01000111.1 GCA_002435335.1 Nitrosomonas sp. UBA6494
TGCATTTCTCGTACGCTTCTTCAAATCTCATCTTCCGTGTCTCCTGTAGCCATTCTGTCCGTTTCATCTCTTGCCCTCCTTGGGCTAAGATAATCCGGACAGATCTTGTGCTACAAACACGGACAGTTTATTTGTTCTCTACAATAGGCATCTTTTGAGATGCCCTCATTTTTGATTTGTTGTAGCATATAAAACACTTAATTAGGCGGGTCAGTCATGGATTCTAATAATGTATTGACAGGAGAGGGTAAGTCAAACCCTGTTACACAAGAATGGTCACTGCATATCCCCGAATATGCGGAGCGGCAGGAGTTGCATGAAGAACTGAATGCCGTGGTGTATCAGTTGCTGGCGCCGCCGTTTGAGCTTTCTCACCTAGTGTTGTTGTCCGAGCGCAGTTGGGTGGAGCAAGAGCGGCAGTTGATCGCTGAGCTTTGCACTCGCTACGGTATCAATCCCCCCAATGCGCACGATAACGATTTCAGCGCGAATTGCGGTGAATTTTTGTTGCGCTGGGAGCGGCATACCGAATATTCGACGTATACCATTTACCGCATGGCGCCATTTGGGGTTCCTTTCGAACGTGCGCCGATTACGTATGTGCCGCAGGATTGGCTGGCGCGTTTGCCCGGCGAATTGCTGGTGGGGACACATATCGCCTTGGAAGATCGATCGCGTCCGATGCGCAGCTTGCATGAGTTGTCGCAATTATTTTCTTATGGCGCGGTCATTGGTTCCAAGGTTGCCGGCGGAGCGGCGAGTGTTTGGAGCGATCACCAAATACACCAGGACAATTTCGGGCGAATTTTGATTCACGACGATAATTTGCGCAGCCGCCAGGTCGGTCGTTTGGTGCAGCGTTTGCTGGAAATAGAAACTTACCGCATGCTGGCGATGTTACCGGTGCCGATTACGCGCCAAATCATTCCGCAATTGGCGCGTGCCGATCAGCGCTTGGCCGAGTTGACCGCCGGGCATGTCGCGATGACCTGCATCGAGGACGAACAACGCTTGCTGGATGAATTGACCCGCTTGGCTGCGGAAACGGAGCGTTTATCCGCATTGACCAGTCACCGTTTTAACGCGTCACGGGCTTATTACGATATTGTGAAGTTGCGCATTACCGAATTGCGCGAAGAACGAATCGAAGGTTTGCAAATGCTGCAGGAGTTCATGATTCAGCGCTTGTCTTCGGCGATGGGTACTTGTGAATTAGTGCATACCAAACTGGAGACGCTGTCGACCCGTTTGGGGCGAGCCTCGGCGTTATTGCGTACGCGGGTTGATTTGTCGATGGAAGCGCAGATTCGCGATTTGTTGAAATCGATGGATAACCGCGCTAGAGTCCAGTTGCGTTTGCAAGAAACGGTCGAAGGGTTGTCGGTGGTAGTGCTGAGCTATTATCTGCTCGGTATCATCGGTTACGGCTTAAAAGCCTTGAAAGCTGCCGAATACGACATCAATGTGGAATTATTGACCGGTATCGCAATTCCGTTCGTTGTACTGATCGTGTTCTTGTTGGTACGCGGTGCGCGGAAAATCATCGACAAACTGCACGCGGAAAAATAGCTGTGGTCAACATTCAGTTACGCTGACAGGCAATCCGTGTAACGAAGCCAAACCGCCCAGCGATGTTTCTTTGTATTTGATCGACATTTCCAATCCGGTTTGTTTCATCGCCGCAATACAATTGTCCAACGACATGAAATGTTGCCCGTCGCCGCGAATCGCCAGCGAAGCTGCGGTGTATGCTTTAATTGCACCAAAACCGTTGCGCTCGATGCATGGCACTTGTACTAGGCCTCCAACCGGGTCGCAGGTCATGCCAAGATGATGTTCCAAGGCAATTTCCGCCGCATTTTCGATTTGCGTGGTCGTGCCGCCTTTAATGGCGCAAAGACCTGCCGCAGCCATTGCGGATGCCGACCCGACTTCTCCTTGACAGCCTACTTCCGCGCCGGAAATAGAACTGTTGTGTTTGATCAATCCGCCGATAGCNNGCGCATAGCCAATCGTTCAAATTGGCTTGTTGCGGATTTTGCTGTAACTTCTGATACAGAGCGTGTGCACGCCGTTTGATATTGAGACCGCCGGGAAGATGGCCTTCGGCTTTCAAGCCGTTTTCCAAACAAGTGCGCATCGCATGCCAAATTGCATCCAATCCGTCGTTAAGCGCCGCTTCGCTGATACGTTCCTGTTCGTTACTGCGCTTCATTGCGGCAACCGATAAACCGCTGTCGCTGGACATTTTCATCATTTGATCGGCACTATCGAACGGAAACCCGCAAGATTGCGTCATTTCCATCTTGATCGGCGCAACCAGTTGGCCAATTTCGGCCAAGGTCGTAATAAAGCCGCCACCGATCGAGAAATAAGTTTCTGTCAGTAACGTTTTTCCGGTTTCGTCCATTAGCTGAAAAATCATGCCGTTCGGATGCTCCGGTAACGGATCGCCTTTGTCGAATACGATGTCATGCGGCGGATAGAAATGTACTTCGATGGAATCATTGATGCGGAAGCTTTTTTGTTGCCACAAACGATCAAACAATTCGTTGACGTTGAGCTTCGCCAATCCTTGCGGTGTATATTCATGCATGCCCAAAGTTACAGCGCGATCGGTGGCGTGACCTTTGCCGGTAAATGCCAATGAGCCGCGCAAGGTACAACGCACCTGAAGAAAAGCAGGAGTAGCCTGGCTGGTCACAAAAATGCGGATACGATCGCGAAAATCTTTCGCTGCCACCATAGGACCCATGGTGTGTGAACTGGATGGGCCGATACCGATTTTGAAAAGATCAAGTGCGCTGATGAACATTACGGATGCCTGTGAAAATGAATTCTTTAATTAAGTTGTTTTAGTGCTTAAAATTAAGCCGGGCTAGTATGCTATATGTGACGAACTGACTCAACAATTTTGTTGCTGCGTTCGTATCATCAAATAGTTGCAGTTTTTTTGCTGCCATGGTTATACGATGGTCATGTTAAAATCTGCGCCTTTAAAAGATGTGAGTATCATGAACCCTTCTGTTATTACTGCATTATCGCCATTAGATGGGCGTTATCATACAAAAGTTGAGCCACTGCGAAGTTATTTTAGCGAATTTGCATTAATTCGTTATCGCGTGCAAGTTGAAGTTGCATGGTTGATCGCATTGAGTAAGGCGCCGGAAATAGTTGAAGTTCCGCCATTTTCTGCCGAAACTTACTCGCAATTGAATCATTTGGTCGCTCAATTTTCGCTGACTGACGGAGAGGCGATCAAAGCCATTGAAGCGGAAACAAACCATGATGTGAAAGCGGTTGAATATTGGTTGAAGCGACAATTGGCCGGGAACGCTGAAATTACCGCTGTTGCGGAATTTATACATTTTGCTTGTACCTCGGAAGATATCAATAACTTATCGCATGGATTGATGCTCAAATCCAGCCTGCAG
>DJMI01000105.1 GCA_002435335.1 Nitrosomonas sp. UBA6494
AGCAATTCTCCGCCGGCAATGATCAGCAATGATAGGAATAATACCGTTCGCACACTGAGGCGTTGCAAATAAACCATCAACATCATGCTGAGTCCGATGGCATACAATACTTGCAATATAGGCTTTCCCGAGGCTAACGAGAAAATAGTTAAATCGAGCAGTGCGATAAAAGCCCCACGTAACAACAGCTCGTAATCGATGACGGTATTGCTCATACCTTGTTGCTGACGTTGAAAATTGCTGATGGCGATTGAGGTGCCAGCTAGAAACACAAAAGTCGGGGCGCAGATATGCGTAATCCAGCGAGTCAGAAATTGATCGGTGGCAAACTGTGTTCCCGTTTCATATAGCAATATTGAATCGGCAAAAATTCGGCCGTTATTGAAGAACCAAGACGTATGGTCCAAGGCCATCAAAATCATGACAATGCCACGTAACCAATCGATTGCGACGATGCGTTGTACGTTTTTATCGAAAGACATAACAGACAACGGGGATGTTGAGATTACAAGCTAAAGCAGCACCAGGTTATTGCGGTGAATCAATTCCGGTTCATCGACATAACCCAGAATAGCTTCGATTTCGCTGCTGGCACGTTTAAGGATTTTTTGTGTTTCCACTGCGCTATAGTTGATCAAGCCACGAGCAATTTCTTTTCCTTCTTCGTCCAGACAGGATACTGTTTCTCCTCGCTCAAATTCACCGTTAACGCTGACGACACCGATCGACAACAAACTCTTGCCATCGTCGAGTAGAGCCTTTACAGCGCCTTGATCCAATGTAACGTAGCCTTTTACCTGAAGATAGTCGGCAAGCCACTGTTTTCGGGCTGCCAATATCGGTAGTTTTGCAAGGAAGCGCGTGCCGATCGATTCACCGTTATTCAAGCGCATCAGAATGTTTTCTTCATGCCCGGATGCGACAATCGTGTCCGCGCCGCTCCGTGCCGCTCGCTTTGCTGCAATGACTTTGGTTTGCATCCCGCCTCGGCTGATGCCGCTGCCAACGCCTCCCGCCATTTTTTCCAGCGCAGGATCGCCTGCATGGACTTCAGGTAATAATTTTGCTTCCGGATTCTTGCGTGGATCGTTGGTAAACAATCCAGCCTGATCGGTCAGGATCACCAACGCATCGGCTTCGATCAGATTGGTCACCAATGCGGCTAACGTATCGTTATCGCCAAAGCGGATTTCATCGGTTGCAACCGTGTCGTTTTCATTGATGATGGGAATGATATCGAGCTTTAGCAATGTGGTCAGCGTTGAGCGCGCATTGAGATAGCGTTTGCGGTTGGACAAGTCTTCATGAGTCAGCAGCACTTGAGCGGTTTGCAATCCGTAGTGAGAAAAACCGGAAGCATACGCCTGCGCTAACCCCATCTGGCCGACTGCAGCGGCGGCTTGCAATTCATACAGAGCGGTTGGGCGGGTATCCCAACCCAAACGCTGCATGCCTTCAGCAATGGCGCCTGAGGAGACTAAAACGATTTCTTTATTGATTTGCTTGAGTGCGGCAATTTGAGCTGCCCAACGCTGCAATGCGACATGATCCAATCCTTTGCCTTGATTGGTGACCAGACTGCTGCCTACTTTAATGACGATGCGACGAGCTTGATTCAGCATGAGGGCGATAATTCGTTGTCTTCGAGTGTTTCGGCTGCTTCAGCGGGTGATGCCATGGTTTGCTCAAGATAATCCATGATGGCGTATGTAAGGTTCTTACAACCTTCACCAGTCAGCGCGGAAATTAAAAAATAGGGACCTGTCCAACCTAGCTCCGCGACAAATTGCTGGCAAAGTTGTTCACGTTTATCTGGCGCGATCATGTCGGTTTTGTTTAGAACCAGCCAACGCGGTTTTTGGTACAACGTTTCGTCATATTTTTGTAATTCTCGTACCAGTGCTTGCGCTTCATGAACTAGATCGGTTTCCTCGTTAGGCGGCATCATATCGACGACATGCAAAATCAATCGCGTGCGCGCCAAGTGCTTGAGGAAACGATGCCCAAGTCCAACGCCTTCGGCTGCACCTTCAATGAGCCCCGGAATATCCGCCATGACAAAGCTGCGATTATGGTCTACACGTACCATGCCTAAATTGGGGTGCAGTGTGGTGAACGGATAATCGGCCACTTTAGGGCGTGCGGCGGAAACTGCGCGAATGAGTGTGGATTTTCCGGCATTGGGCATGCCGAGCAAGCCGACATCAGCAAGCACTTTTAATTCAAGCTTCAATTCGAATTCTTGACCGGGTTCGCCATAGGTAAATTGACGAGGGGCGCGATTGGTGCTCGATTTGAAGTGCAAATTACCGATACCGCCGTTGCCACCTTTGGCAAGCAGTACTTTTTGCTGGTCATGCACTAGATCGGCAATGGTTTCCCCTGTTTCGGTGTTTTTAATCAACGTTCCGACCGGCATGCGCAAAACGATATCGTCCGCACTTTTTCCATATCGATCCGATCCTTGGCCATTTTGCCCGTTTTTGGCGCGATGAATACGCGCAAAGCGGTAATCGATCAAGGTATTGATGTTGAGATCCGCTACGGCAAAAATACTGCCGCCGCGACCGCCATCACCGCCATCTGGACCGCCGCGCGGAATATATTTCTCACGCCGGAAGCTTGCCACACCGTTGCCGCCTTTGCCGGCATGGACTTGGATAATCGCTTCGTCTATAAACTTCATTGAATCTTGATAACCGCTTTACTGTTGAATGAACGTCGATCTAAAAACAAAAAAGCCCGATCGTTATAGACAGGGCTTTTTAGAAAAAATTGCAACAAAATTTATACAGGAATCACGCTGGCAGTTTTGCGTTTAAATGCACCTTTAATGCTAAAACTCACTCTTCCAGCAACTTTGGCAAATAATGTGTGATCCTTACCCATGCCGACGTTTTCTCCGGGGTGTACTTGCGTTCCCCTTTGTCTGATGATGATTGATCCGGCTGGAATCAGTTCGCCGCCGTAACTTTTGACGCCAAGACGTTTGGAATGTGAATCGCGTCCGTTTCTAGAGCTGCCGCCCGCTTTTTTATGTGCCATTGATTACTCCTTAAGCCGAAATACCAGTAATTTCAATTTCCGTATAATTTTGCCGGTGTCCTTGGTGTTTTTGATAGTGCTTGCGACGGCGCATTTTAAAAATACGAATCTTGTCGTGGCGACCTTGGCCTAGCACTGTTGCATTGACTTTAGCGCCTGCAACGAGCGGTGTGCCAACCGATACTTTATCGCCATCGGCTACCATCAACACTTGATCAATAATCAATTCACTGCCGTTTTCAGCAGGCAATTGCTCGATTTTAAGTTTTTCTCCGACTTGGATTCGATATTGCTTACCGCCGGTTTTTATGACCGCATACATATTTTGACTCCATACTCCCCTTTTACAGAACCACGCATTATACATAAGCACAGCAAGGTTGTGGAGGAAAATTTAACGCTATTTATTATTTATGCTTGACACTGAGGTATTGTCATTTCTACCATAGCGTTTTCTTGAAGGTCAAATTGTGTCAATCGAATATATTAGAAGTTTCATCGCTCAAGACATGGGCATTGTAGACAATGTCATACGCGAAAAATTACATTCTCATGTCGTACTGATTCGTCAAATAAGCGAATATATCATCAATAGCGGCGGTAAACGGTTGCGTCCCGCACTGGTGATTTTGTCAGCTGGTGCTTTTGGTTATAAGGGTAAATTTCATTATAACCTTGCGGCCGTGATCGAATTCATTCATACCGCTACGTTATTGCACGACGATGTCGTCGACGAATCGAAGCTGCGTCGCAATAAAGAAACCGCCAATGCCTTGTTTGGCAATGCCGCAAGTGTACTGGTGGGCGATTTTCTTTATTCAAGAGCTTTTCAGATGATGGTTGAAGTCGACAACATGCGCGTGATGCAAGTGCTGGCTGACGCAACCAACACGATTGCCGAAGGTGAAGTGCTACAGCTTTTGAATTGCCGCGATCCCGACGTAACAGAAGAAAACTATTTGCGCGTTATTCGTTTTAAAACCGCCAAATTATTTGAAGCCGCCAGTCGACTGGGTGCAATACTCGGTAACGCTTCACCGGAAGAAGAGCGTGCGATGGCCATTTACGGTATGCACCTGGGAACCGCATTTCAATTGATAGACGATGTGCTTGATTATTCAAGCACTAGCGAAGATATCGGAAAGAATCTGGGCGATGATTTGGCCGAAGGAAAACCCACATTGCCGCTGATTCACGCCATGCGCGTCGGTACACCGGAGCAAGCCGCAGTAATCCGCAAGGCGATCGAAGATGGCGGAAAAGATGGTTTTGAGCCAATCTTGAAAGTTATTCAACAAACAGCCGCATTGGAATATGCAAGGAAATGCGCCGGAACGGAAATAGGAACTGCCGTTAGCGCTATTTCGGCGCTTCCGGATTCCGAAAACAAAAAATGCTTGTTGCAATTAGCCGATTTTTCCGTAACGCGCAATCATTGAAGTTTGAATCAAATGCTGCCCAATCTTTAAAATAAGGCGGATTCAATTTCGAAGTGCAACACGTAACGGCGATTTGGTGTAGCGCAACGTCTTTTCGAAGAATATCAGAATTTAACGTTAACATCTTCTGCTGCTTCTGTTAGTGAAACAGACTTTTGGCGTTAATTGTTCGTTTGTAATCCGTTTCATAAACGTTGAAATAAAATTTGGCGAATTTCGTCATCACTTAGCGTAATCGGATTGGTTTTCATGCTGTTGCCGCGGCAATGAGTGATTACTTTGTCAAGCGCGGTCGATTGCAAACCGAACTGCGATAAGCGCGGCAAGGCGAGTTCGTTTGTCCATAGCGACAGCAAGTCGATTAGTTCACTAAATGCGTTATCCGGGTCGATGAAGCGTTTTTGACAGAGAATTTCTGCCACATGAAGGTATTTGGCTAATGCTGGATTATTGGTGTCTCGCTTCAGCATGGTTTGAATGTTGATTTGGGTTGCGGGAGCGACGAGGGTTCCGCAGACGACGCCATGCGGAATCGGATAAAAAGCGCCGAGCGGGGATGCAAGACCGTGTACAGATCCCAAACCGACTTGTGCCAATGTGATTCCTGATAATAATGCACCATAGGCCATTTTTTCGCGATGCTGTTGCAACTCACCTTCTTGGTGATAAAGCGGAATCAGTGCATCGCGAACGGCTTGCAATCCGCTGATAGCAAGTGCATCGGTGAAAGCATTGGCTTTGAGCGAAACATAAGATTCGAGCAATTATGTTAAAGCATCCATGCCGTTGGCGGCGATGACGCCGGACGGGCAACTGGCGAGTAAATCCGGGTCGACGATGGCGTATTCTGCAACCAATTTGTCGTGACGGAAGGATTTCTTAAAACCGTTTTCTCCTTGTACGCTCAATACGGCATTTTTGGTCGCTTCGCTGCCGGTTCCGGCGGTTGTCGGTACGGCGATGAATGGAATGGCGGGACCTTGGTAAGGTAATTCCGGGCCAACACCTTCCAGATAATCCATGACTGAGCGTTGAATTTTCTGTAAACCGGCAATTGCTTTGGCGGCATCGAGAGCACTGCCGCCTCCAATCGCGACTACAACGTCAAAATGCTCGTTAGCGAATGTTTTAACCAGGTCGTCGATCAACTTGGGAGAGGGCTCTTCAGCGACGGTGCAGTGTTGCCACGTAATGGCTTGTTTAGACAATTGTTGTTGCAATTCCTGCCATTGCGGTGTGTGCAAGAATGAGCGCGCTCCTGTCACCAGTAGCATACGTGATCCGTAACCAGCGATAATTTCCGGTAATTTTTTGATTGTGCCTGCACCGAATTCGATGCGAGGCAATCGGGCGATGGAGAACTTGAACATTATTGGATGATTGGGTATAAACCTTGATATGCAATACCTTTACGTGGTTCAGTCATCCAATCTGCGACGGTATCGCGCCAAATGCGGTAATGCTCGGTTTCTTTATGTGCTGCGGCATCTTGTTGGCCTTTGTAAGCTTCATAGAACACGAATTTGGTCGGATCGTCGGCTGATTGCATAATATCAAACCTGAGATTGCCCGGTTCGCGAATGGAGTTCTCGTGATTGCTGCGACTGGCTTCCTTGAAGGCGTTTACATGTTCAGGTTTGACGGAAATATAAACAATAGTTACATACATGGCGTAGAAATTTCCTCATATTGATTGATCAACGAATACGACTTAACGATTTAGATGAATAGAGACCTTTGCACGGTGTCATGAG
>DJMI01000114.1 GCA_002435335.1 Nitrosomonas sp. UBA6494
AAACGAATCGAACATAGTTAGGCAAGAAGAAAATTTATCTGAAGCTACGGTGACTTATCAGAAACCAATTGATGCACCCCAATATAATCGCAAGCCGCGACAAGATACGAGCGAACCTGATGTCGCCGCAGCACCTTCATTGGCTGCGGAGGAGGAGCATATTGCCAAGCCGGTTAAGTTGAGGCAAGCGACAAAACCGGATGAAAGACCGCTGTGGCGCTTACTTCAAGATGAACAATTCGAGCTTCTGCAAGCTGAGATTGATCGACTGCGATTGAAATACAAAAAATGGCAACCGCCTCAGGAATTGCTCGATCTCATGAGGCAAGGGAGTTTGCGTAAAGCAGTGGATTTAGCGATTCGAAATGAAGACAAAGTTGCTCTGGTTCGTTTAGGTGAGTTGAATTCGGAAGCTTTTTCTTGTGAACATCTTGATTGGGCATGGGCTTTAGCTGAAGTACAAGCAGAGCTGAAGCATGCTGAAGCACTGAGCCTGACATTGCATCGATTGATTCCGGGTTGTGAAGAGAACGATCGTTTGGCGACTATTTATAAAGCAAAATCTTGGTTAAGTGAAAATCAATGGGAAGCATTGCTTGATCGGGAGGCGCAGGCTCCTAGGAGTGCTGAAGGGGAAAGCAAATTTAGACGCTTGCGTTACGATGAGCGGATGGAAAAATTTTTGGCGGCATATCAAGCGCATGACAAGAATTCGTTCCGTTTGCTATTACAACAGCTTGGCAACGAAATTGAGCATTATCGAGACGCTGATGCTGCGCTATTGAGTGGGTGGCACTTTCTCAATGAACAAGAAACCGGCGACGCTACTTATTGGTTTAATAAGGCATTGGCTTGGAAGCCTGAGATGAGCGATGCTTATCAAGGATTGGCGTTGAGTGCCATGCAGGAAAAGCGCTTCATGGATGCTAAGCGTTTGGTAAAGATGCTGCCGGATAGTGATGAAAAAAAAGAGGTGCTCTTGCGTGACATCGCTGCGGCAACGAAACCGAAGCCAAGGTTCTTGGGAATGGTTGGTGGCGAGACGAATACCGGAACTACGTATTCAGCTGCTTACGTTGGGTTGATAGCGCCGATACATAGTCGTCTTGGAGGGCTAGGGAATGGTTTTGTACAACGTTGGTGGGCAGATCGTTTAACTTATTCTTACGCTGACAACGGACGAGATATTCAGGCGGAGCAGCTTGGTATCGAAGGTTCGCTCGGTTATCAGAAGTCCGGACCCTGGGGGGGGTGGGCGATGTTTGCAGGTGCAGTCTATCGCGATACCAGTTTTTCACCTGATGTACAAAATAATCCGGCGCGAGGCGGTTTTGTTCGTGGCAGAATCCAAATAGAAGGTGAGCGTATTCTAAATCAAGACTGGCGTGTTAATGTCAATGCCAATTATGTAACCGGGCAAAACAGTTATTGGGCACGCGGTCGCTTACTCTATAACGTTAACAGGCGATTACTGGTTGGACCGGAATTTGTCGTGCTCGGTGATCCGAATTTTCAGATCAGGCAGTATGGTGCGACAGTGATGGGGCTAAATTTTCTATCCATTGCCGATGTTGCCGTACGCGGCGGAGCCAGAGAGGCACACGATGGCACGACTTTTTATTTGGGACTAGAATTGGCACGCCCTTTTTGAGACGTAAGCACGGAATTTTCTGATGTCATCGCTTCTGGTTTCGATTGCGGAAGTATTGTGTGTTTTCGTAATAAGCTTCATTCCGATTTTCTTCCGTCCAGCCGGGGTAGCCGAGTATCGGCACTGGTGTTAGTTGCGAACTGGCCAGTTTGGTATTGGCTAATAGCGAAGCTAACATAGTGTCGAGTTTTGTCAGCTGATCGGATAAAGTCAAAGAAAAGAATGCTTGATCGACATTTAAAATAATTCCTTTGCCAGTCATTCCGGTATAGGGTCGAAGTGCTTTTTCATATAAGCCGTGGCCAAAAATGAAAAAACGCATCGACTGCAATACTGCATGGCGGTGCAACCAAAATAGTGTTTTCCACTCAAAATCTATTAAGAGCTGGAGAAGGGGTTGTTGGTCGCTGACGACGATAACTCCGGATTCGTCAAAGAGAGTTACGGTGTCACGCAATCTGCATCGGTGTTTGATGTTATTAGACAGTTCGAATTGCTGTGAATGAAAATGAATTTGATTCAGCATCGCTTTGCTTTGTGGAAAAACCTGCCAGACCAAAGCGTTAAAAAGATCGTGCCAATTGTGGGGGCGTGTTTGAATTTCTCCGGTCAGATAAATTCTTGCTTCATATTTTTGATTGAAAGATTGCTTGCCGGATACTTGCGGCACAAAACGTACCGATTTTCCCGATTGTGTCAGAACAGTTTTTTTATTGCATAGGGTCAGATCGTTCAAATCCTCGAGTTGCGGCCAATTGGACAGCGTATGAAAATAATCTTTGAAAGAAGATAACGGAAAGAATAGCGGCGATCGGTCGATAAAATTTGGATGCCAATCGATCATAGTTTTTTTAATCGATATGTTCTTTTTTGTCGATCAGTGAATTGTCCGGTGCGTTGGCGCGTAATTGCTTCAAGTGATCTAATCCAAAATGAATAAATGCTAAAGCAGTAAAAACGGGGGCTAGTAAATTGAGGAAGGGTACGAATTGAATCAAGCCCGTCAATAATCCCAGTCCCCATAACGAATATCGATGTTCGGAGCAGATTGTTGCGATTTCTTGTTTTGTTGCGTGTTCTGATAATGCATCGTAGCGAAATAATTGTTGATTCATAAAAGCGGCTGCTACAAATGGAATGATAAACCCAATGCCCGTAGCCCATAATGGTAATGTGATCAACCAAATCAATATAAAAATGCCACTGGCGAAAATAGTATTGGTAATGGTACCGGTGATTGTGCCGCCGTATTCGCGTTTCAGACCGGGATAGAAGCGGTTTCCAACCAGCTTTATCAATGCAGGCATGATAAAAATAGAGGTAATAATCAATGTCGTTACGATGATCAGCGGAATAAAGATTAGAATATCCATTATTCCGATGACAGCAGATGCGATCCAATCCTGTTCCAAGCTTTGTAGCCATTCTCCAATGCCGATTTCTCTCAGCATTAGGAAAACCAAATCGTAAAATTGATCTTTGAAAATAATGGCGATGGAAATCCAAAATATGGTTGATACGACGATCGGCCAAATGATGATCCAAGCAATCTTAAAGCGAAGCAGGTCACGTAAAGCACTGGCGAGAGCACTAAAAACAAGAGACATATTTTTATCTATTTAAGCAATGAAATTCCTTCCTATTATAAAGTTTTAACGGTTGATAAGATTAAATTCGTATCGATACGAAAAAAATGCAACCTCAAATGGCCATTAAAATGTATTTGCTGACTGTACGATCCATAATCCTCTCAAGTGTAATTTTGGGACTTACGGCTTGTGTCAACCTGCCTTATTACGTACAAGCGGTGAATGGGCATTTTGATGTGATGCGGCGTGCTCAGCCGATCGGAGAGGTTCTGATCAATCCTCACACGCCTGAAAATATTCGGCATGCGTTGAGTAAAGTTATTGAAATACGGAAATTTGCCAGCCAGGAACTTAAATTGCCAAACAATTCGAGTTATACCAGCTATGCGGATTTAGAGCGTTCTTTTGTTGTATGGAATGTTTTTGCGGCACCTGAGTTATCATTGAAACTTAAGAAATGGTGTTTTCTGCAAGTGGGGTGTGTCAATTATCGAGGTTTTTTTTCGCAAAGCCAGGCTGAACAGTATGCCGAAGAACTGCGCGGGGAAGGTTACGATGTTCATGTAGGGGGCGTTCGAGCCTATTCCACACTGGGGTGGTTCAGCGATCCGGTATTAAATACCTTTATCAGTTATTCGGAAATGCATCTTGCGCGATTGATCTTTCATGAACTGGCGCATCAAGTTGTTTTTGTACCAGGCGATACCATGTTTAATGAATCTTTTGCTACTGCCGTGGAACAGGAGGGTATCAGGCGATGGTTTGCATATAATGGTACCGCGATACAGCAGACCGAGTTGACTGCAAGACAAGATAGAGAGCGTGTTTTTGTGGAATTGATTCTGAAATATCGTAGAAAATTGCAAGAATTATTTGGATCGGATTTGCCTGATGTAGAAAAGAAAATACAAAAGCAGCAAATCATTGAAGCGTTACGTGTTGAATTTGCCGACTTAAAAACGGTGTATAAAGAGTTTGAAAGCTATGATCGATGGTTTGCGCAACCTCTTAACAATGCGCTGCTCGCAACGGTATCGATCTATACCCAGCTGGTTCCAGCTTTTCAGTCGATTCTTAAACAAAATGACTATGATATGGAAAGTTTTTTCAATGTAGTAAAAAAAATGGGAAAGTTATCTCGAGAAGAAAGAAATCATGCATTGCAAAGCGCGGTGGAGAGTTATTCGCTTCTTGGAGCAGCGGAACGTTAGTTTATTAAGAGTGGTAGTGTTAAAAGTTCACTGTTCTTTAACAGGCCGTTGAAAAACTATCTGCGTTGCCGCTGCGGCGTAAGAAACAGACTCAAAATGCTCATTTA
>DJMI01000152.1 GCA_002435335.1 Nitrosomonas sp. UBA6494
TGCTGTTTTTCAGGATCGACTAGTATAGTTTTTAGCCAGTTTTCAAAAGCCAAATGGTGCTTGCTATCATATTGCCAGCACAGAAATCCCATCGATTTACCCATCGCGATGTTTTGGTATTGATCGTCAATATAAATTGTATTTTCAGGCTTTAATCGAAATGTATCGATTGCATAGCGATAAATCGCTGGGTTAGGTTTTAACATGCCGATCTCAAACGACAAGACCTGATGCCTAAATAACGCAAATTCCGGGTAGCGCTCAAAAATCCACGGACAATGAATTGCGTTAATATTCGATATCAAAATCAATGTATGATTCTTTTGCGCAAGGCTGCGAACACAATCCCACATTGCTTTATTGGGAGAAAAAATTTGCTGCCATGACAGATAAAACTGTTCGACCGTTGCTTCACTATAAAGAATCTTGAGCGCCCACTGCGCAAACGCCACCGGGTTTATCTCTCCCTTTTCCAGCGCATCCTTTCGTTCCAGCACTCGGTGAACGCATGCTAGAGGATCCTTGATTTCAGTCGGCACCAATTTGGTCAGCGAAGTTTCGAAATCGAAACTAAGCAGTACTTGTCCGATATCGAATAAAAATGTATTTTTGGAATTAAAGTTTAATTGTTCGATTTTTGCTGGCATGAGAAATGGCTGGTAAGAAACGTCAATACAAACAAAAAGGACAAGAATGCGTGATTCAACATTCTTGTCCTTGAATAGCTCCCCACATATGCCGTCAGGCTATCATCTTGAACCATAAGGTCCAAGGCGGCTGTTTCATGGATACATCAGGCACACCCGGAACTGGGCGCGCACAACAGCATCACTATAATCGACAGCCAATTTTTAACAATTGGTTCAAAGAATATAAGCCTTAACAAACACCGCAGGGATTAACTTGTATTGCACCAACAACTACATATCTTTACTTGCAATGACTCCGTCAATTTTCTTTTTCAATGTAGCAATTCTACGCTTAAATTCATCTATGTCAAAGCTACTGCCATTACGAATCATTAATAATTCATGCGATATTTTTAGTGCTGCAACAATAGTTACACGCTCCGAATCGACAACCCTGCCTTCACTCTTAACTTCTTGTATTTTATCATTTAGATAAGCAGCAGCCAATTGAATCTCTTCTTGTTCATCTTCAGGGCATACAATACAAAAATCTCTGCCCATGATATTAATATTTAGTGATTTATGCTCCATCTTCCGGCAACTCCATTAAAAGCGATTCGAGTCGATTTGCGGCAACATCTATTTTTGCATTTAGTGCGTTGCATTGAGCATTCGAAGTCATCAATGCTTCGCGAAGCTGACTATTTTCTATGCGCGAATCATTATAAAGTTGGATCAGCAAGGCAACTTTATCCTCTAACGATTCAAACTCAGCTTTCATTGTGACATCACTTTTTAAAAATTAAGGTCGATTACCGATTCTTAAATTCTTTTGGGCACTCTGTGACTTTTCGCCATTCAAGCAAATCTATAATTTGCGGTGAGTCCCGTCACAAAAAGGTGCTGTACTCGTTTTTTTACAAGTGCATAACCAATATTGCTTGGTTTCGCTCACGTTAAATTTTTTTGGCAAAAATTCTGTCGTCTTATGAGACCCATCACAGAACGGCTGCGATTTGCTTTTTCCACACGTGCACCAAAAATAGTCTTTCCCTGCTTCTAGCTTGACTTCGATGGGGGAAAAAGCTTGCTGATTATTTGAAGATTGGTTCATAGCGAATACTTTATCAATAAATACGTCAATTTCTCTCTATATACATCATTCCGAAGTAGTTATTTATTTATCAATTTAGTAGATAAATTTCTTAAATACCCAATGAATAGATGCAAGTAACTTTATGTTATCTCAGATTTTATCTTAAAAAAAGTAGCGTTTGCTTTTGCGTTTACGGATATTTACGCCTTATCTTTAGTTTTTTATTGACTACCCTCCTACTTAAACAAATAGTCGTAATGCGCTAGGACTACCCGCACTAATATGATTGTTTTTCATGGAAGTTTGTATTTCGATCAATTGCTGTTTGCTTCGTTGGATGCCGCTATCGCTTAACGGTACTCTGTTGTCATCCACCATTATGCCGCCAAGTGTATTTGAGAAAATCTTCGCCAAATGAGTCATTTGATCGAACACACGTTCACCATGAGCAACGCGCGGAACATCGAGTAAGAAAGTCACGCCATGCGTGGTAAGGGATTTCATATTCTCAGGCAAAAAGGGAGAAGATTCATAATTACTTAATATAAACAATACATTATTATTTTCATCGCGATATTTAAATATCCCGTCAGGCTCCAGCCTAAACCCAGAGGCTTCAGCTAAAGCACGTATTTTTGTACCAACAAATGCACCCTCATCTTTGCTGATAATATTAATTCCAATCATGACATCTACGTCGGCGCAAAATTTATCTAACTTTACGGCCTTTTCGTGCGCTGCCACTATATCTGGACAGTCTGCAGTTGCATGAATCTGCGATGCAAATTCTAAAACTAAGTCTCTAAATTTAGACAGATTTACCTCACTGATCGGCCCTGCCCGGTCAGCAAGCTGCAAACAACCTTTTAACAAATAATAACCGTCACTCTCGACATTCGATTCATTGGTAATCTCTTCCCACGGTGCATTAGCATTCTGCTGTCCCAGCCAAACCACGGACTTCCCAAAATCAAATTTTCTTTGCAGTAACTTAGCAACATAAGTATTGGCAATTATTGAATCGGCACGAATATTTATAATGTAATTGGTATTGTTATCGAAATCCAGCAAAGGAGAAGGTGCTGTTGTACTTGCAGAGATTATTGTGGTGTGCGTATGGCTGACAGTGTTTGCAGGAGGGGAAGTTGTCGATGTCTTTTTAGCTTCGGCAGTCGCTGTATCCATCTGTGTAAATGCATCGATCCGACTAAAAGCATCCGGCGGAACTTCAGGCACTGTTTTATTGAAACTTGGCTCTATTCTCTGAAAAGTATCTTCACCGCTATGCTCATCCAATAAAATATCGTCATGTTTATGATCAAATGCAGCTTGTACTTTGCGCCGATAACGCTGCTGCTGTACCCAATTAAAGATGGCAACGCCTGCGATTACGATAACACCGATAATTATCAAACTTAACTGCAAGTCACTCATACTTAAAATCTCCCTAAATATTCTATTGCCAGTTTCGCCAAATACAGCTTAGAAATTAAATTATGTCAGTTTTATTGGTTGTATCACAATCACTTTACTGTTAAATGAATCTCGCGTTTTCCCAATTTGACCGCATCGGCAAGATCGACTGCCACAATTTTGGATACTCCTTGTTCTTGCATTGTAACGCCAATTAATCGATGCGCCATTTCCATAGTTATTTTATTGTGACTGATGAATAAAAATTGCGTTTGCTTGGCCATCGTTTTAACCAATTCGCAAAAACGCTCCGTATTACTGTCATCCAATGGAGCATCCACCTCATCCAGCAAACAAAAAGGTGCTGGATTCAATTTGAATAACGAAAAAATCAGAGCCAAAGCTGTCAATGCTTTCTCTCCCCCCGATAATAAATGTATCGAACTATTTTTTTTCCCGGGAGGTTGCGCCATCAACATAAATCCGGCATCAATCGCTTCGCCGCCAAGCAGTACGAGTTTTGCTTGGCCACCGGTAAATATAACCGGAAAGATTTCGTTCAAATGCGCATTAACTTGAATAAACGTATCTTTCAATCGCATTTGCGTTTCACGGTCAATTTGTCGGATTGCACCATCCAATGTAGCAACGGCATGATAAAGATCATTTAGTTGCATCAATAAATTAGCTTGCTGTATTCGGCTTTTCTCAAGCTCTTCGATTGCCGCTAAATTTACTGCTCCCAATGCAGCTATTTTATTATTACATTGTTGAATTTCATTTTGCAGTTTAGATGCAGAATTTTTTCCTATCGAAGGCATCAACGAAGCAATATCAATTCGGGAGTTTTCGATCAAATCATTTAATTGATCGATATTTAACAATACCGCTTGTTCTTTCAGTTGTACTTGACTAATGGTTTCACGCAGTGCGCGCGATTTCTGCTCGAAGGTCATGCGAGTTATATCGATTTCTCGCAATCGGTGTGCGATATCATTCAATTCCTGACGAACCTGCCCTACTTCCGATTCGATCACAAGCCGATGCGTATTCGATTGCTCCAACAAAGCTTTAATCGCAGTATCATCGCAAGCATCCTTTTCTTTGAGGAATTTAGCACGCTGCTCACTCAGCCTCACCAGATCTTCATCGACATGCTGAAGAATTACAGCTATTTCATTGATTTTACTTTCACAAGATTTCAGATGAAATATGCTTTCTTGCATTTCCCTTGCTGACTGTTGCATCATTTGACGGTGCTTTACCAGCAATTGACCAGCATCATCCGAAGCTGATTTGGTTTGTTCCGCCTGTTGTTTAAGAATGTGGGTTTTCGCTTGAATATCTGCTAGATTATCAAACGCTGTTTGTCGCAAAGTTATTTCGTCAAGCAAAGCTTGCTTAATTTCATTAAGTTCGACGACAATATTTTGATTACGCTTAGCAATTTGCTCTTCGGCTTGTATCAATTTCACTCTTTCCAATTGCAATTGGTGCGAACGCTGATACAACTGCTTGTTATTTTCTTTAATTTGCTGGATTTCAGTGCTCGTCTGGTTATATTGCAATTCAATCTGCACCAATTCATTTTGCTGCTTAGCTATCGCGACCTCGAATTGCTCAATTTCTGTTTTTAACGAAATTAACTCTTGCTGTCGCGACAACACACCGTGCAATTGAGAATCCGGCGCATAAAAGGTACAACTTTGATGCGTCACTATATGTCCTTCAGGAGTGACAATCATGTCACCAAACTGCAACTGCGTTCTTTGACTAAAAGCTTCTTTAATATCATCGGCAACATATACATGATTCAACCAATCTTCCAAAGCAAAGCGTGCATGCTCGTTATTGAATGTTATTAAGCTCAGCAATCCTTTTAACGCTTGCGATTTAGGTGTAATTTGCCATTGATTTGATACAACTTTTGCTGATTTTTCTTCAAATACAGTCCATTTTCCAATCGGTAACTGATCTCTCGTATCCAATAATTGATCTAATTGTGTAAGCCTTATACTGTTCAGTCGCTCCCGTAAAACAGCTTCTAATGCGATTTCCCATTGCGGTAAGATTTGGATGCCTTGCCATAAGCGTGGCAAATTCCTCCATTGTTTGCTGTCTAACCATGATTGCAATTGCTGATTATTTTCGAGCTTCTGCTGAAGATTAATCAATGCCGTTTGTCGTGCCTCAGCTTTTGATAACGCATATTTCGTTTCCTGAATATGTTGTTGTATTTTTTGTTTTAGTTGACTCGTTTCATGCAATAGCCCCTCAACGACTTGTTGCTTCTGAGCGGCTTGCTGTAAACTTATTTCAATATGGTCAATTTCGTGCTGAAGCTGAGCAAGTCTGATTGAATCGATAAAAACCAGCTCATTTTGTTCTTTTGACAAGCGTGCTTGGCGCGCCTCCAATTGCTGGATGCTTTTATCCACATGAGCAATCTGATTATTTGTGAGTTGATAACTCTGCTCCATCCTTAATAGATTATGGCGAGATTCATTTAATGCATTCTGACAACGGGAAAAATCAGACTCCATTTCTGGAAGTTGTTGATCATATGCTTCGCATTGCTGCTGCATTTGTCGGTGTTTTTGTTCTGCTGTTATTTTTTCTTGTTGCCAGTGTGCTCGTTGTTCTAAATTAACCGCCTTTAAGCTTTCGTTTTTTTGCAGCTGCTCTTCGATTTGACATATCTGTTGATTCAATCTCTCCTTGGTCGCGGAAAAGTGGGCAATTTCCTGCTCCAGGCGTCCAATTTCTGCCTCGACACCGTACAATCGACCCTGTGCCTGCAACAATCGCTCGTTAATCCGATATTCACTAAGCCGGGTTTCTTCAAATTCTTTTTCGGCGCTATGCTGAGTAACAACCGCCAACTGTAATGCTGCTTCCAAATTTGAAAGCTCTTGTTTAATTTGTTCATACTGATGTATTACCTCAATTTTTCGCTGACACCATAACAAGGCTTGCGAATTCTGTAATTTCTCCTGTAGTGCTTGATATTGCACCGCAGTCGCAGCCTGTTCTTCAAGATGACGCAATTGCTCGCTAAGTGTCTGACTAATATCTTCTAAGCGAACCAAATTCTTTCGCGCTTCGGTGAGTCGTAGTGATGTTTCTTGCCTTCTTTCCCGGTACTGAGAAATACCTGCTGCTTCTTCTAAAAAGGTTTTTAATTCCAGTGGCTTTGCTTCAATGATTTGGGAAATCATTCCCTGTTCGATAATTGCGTATCCTCGGCTACCAGCGCCAGTACCCAGAAAAAGGTCTGCAATATCGCGACGACGTACGGGAAGATTATTGATGAAATAACTTGAAACACCATCTCGCTGCAAGATGCGCTTTATGGCGATTTCACTGTAAGTTGACCACTGACCGGTTACTTGTCCTAAGTGATTTTCGAAAATAATTTCAACACTAGCACGCCCCAAGGCTTTGCGGGTATCTGAGCCTGCAAAAATAACATCTTGCATCGAATCACCACGTAGCGCCGACGCTTTGGATTCTCCCAAAACCCAACGAACCGCATCAATGATATTGGATTTGCCGCAGCCATTGGGACCGACGATCCCGACCAGATCGTATGACACAGGAACCGAGGTTGGATCGACAAAAGATTTGAAGCCTGCAAGCTTAATATGAGCTAAGCGCAATTTTTGATTATCAGATAAGGCAGTTATAATAGGCGAAGCGCATTACGCAAGCGTAATCATACTGGAACTTAATCAATTTCACCACGAGCAAGCAGAATGGCAACACAACCGCAAAAAACACTAGAAACTTTTGATAATCCTTACACTAACCGGGATTATCATATTCACATGGAAATACCGGAATTTACCTGCTTATGCCCCAAAACTGGGCAACCGGATTTTGCCACATTATTACTTGACTATATTCCTGACAAGAAATGTGTCGAATTAAAAAGCTTGAAGCTATATATTTGGTCATACCGAAATGAAAGTGCATTTCATGAAGCAATTACCAACAAAATCTTAGATGATCTGGTATCGGTGATGAAACCTAGATATCTACGCTTGATTGCACGTTTTTATGTGCGTGGAGGTATTTTTACCAATGTAGTCGTTGATCATCGAAAAAAAGGCTGGAAGCAAGATCCCCTGATTTTGTTGCGTGATTTCGATCACCAATCCAATTTTCGCTGATTCTCAATTAATCGGATACGCTAGAAACATAAACCAAAAAAAATCAGCGCCCTAAAGCGCTGATCATTAGTTTAACATTCAGGAAGATACGCTCGCAGTTTACCATGGCATTTGTGAAGGAATTGTGATAGTCAGGAAAATTCCGATGACAATAGAGTAACAATGCTTTCATACGTTGCGAGTGCATTAACAATCAATAACATTTCAAATAACACCATAATCAACATCAATCTCCGACAAACAATGCAGACTCAACTTGGAAAACGTAGCTGTCAAGCGGTATGGCATCCATGTACGCAAATGTTTCAGCACGAAACCTATCCGCTGATACCTATCGTTCGCGGTCAAGGAGTATGGCTTTTTGACGATTCGGGAAACCGCTATATTGACGCCATCAGCTCATGGTGGGTTAATCTGTTTGGACACAGTAATCCAGCCATAAATAGCGCAATCCGGGATCAACTGGAAAAAATAGAGCATGTCATGCTGGCAGGTTTCACACATGAGCCGGTCATTGCTCTATCTGAACGACTTAAGCGAATTAGCCCCGGTTCACTCGGTCACTGTTTTTATGCCGCAGACGGTGCATCCGCTGTAGAAATTGCATTGAAGATGAGTTTTCATTACTGGCAATTGTGCGGCGCATCCAAAAAAACAAGCTTTGTCAGCTTACAAAACGACTATCATGGAGAAACTTTAGGTGCATTATCAGTCACCGATGTTGCGATCTTCAAAGACACCTATGCTCCGTTGCTTCGTCCTTGTGCACATGTCCCTACACCGGATTGGCGTTACGCTGAAACAGGTGAATCTGCTGAATCCTATGCACTCCGCGCCGCAGTTGCATTGGAGCAATATCTGTCCGAACACCATGCACAAACCGCCGCATTAATCCTTGAGCCGTTGGTACAAGGTGCAACCGGCATGGGTATGTATCACCCTATCTATCTAGAACGCGCTCGAGCGCTTTGCGATCGTTTTCAAGTACATTTGATCGCCGATGAAATAGCGGTTGGTTTTGGTCGCACTGGAACGCTGTTTGCATGTAATCAAGCCGCAATCTCTCCTGATATCCTCTGCTTGTCAAAAGGTTTAAGCGGCGGTTATTTACCAATTTCTGTCACGATGACAACGGATAATATTTATCAAGCGTTTTACAGCGATCAAATGGCGCGAGCATTTCTGCACTCTCATTCGCATTCCGGTAATGCTCTCGCATGTCGCGCCGCTTTGGCTTCATTGGATCTGCTCGAACAAAACGATGTAATAAAAGTTAACAAGCTGAAAGCAAATTACCTAAATAATGCCTCCACGAAACTGACGACTCACGAGAAAGTAAAAAACTTTCGCCATTGTGGCATGATCTGGGCATTTGAGGTTGATAGCACATTGCCAGATTTTTCAATGCAATTTTTTCAAGCGGGATTAAAACAGCAATTACTGCTCCGCCCTCTGGGAAATACCGTTTATTTTATGCCACCCTACGTTATTGATGAGCCGGAAATCGACATCCTTATCAATGGTACGTTGAAAGTTCTGAATGAACTGTCTTAATATACTATGTCAAGCTTGCGATTAACTTTTTTAGGTGCTGCCGGAGAGGTCACTGGTTCCAGTTATTTGATTGAAACCGAGCATGCTCGATTTCTGGTCGATTGCGGTATGTTTCAAGGTGGCCGAGAAGCAGATAAAAAAAATCGCAATGCGTTTGCTTTTGACCCGAAAACAATCGATTTCGTCTTATTAACTCATGCACATATCGATCATTCCGGTTTACTACCACGCCTGAGTGCCTGGGGATTTCGTGGTCCTATCTATTGCACCGCGGCAACCGCAGATTTACTGCAAGTGATGCTTAAAGACAGCGCCTTTATCCAAGAAAAGGAAACCGAGTGGCGCAACAAATCGCGCCGCCGCAACCAATCAACGCTTGATTTGGCACCGTTATATACCGTGATGCAGGCAGAAGCAACGCTTAAACAACTTCTTGCCGTAAACTACGATATTGATATCATGCCTCACCCATCGGTACGCTGCTGCTTTCGCGATGCCGGACACATCCTCGGCTCCGCCATTATCGAAGTGTGGATCAAAACAAAAACCGGGTGCAAGAAAATTGTTTTCTCCGGCGATTTGGGCAAACCGGGTCACCCGATCGTACGCGATCCTGCCATCATTCAGCAAGCTGACATTCTGTTGATCGAATCGACTTACGGTAATCGGTTGCATCGCTGCATGGCTGATACCATTGATGAATTGGTCCATGCCATTAACGATACCTTAATTCACAAACGCGGCAACGTCATCGTTCCGGCATTTTCCGTAGGGCGCACACAAGATTTGCTTTTTTTGCTGGTTGATTTATTTCGTCAAGGCAAACTGAATAATTTGGATATTTATGTCGATTCACCAATGGCAAGTGCGGCGACAGAAATCACTCTGCAGCATATCGCACTGCTCGATAAGGAAGCTTCCGAAGCGCTACGTTGGATGAATACCAACGGTTCCAGACCGCGCATTCATTTCGTGCAAGATATTGAAGAATCAATGCAACTGAATCAGATCACGCAGGGAGTCATCATTATTTCCGCCAGCGGCATGTGCGATGCTGGCCGCATTAAACATCACCTCAAATACAATCTCTCACGACGCCAATGCAGCATCTTGATTACCGGATTTCAGGCAGAGGGAACGTTAGGTCGACGTTTGGTTGACGGTGCCAAGCAAGTTAAAATCTTTGGTCAAGAAATCCCGGTGAAAGCATCCATTCATACCATCGGCGGCTTATCCGCGCACGCCGATCAAGCCGACTTGATCCATTGGATGAAACATTTCACAAAAAAACCGGAAAAGATCTATGTCGTACATGGCGAATATAACAATTCGGTTGCCTTGGCAAATATAATCGAACAAACTTTCAAATGGCAGGCCAGCATCCCGGAGCGGCTATCGGTGGCAACATTTACGTTTTAATCAATAAAATTATTAGTCGTCAGTAATGAAAAAATCTCTAGGCGGAAACGTGATTAAAGAATCCATTTCCTGGATCATTATTATTGGTTTATTTGGTTGCGAACTGATTGCGAATCCGCTGCAGCGACCATCCTTGGATGTCAAATTGCTAGGAGTATGGACCGGAGAATATTTAGAGCAAGGTGGAACCTTAAAAACTTGGGTGCAAACCCGAAACGCTGACGGTACTTATTCGATCGATTTCAGCTTAAACGCACCGGATGGCACGATACGAAGTTTCACTGAATCCGGTCGCTGGTGGATCAAGGACAATCTATTTCATGAACAAACCGCATCGGAAACACCCCACCCCGACAAGTACCGCTACTTTTTCAAGAAAAAAGATTGTGTCGAATTTGATTTAATCGAAAGTGAAGGCTATGCAGAGGAAGTCGGTACTTATCGTTTTAGCGAATGTTTGATAGCAGACTCTCCACCAGCCGTTTTCGGTGAATCGATATAATCGGCAATTTATTATTTAACTCCATAAAACTAAAAGTAGAAATCGATGGCACATTATTTAACGATTATCGATCAAATCATCAAAGATATAGTCTCAAAAGATGCGGCAGAAACAGATCGACAAGGTGTTTTTCCTAAATCTGCCATCGATGCTTTGAGTCATTCTGGTTTATTGGGATTGATCAGCGCGCAGAATGTGGGCGGACTGGGACAAG
Organism: Nitrosomonas sp. UBA6494; assembly: GCA_002435335.1. Classification (GTDB taxonomy): domain Bacteria; phylum Pseudomonadota; class Gammaproteobacteria; order Burkholderiales; family Nitrosomonadaceae; genus Nitrosomonas. Next base: position 11,000 of record DJMI01000152.1, read on the forward strand.
GAACGCGTGCCGCTGCACTTGTTGTTGAAAAGCTCGCTCGCGAATGCGCATCTACGGCAATGATTACATGTATGCACTATTGCGCTGCTGCTGTGATAGAAAAACACGCTCCACTTGAAGTTCGTAAGCAGCTTGCACAAGGAAATCATCTGGCTACGCTCGCGTTCTCCGAATCGGGTTCAAGAAGTCATTTTTGGGCTCCTGTCAGTACTGCAACCCGCGAATCTGAAAGTATTCGACTAAATGCCAGAAAAAGCTGGGTTACTGCGGCAAATTATGCAACACTTTACGTTTGGACAAGTAAACCTGTTTCGAAAAACGGCGCCAGCACGCTTTGGTTAGTACCGCGCGGACTCGACGGCATGACCATCCAAGGTAGTTTTGATGGCCTAGGACTGCGAGGTAACGATTCAACGCCGATTATCGCACATGATGTTGCCATTCCTGAAAACGCCATGCTTGGCGAAGACGGACAAGGTTTAAACATCATTCTCGAAACCATTTTACCCGTGTTTAACGTTTTATCAGCCGCTACGGGAATTGGCTTAATGGAAGGAGCGACAGCCGCCACTTGCCATCATGTCACTGCTACACGTTACGATCACTTGGATACAGCATTATGTGACTTGCCCACAATTCGAGCTTATTTGGCACGTATGCGCATCATGACAGATCAAGCTCGCTGTCTCTGGTTAGATACCATACAAGCACTGGAAGAGGGTCGTGCTGATACCATGTTACGTGTTTTGGAATGCAAAGCATCGTCCGGGGAATGCGCAACGCAAGTATTGGATCTTGCGATGCGCATTTGCGGAGGGGCCGCATTCCGAAGGGAAATCGGTGTAGAGCGGCGCTTTCGCGATGCACGCGCCGGAACGGTAATGGCGCCGACAACAGATCAACTTTATGAATTCATTGGCAAAGCTATTTGCAATATTCCCGTATTTGAGTAATCAATGACTAAACCGCTTTTATTAGGCGCAGTAGCTTATGATCCTAAAGTCGTAACGATTTGGGATGGATTTCAACGCTGGTTTGCACAACACAATTTTGCTTTCGACTACATTCTTTATTCGAATTACGAACAACAAGTCGAGGGTCATTTTGCCGGACATTTTCATGTTGCCTGGAATTCGCCGCTTGCTTGGTTGCAAACTGAACGTATTGCAACGCAAACAGGACATAGCGTTAAAACGCTCGCAATGCGTGATAGTGATTGCGATCTTACCAGTGTAATCGCAGTACGCCGCGATTCAGCAACACAAAGAGTACAAGATTTGCGCCATAAAACCGTAGCCGTTGGTGCCTCCGATTCACCGCAAGCAACCTTGATTCCTTTGCTGCATCTTGCAGAGGCTGGACTTGATCCGGAAAAGGATTTTCAGGTGCGAAAATTTGATTTATTGGTTGGTAAACACGGCGATCACATCGGTGGTGAACGGCATGCCGCCAAAGCTTTGCTAGACGGAGAAGTTGACGCCGCTTGCATGATCGATAGCAATCACTTGTTATTCGCTCGCGAAGGCACGCTTCCTGCAAATAGTACCCGTATCATCGCACAAACCGCCGAATACGATCATTGCAATTTTACAGTGCTGGACACTGCACCGGGGAAAGTCGTTGCGCAATTTCGCTCACTTTTGCTATCTATGTCATACGATGATCCGCAAACCAGACCCTTATTCGACTTAGAAGGCTTAAAACAATGGCGCCCCGGCCGTACTGAAAAATATGCATTACTGGCCCGGGCCATTGATCGCTTCCATACTATCGATGCATTTGTCGATCAGATAAGCCATGCATACCGCCGATAAAAATGAATGTCATGTTGTTGAATTAGGAAATTTAGGCCTTGACCAAGGCGGGCACTTGCTTATCAAACGTGCACTTCGCACCGTAGCTGTCGGCACACCCATCAAAATATTCGGTTATTCACCCGAATTGTTAGCGCATTTGCGCAGTTGGTGCCGCACCCAAGGGCATACGATTGAATTCCATTCTAGCAAGAACACAGCTCATGACGATGCGTCGATTGCCACGATATATCGCGGAAGTGCTGAAATCGATCGATGGCATAAAGCAGAGTTTACTGGAGCTGCAGAAACACCGGCAAACAAAGCCGCGGCACATTGGGGTTTGGCGGGACGTAGCGCCACCGTTGAAGCCGGAGCACCTTCATTTGAATTTCCATTGGATACTCGAACAGAAGTATGGGCACAAGAAGCTGCACGGCTATACATGCAAGCATCGTCCGCACAATGGAATCCGTTGACTGCGATCCCTTGGGAAGAATCTTTTGATTTACCCGAAGAGATAGAAGACGCTGTAGTACAGCTCATGACCTATTTGATTGAGAATGAAACTGCGGCATTAATCATACCTGCTAAATTCGCCGCTCAAATCCATCCCCATTTCCGAGAAATCATGCAATTGCTTGCCATTCAGGCTGCTGATGAGGCTCGACATATTGAAGTCTTTACCCGTCGTGCATTATTACGGCGTAACACACTGGGATTATCGACAACCGGCGGACAAAAATCGCTAAAAACTTTGATTGATGAAACCGATTTTACTGTGGCAGGATTGTTGTTGTCCGTATTAGGAGAAGGAAGTTTTTTGTCGCTATTGTCGTTCTTACACCAACACGCGCCTGATCCGATAACCCGAGAAATTGCTCGTCTTGTCGGGCAAGACGAGGCACGCCATGTTGCATTTGGTGTCGCACATTTAACTTGGTATGTCAGCGAAAATCCTTCGCGCCTTGAAGGAATTGCTGCTGCTATCGAGCGGCGCCATGAAACGTTGGCAAATACCGCCGGTCTCAATGAAGAAGTTTTCGATGCTTTGATATTACTGGCTGCCGGATCTTGGCAAACCGAAGCTTTAGGTAAAGGTTGGAACAAAGTACAACAACTGATGGCCGATATGCATCTTGGCCGTATTAAGAGATTACGTAGAATCGGCTTTCCCGAGGCGCGAGCACAAGAACTTTCAGCGTTGCATACACGAAATTTTATGTAATCGTATAACGCAATTATCCACCCTTCAGAAAAACAATTTCCCTGAAGGGCAAGACCTTAACTAGCGCATGTTCGATTCCACAAATGTGGTTTCACGATTGTAATCGTCCCATACATAATTGGGCTTCACAAACGGTGTAGTTGGAATTAAAAAAGTCGCGATATCAAACGCACCGCTCAAAGAACGACCAACTGCATTGGCTATACCCGTCATGAAACCGACAGTCATTCCGTGTACAACACCGTCACGATTACCGACGATAGTTATTGTCTTAGGGATTTCGACAACACCCGTGGCCGCATTAGCCAAGCCGTTACCTAATTTGTCCATTACTTTGTCCGGATATTGATCTGCAAAAGCCGAGCTTGGTGCAAAACAAACCACCACAAACAGTACAACTAAAATTTTAATTGATTGCTTCATTATCTCATCCTATCAATAATTTAAAAATTATTTGCCACTTTGCTTATTAGATTGCTTAACTATATTCAATATTTTTTCGATTTCGCGCTCGATTTGGTGAGCTGGATAACTCTGATTTTGCAATTCTGTTCTGATTCTATAGCTTAATTCCAACGTAAGTAGATCCATAGTGTTTTTTTCGCCTTTTTCAGAAGCCGCTTGAAATTCTACTTGAAAGCGATTCATCGCGGCCACCATCGCATCGCTAGTAAGATCTAAGCTATTTAAAATAGTATCCAGCTCATATTTTAAGTTGCTGGACAATATCGGTTGCGTCGATTGTAGTTGTTCGGGTTGATAATGAACATATTTGGGTATCAACACAGAAATCATGATTAGCGCTATACCAACCCCAAGCGTCGTCACGACAAAACGCCATAATGCATATTCCTTATTCAGAAATCTCACCACATTGATTTTTTTTGCGCCAAATCGGGTGAATACGATGATTCCTACCAAAAACGATATGACACCAAGTGCCATAATAATCGGTACCAATGGGTGCACAGTTAACTCCTTATACTTACTGTTAATCGCAATTTAACCGACAAAAAAACATTGATCGCTTTTTGCTCACGATCAATCGTATTAAATTTATCGGCGCTGTTAAATTCTAACCTAATCGGACCGTGTGCGAGTGCGCATTGAATCAATGAGTTTTACGGAAGAATACCGATTGAGGTTTCGTATCAAAATAGTGCTATTCACCTGCAATGTTCGCAATGAATTTTAAAATTTTTTCACTGCTCTTTGCTTCCGGTGATGATATCCAAACCGGTATTGCCGGTTTGGATTATTTCCCTGCCTTTAAGTTTTATGTGCCATGAATTAGCTGCATTTTCCTAATTCAGAGCCATCACTGTTGGTTTCCGCACCATCATCTTTCACACAGGTGTTTTGACAAACACCGGATTTCTTACAAGCCTTTCCAGCAGGAAGACTCTTTTTCTCGATACAGGCTCCTTCAACCAAATAGCATACTTGGTTTTCACCGCAAGCAGTTTTACCATCTGCTTCAGTTTCAGCACTACATCCTGCAAATGCAACATTAGCAGTAAAAGTCATTGCAAAAATCAGTGCGAGTGCACTAACGCTTTTTTTCAACATGCTTTTCTCCTTTTCAAGTTTACGAACAAAACACCGGAACCGTATAGCAGAAATTCGTGGTTCTCGCGATTAACTGCAATTTGCCATTCAGTTTGACTTACTGGTGTTATTTAGGGATGATATAGGTTATCTTTTACCCAGTAAATAGGAGTTATCATGACTATCGATGCCATTCTCAAACAAAAAGTCAGTGCTGTTATAGCGGAGAAACACTTGCTCAAGCATCCGTTCTATGTCGCTTGGACCGAAGGCAAATTAACCAAAGAACAATTAAAACATTACGCTGAACAATATTTTTATAACGTATTAGCCGAACCCACTTATTTAAGTGCGGTGCATTTTAATACGCCGCACATGCATTCACCGACTAACAGTGGCGACATCAGCGTACGCCAAGAAGTCCTGAGAAATCTTATGGATGAAGAATACGGTGAAAAAAACCATCCTGCCCTATGGAAGCAATTTGCTTTCGCATTGGGTGCAACTGATCAAAGCTTAACCGAGGCAAACGCATTGCCAACGACCGAAAAATTAGTATCCACATTCCGCGATATTTGCCTCAATCGCCCTTTTTATGCGGGATTAGCTGCTTTACACGCGTTTGAATCACAAGTTCCCGACATCGCAGCGGTTAAAATTGAGGGATTGGAAAAATTCTACGGCATGAAGAACCCAACCGATTATGAATTCTTCTCTGTACACCAAAAAGCGGATATCTATCATTCGCAAGCGGAATGGGCCATTATCGAACGTTTTGCCGATACTCCAGAAAAACAAGAAGAAATTCTGGCAGCGACTAAAGAAGCATGCAATGCTTTATGGGGTTTCTTGGATGGTATTCACGAGACTTATTGTGCCGATCTCGCATGCGAGCAGAAACAAACTGCATTGATACACTAAAATACTGTCATCATTAATTTATTAGAAACGATTATCTAATAAATAAGGGAACGCTGAATAATTGCCTATATCGGCGGTTTATCGCGTCAATGGAATTCAGCGTTTCCTTAATCTTTTTTGATAATTGCAACTTCCTCAACAACGTCGTTTTCGTCATACTTCACTTGAAAAGCCATTTCATCGCCGCTAAAAGTGATTTCAGTCGGTGTACCCACCAATTCCCATAACCCAAGCGTCACCACATTCGCAGCACCGTGAAAAAAGGCTCTTCCTGCTTTTGCTCCAGTACTATACCCTTGAACAAACTTAAAAATCTCATACCGTTTGCCGTCTTTAAACTCACTCACAACAGGAGCGCCAAATTCAGAAACCAATTGTGCTCTTGTGGTTCCTAGCTGCAACAGATCGATATCTCTTTTTTCCGGCTGCTTGGCTGCCATAAAAACCGAACACCCGTTCAACAATAATAAACTCAACAATATTAGCCACACCCAATTTTCATATGAAGTTAATTTTTTCATCGCTAAACCGTATTTATTTAATCCAAAAATAAGAAGCATCAGATTATCTCACTGATTGAGCCGATATAGAAAAATTGATTATTAATCATAGCGTCATTCTTTTATTTACAAACGGAATAAAGAAATCAATAAATATTATTTCTAATTATAAAGAAAAATTGCTATTGTTTGCATCCATTTCATTTTAACCACATATAGCAAATAAGTTGCAATACCGATTAACGTTAATCAATCAGGTATTTACGTAATACACTGGAGAACACGGTGAGAGCATTTGGGATTTTTTTACACATCATATTATTGTTGAGCACACTAACGGCACATTCGCTGCATGCTTCGCCTGACAAAAAAGTAACGATAGATTTCCAGACAACACAGCAAAACATTGTTCATTCTATTGCTCAAATAATTGCCGATTCAAGCAAAGCAACCAACAAATCGATCTCATTGCCAACAGCCGATCCGAAAGCAATCACCTCTCCAGCAGCTTCATCGACCAGTTATTACCGTCGCTCCGACAGCTATGCCACCAACCCTGAATCCGATCCACCACGTTATGTACGGCGCTTAAGCGATATTGGAGTGCCTGCATTTAAAGATATTACTTGGCTGGAAATCGGATTAGAACATCGGACACGATACGAATGGCGTAATAATGACATCCGACGTATAGAAGGAGGGGAAGACAATCCGATTTTTCTCCGGCATCGCGCTTGGATCGGTATCAAGGAAATTTTAGATCCATTTAGATTCGCAGTCGAATTTCAGGATTCTCGCGTCGTCAATAATAAACATCTGCCAACCGATCAAGAAAGGGATGTATATGACTTGATTAATGCATACGGTGAACTTCATTTTAAAAAAGGATTAGGCGCCGATCCTCGCGGGCAAGATCGCCCAATTCGCTTTCGCGTCGGCAGAATGGCTTATGAATCGACAGATCGTCGTTTTATCGCTCGCAACGAATGGCGTAATACCACTAATGCATTCGAAGGTTTTCGCTTGAATTTAGGTCGCGACATTAATGACTGGGAATTGGATTTATTCGGCCTGCAACCCGTTCGTCGATTACAAACCCGTTTCGACGAAGCCAATGATCATCTCTGGTTCTTTGGCGCCATCGGACATTGGCGCAAATGGTCGGATATTATTACAATACAGCCATACTATATGGGGCAGAAACAAACCGCCGATCCCAATGGTTTTACCGCGACCAATCGCCTGGATCGCGAAATCCATATGCCGGGATTTCGCGCCTACGGTAAAGTGGGTAGCTTATTTGATTTTGATGTCAGCTACAATCACCAGCTCGGCTATAGCGGCTCTCTACGTCAAAATGCACAAGGCTACACCGTAGAAGTCGGACGTTCTTTTGATTATCCCTGGAAACCCCGATTAATGGGTTTTTATGGTTATGCCAGCGGTGATCGAGATCCTAATGACGGAAAGGATAATCGATTTGATCGTTTCTTTGGTTTTGCTCGTCCATGGTCGGCAGATCACTACGTTATTTACGAAAATCTGAAAGCCCCCAAAATTCGAATGGATTTGCAGCCGACGCAAAAACTGGGTTTCGAATTGACCTACGCGTGGTACTTTCTGGCCAGCAAGCGCGACCGGATGTTCGATATTCTGGACGGAAATATCAGCAATACCGTCAAAGACCCTGGATTCAACCGTGATCGCACTGGACAAAGCGGCGATTTCGCTGGACACGCGCTGGAAGGTCGCATTCGTTATCAAGTAACGCCAAAAATCAATACTGTACTGGGTTATACGCACTTTACAGCGGAGGATTATGTGAAAAACCGCATCGCAGCGAGTCCGTCGTGTGCAACAACGCATATTCATCCATGCGTCGATCACCGTTCCGGCGACACCGATTTTCTCTATTTTGAAGTATTAATCAGCCTTTTGTAACGATAACAGCTATGCTTAACTCAACCGAAAACCCAAATACACAAACCACATACAATAGTGCCGGATTGAACCCAGAAGCGATTGCCGCACTAAACGAACGCTATCGCCCGCTTGATTTTGAAGCACGGCTACGTAATCTGTACCAAGATTTCGCGCCGGAAAAAATTATGGTGACTTCGTCGTTTGCAGCCACTTCTGCGTATTTCTTACACATCATCTCGCGGATGCGTCCCGAACAAATCATTTTTTTCGTGGATACCGGGTTTCATTTTCCAGAAACTTTGTTATACAAGGATTATTTGATCGGTCTTTTCCATCTACAGGTCAAAGACTTGAAAGCAGATGACTATCAACATCAATATAGCGTCAAAGAAAAATTATACGAAACCGATCCGGATTTTTGCTGCACCATCAACAAAATCAACCCACTGGAAGAGATAAAGCCGAATTATCATATCTGGGTATCGAGTTTAATGAGCTGGCAAACCGACCATCGTTCCGGCTTGGAAATCTTTGACGTACGCCGCGGCATCATCAAATTCAATCCGATGATCGACGTAACGCGCAGAGAACGCGATGCTTATATCCGTGAACACAAGCTGCCATTTCACCCGCTAGTGGCGGAAGGTTATTCGTCGATTGGCTGCACTCACTGCACCGCAAAAGGCAAAGATCGTTGCGGGCGTTGGGTTGGCAAACCGAAAACCGAGTGCGGATTACATTTGTAAATAGACCGTAGACACGTTAAAGAAAGCCTACATTAACCCGAGACTAGCGTTAAATTCACTATTAGAGATCTTTTCTAAATATTTCTTAGCTCTTTCGCTCACTCCGCCGCCATGCTGCAAATACGATAACGCAGCCATCTTCGGTGAATAATCACTGACCGTATAACCTTGTTGCCGGATTTCTTCTAACGAAATCGCGGTTACAACTAACCTTCCCGTCGCCAATTTGATCACCAGCAGCTTCTTGCCGCTGGTTGCGACAATCAATGCAGTTTGGCGATGTTGGTTAATGATTACTGTTGGTTGCATCATTGATGAGAGTGAAATACGATTGCCTAGGAGTCTGTCGGACTTAAGCAATCGTAGCGAGCCGAGTGGGAGAACGAGTGCAGATTTTCTCAATTTTGAGGCGCATAGTTAACCTATGCAAC
>DJMI01000160.1 GCA_002435335.1 Nitrosomonas sp. UBA6494
CGAAGAAGCACCTGCGCCCGGCATCCCGGAAAAATTACGCAACAAAATCGGCGAACGCTGTGCGGATGCCTGCCGCCGCATCAAATACCGTGGTGTTGGCACCTTCGAGTTTTTATTCGAAAACAATGAATTTTATTTCATCGAAATGAACACCCGCTTGCAAGTGGAACACCCGGTCACCGAAGCAATCACCGGTATCGATCTGGTGCAAGCGCAAATTAATGTCGCCGCGGGCCACAAATTACCGATTACGCAGNNGAGCAAGCGATCGCACGCATGCGCATCGCGTTGTCCGAAATGGTGATTACCGGCATCAAAACCAACATTCCACTACACCGCGATCTGCTCAACGACGCCACTTTCCTGCGCGGTGGCGCTTCGATCCATTATCTGGAGCAAAAGCTTGCGCTGCATAACAAAGCCGAGTAACGGTACAACCATTTGCAATAATCGGCAATCGCGCCTCGCTCAATGGCTTGGATTACGTTAAGCATTAAAACCGATTCGGTGCATGCTGAATTATTGAGCGACACGCTCATGGAACAAGGCGCGTTATCTGTTGATATTCACGATGCCGCAGCCGATACACAAGACGAACAAATGTTGTTCGGCGAACCCGGAGAGCCGAGCGGAGAAATTTGGCAAAATGCCGAAGTTTCGGCATTGTTCACTCAAGATACGGACATTGCCGACGTGTTGCACCACACTGCAGCAGCCATGAAACTGAGTACCCCGCTGCAATATCGCTTGAAACACATGGAAGAACAAGATTGGGTGCGCCTTACGCAATCACAATTCGACCCGATACAAATCTCGTCGCGCTTGTGGATTGTTCCGACATGGCATCAATCTCCCGATCCTACCGCAATCAATCTGATTCTCGACCCAGGATTGGCTTTCGGCACCGGCAGTCATCCAACGACACGTCTTTGCTTGCAGTGGCTGGATCGATACCTGCAGCCCGGCGATAAGGTTTTGGATTACGGTTGCGGTTCCGGTATTTTGGCGATTGCAGCAATGAAACTCGGTGCCGGCCATGTCACCGGTATCGATATTGATCCGCTGGCCATCGAGGCAAGTCAAGCTAACGCATTGCGCAACGATTGCAACCCGACGCAATTTGAGTTCCTCTCGACCAATCAAACATTGGAAAACAAAGCAGAGATGGATATCGTAGTTGCCAACATTCTCGCCAATCCGCTGACAATCCTAGCGCCCGTGCTCGCCCGAGCTGTGCGCCCGGGAGGCCACATCGTGTTATCCGGCATTTTGCAGCAGCAAGCGGAGCAAGTAAATCAAATCTATCAACAGTGGTTTGACATTAAAATTGCCGATTTTCAGGAAGATTGGGTGCTGTTAAGCGGCAACAAAAGATGAAATAATGTTCTCCGGTTGGCGTAATCGCATTATCTTTCTTACGCACACATCCGATTTATCGATATAGGCAATAGCGTATGGCGCTCGTAACGCTCTGTCCCGGTTGCAATACCACACTCCGCATTCATTCCGCACAATTGCAAGCACATGGCGGCGATGTGCGTTGCGGTTGCTGTCAGCGCATTTTCAACGGCTTCGCAACCTTGATCACCGTCAACGAATCCGCCATCGAATCTTCGTTATCAGTAAAGCAATCGATGCAAATCGCGGACTCCCAGCCCGCACGGAGTCAACTAAACACGATAACCGAGGATCCTATCGATTCCGATTGGAATCGTGACACCGACAACAACGATCGATTATTCGACGATGATGCTTCGAAGCAATCTGCACAAACCCCTTGGATATTAGCAAATCTCGTTTTACTGTTGCTGTTCTTGGCACAACTGGCGTACTTCTATCGCACCGAACTCACTATTGCTGTACCTGCGATCCGACCGAGCTTGGAGCGTTACTGCGAACGCATCGGTTGTACTGTACCTTATCCGAAAGACATCCAATTACTCGGTATCGAATCCTCCGAGTTACAAAAAAATCCCCCACCGTATTCGGACATAACCACGATGCATGCAACAATCCGCAATCACGCCGATTTTGCACAAGCTTTGCCCGCAGTGCACTTGTTCTTACTCGATGCAGATGAACAGGTCGTGACCAGCCGGATTTTCACAGCATCGGAGTATTTGCCTGAGAATGACGCAGCCGCTCAATTCATCAAACCGCAGCACGATCTTGAAATTCGTGTGGATTTCGACAACAGCCAACTGAATGTACTGGGTTATCGCGTATTGTTGCTTTATCTGGATTGATGACACTGCCCCGCTTCGGCAACACAAAAACCTGCCAAAGAAAATTCAGCAGATTAAGATAGTTACTGACCGGGAATTAATTTGCCATGCCCCCTGATCAAATAATCTTCCGCTTGCATTTCCATCAAGCGGGAAAGGGTGCGCTCAAATTCAAAACTCAAGTCACCACCAGCGTATAAAGATGGCAAAGGTACCGCAGCGGAGCAAAGGAATTTGACCCCGTGCTCGTACAGTGCGTCGATGAAATGTATGAAGCGACGGGCTGAATCGTTCATTTCCGCGGTAAACTGCGGTATCGCAACCATGATGACGGTATGATAGGTACGTGCAATCGCCAAATAATCGCTCGTGCCGCACGGATTCTCGCACAATCGCTTGAACGAAAATACCGCAACACCACGCGCCGCTTTAGGCACAAATAATGCGCGCCCTTTGACGATCAATTCCTCGCTGGGCACTTTGGCGCGATCCTCGATCCGGCGATCGGTCAGGCGAAAAAAAATGGACGCCAGTTGCTCGGTAGTTTCTTCATTGATCGGATAATAATAGGTTTGCGCGCCCTTTAACCGGTTATAGCGATAATCGACGGCACCATTCAATGAAACGACTTCCAGTTTTTCCTTGATTTGATCGATAAAAGGCAAAAAGCGCTGCCGGTTCAAACCGTTTTTGTACAATTCATCCGGCGGCAGATTAGAGGTCGCCACCACAATCACGCCTTGCGCAAACAATTCCTTGAACAGTCGGGTCAACACCATGGCATCGGCGATGTCTGTCACTTGCAACTCGTCGAAACAAAGCAGCCGAGCTTCCTGGATGATTTTTCGCGCTATGAAAGGCATGGGGTCATCGTCGTTAGCGCGCCCGCCCAATTTTACTTTCTCACTTTCAGAGAGCTCGTGCCAATCTTTGAGCCGTTCGTGGATGTTGAGCATAAATTCATGAAAATGCACGCGCCGTTTGGATGCAATCGGCGCCACGGCAAAAAACAAATCCATCAACATCGATTTACCACGACCAACACCGCCGTAAAGGTACACCCCCTTCGGCGCAGGCCGACTACTGCCAAGCCAACTAAACAACACGGTCGATAAGCGTGACTGAGCACGTTCACCGCGATTGTGTTTGATCGGAAGATTGATCAACTCGTTGTGCAAACGGGTCAGTACCGCTACGGCTCTGGCTTGATCGGAATCCGGTTTAAGTTCTCCGGCTTGAATCAATGCTTGGTATTCTGTTTCAGGTGTTGCCGCGCTCATGATGTCAATCGGAAGAAGAACTCGCAAATGTGGCTTGCCCGGCAAACCATACCAGAATCAATACAGGAACACCCAACAAAGCAGTAGCGATGAAAAAGCTTTCATAACCGTAAGCATCGACAAATTGTCCGCTAAAACCGGCAATAAATTTGGGTAGTAATAACATCACAGAACTGAATAGCGCATATTGAGTAGCGGAGTAGGCAGCATTGGTAAGTCCGGACAAATAAGCGATAAACGCACTCGAAGCAATGCCGGCCGAAAGATTATCCGCGGATATGGTAAAAATCAAACCGCTCACATCGTGGCCGCGACCGGCAAGCCATACAAACAACAAATTGGTAACCGCCGAAAGCACTGCGCCTAAGAAAAGCGTGCGCATGACCCCCATTTTTACCGTCAGCACACCACCTATCGCCGCACCGGCAATCGTCATGATAACACCATATACCTTCGAAATAGTTGCCACTTCTTCCTTGCTGTAGCCCATATCGACGTAGAACGGATTGCTCATCACGCCCATGACGACATCGGAAATGCGATACAACGCAATCAAACCAAGTATCAACAATGCATGCCGACCATGCCGAATGATAAAGTCGCGAAACGGTGCGATCAAGGCACCGTATAGCCAAACCAGCACCGTCTTGACACGTTCCGGCAATTTCCAGTGCGCCAGCGCACGCCGCGCGGCTTGCTCATTTTCGGTCACCACCTGACGGAAAGGAACCTCAGGTTCGCGTATACACAATGTTGTAAAAATACCAACAAGCATACTGGCTGCCATGATCAAATAGGCAAACCGCCATGGCGCATGATCATAAACATCGGCGCTGACATCGACCGCTGCAGCGATCCACAACACCCCGGCAGAAGCGAGAATCATCGCGACGCGATAACCGGCTTGGTAAGTTGCCGCCATTGCGCCTTGCAATTCGACCGCAACCGCTTCGATACGATAAGCATCCAATGCAATGTCTTGCGTGGCGGAAGCAAAAGCAACCGCCAACGCGAAAAAAACCAGATGGGTCAGATTGATCAATGGATCGGTCATCGCCATGCCGATCAACGCGCACGCGATGACGATTTGCGAAAGCAACAACCATGCGCGCCGCCGTCCCAATAACCGTGTCAGCAACGGCAACGACATGCGATCGACCAACGGCGACCACAGCCATTTAAAACTGTACGCCAACCCGATCCAGCTCAAATGTCCGATGGTGGTGCGGTCGATCCCGGCCTCGCGCAACCAGAACGACAACGTCCCCATGATCAGCAGCAGCGGCAACCCGGCGGAAAACCCCAGCGACAGCATGCCAAGCACGCGAGGGTGGGCATAAACCCGCAGCGCTTGCAACCAACCGCGGGATGGCGTCGCTGTCATAGCGTATGGTCGTAATCGACGATCAGCGGCGCATGATCGGAAAAACGCTCATCCTTGAAGATCGATACGCTGCGCGCGGTTTGTGCGATCCCGGGCGTGGCGATTTGATAATCGATGCGCCAGCCGACGTTTTTCGCCCAAGCCTGACCACGGTTAGACCACCAGGTGTATTGATCGGATTCGGTATTCAAACAGCGAAACACATCGACAAAACCGATTTCATCAAACACATTCGTTAGCCAGGCACGCTCTTCCGGTAGAAAACCGGAATTTTTCTGATTCGAGCGCCAGTTTTTCAAATCGATTTCCTTATGCGCGATGTTCCAGTCGCCGCATAAAATGATTTCCCGCCGACTCGCCATCAACTGTTGCAACACCGGAAGAAATTGCTCCATGAAATAAAACTTCGCCGCCTGACGGTGCTCCCCACTGGAGCCAGACGGCAGATAAATCGATACGATGCTGAGATTGCCGAAATCCGCTTGTAAAAAGCGCCCTTCGGCATCAATGTCGGCTACACCGATCCCTTCAATGACACGATCTGGCTGCTTGCGCGTATAAATACCAACACCGCTGTAACCCTTTTGCTCCGCGCAATGGAAATAACCATGATAATCATCCGGTGCCAACATCTCGCCGGAGAGATCGGGCAATTGCGCTTTCAATTCCTGCACACACACCACATCCACGGTTTGCTTTGCAAGCCATGCAAAAAAGCCTTTTTTCGCCGCCGCGCGGATACCATTGAGATTCTGCGTTATAATTCGCATCTTTAAATAATCGAGAGTCTGTGGTTATGTCTGATTTCCGGCAAGCCTTTATTCAATTCGCCATCGAACGCAAGGTACTGTGCTTCGGTGAGTTCAAAACCAAAGCGGGGCGCATGTCGCCGTATTTTTTCAACGCCGGATTGTTCAACGATGGCGACTCGCTGCGCAAACTCGGTCAATTTTACGCCAAAGCGATCGTCGATGCCGAGCTTCCGTTCGACATGCTGTTCGGCCCGGCATACAAAGGTATTCCGTTGGTCAGCACCATCGCCGTCGCCCTAGCCGAAATGGACAAAAACTATCCGTTCTGTTTCAACCGCAAGGAAGCCAAAGACCACGGTGAAGGCGGCGTATTAGTCGGTGCGCCGATGCAAGGCCACGTGCTGATCGTGGATGACGTCATCTCAGCCGGTACCTCAGTGCGCGAATCGGTCGATTTGATCAAAACGGCAGGCGCGACACCAGCCGGCGTCGTGATCGCGCTTGATCGCATGGAACAAGGCATTGGAAAATTATCGGCAGTGCAGGAAGTACAGCAAACACACGGTCTGCCGGTTACTTCGATCATCGATCTCGACGATCTGGTCGCCTATTTGCACCATCACGCTGAACTCGAACCACAGTTGCATGCGGTGCAACGCTACCGGGATATGTATGGAGTGGTTTATTGAAGAATCGTCGCTAGGAGTCTGTTTTTAACACTGAAACGGCAACACAGATAGTTTTTCGACGGCCTGTCAGGTAATGCATTACCCCACTTGGCTCGCTACGATTGCTTAAGTCCGGCAGACTCCTAG
>DJMI01000166.1 GCA_002435335.1 Nitrosomonas sp. UBA6494
TAAGCAGCTCTTCCAATGAAGCATTGGGGAGATCGGATTTTGACCGATTGATGGTTTGAGCGATACCGCCTGAGGTAACAGATAGCAGCATGATACCCAACAGGAGGAAAAAAAATCTAATACTCATTTATGAATAACTGATTATTTTTATTGTTTGGCCTATTAGCAAAAATTGAATTGGCTGGAAGAAAAAGCGATCAGTGGAAAAACCTGCAAGTATCTAGGGGAGCGTTATGCCGATTAATTAGTAGCTGATATTAAAGAATTCTATTTGCGAGAGCTTGCTGAGCAATGAAAAATTGATAAGAATTGAATCCAATTTCATAATTGACGAAAAACAGATGCGGTAATCCAGTAGATTTAGAAGCATTAACGGTAATACAGCCGTTTTTACTTAGACTACGCGATGAAATTACAGTATTAAGATCACTGATTGAGTCTTAAAAAATCCATCGGACGCAGCATAGTTATTCTTTGATGGAGAGTATAGTTCAAATACAAAATTTCCGGCATTTATTGTTAAATATTATTACAATTGAAAGTGTTATGTATAAGATCAAGAATAAGCGCTTGGGATGATGGATTTATTGTGAGCCAGGCCTGTCATTGGCGATACAGTAGCGGTAATTTCTTTGCTATCACCGGAAAAGCAAAAAGGATTGATGCTGAATGATTGTGTTATTGCTCGAGTCCAAGATCCAGCTTATTCGGTCGAGGTTTTTAAAATAATGATGCATATTTCCTCAATTTTTCGTTGCATAGTTTAACTATGTGCTCAAAAAATAGAAAAATCAGCCCATTATCTTCTACTTGGTTTGCTAAGATTACTTAAGTCCGGCAGATTCCAAGAAATAAATTACAATGCTGTAGCGGAAGGGAGTTTTTTTGCTAGTAGTTATCGAGTTAATAGGTTCCGAGTAATGCGCTGCACACGAGCATCAAATCAGTCATTGAGTCACAAAAAAATCTAATGGAATGATATCGATGATAATTTTCTTATACCAAGTCAAATCAATTTTTACGAAAATATGATGTTATCCAGTGTTGATCAATCTCAACTTTGTAAACCCAATCCAAAAGTTAGATTATCGGCTCGAGAAATCGAGATCATCCGCACGACTGTGCATCACTTGCTGGGCGATGATGCACGGATTCACATCTTCGGTTCCCGAGCAAAGATGGATGAAAAGGGCGGAGATATCGATATTTTGATCGAAACGGAACAAAAACTCGTTGATCGTGTTTCGATTGCGTGCCGATTGACCAGCCAATTGCAGATGCAACTTGGTGATCAAAAAATAGATGTCGTCATCATCGATCCGGAAACACCGGAGCAGCCGATTCATCAAATAGCACACCAAACCGGAGTGATGCTTTGACAACGGATATACTCAAAATCGAATCGATTCGATTGCTGGCGCTACTGAAAATTGTTTATCGTGAAGGCGTGTTGCTGTTGAAAACGGATGCGCGATTATTTATTGCGGAGCTTGATGCTGCTTGGGTAGAGCGATTAGAAAACGATGATGATCTGGCGGAACGTTTGGATGCATTCGTGTCTCGTTTTGGACGCATGCAGGATACCGTGGGAGATAAATTGATACCCGCGCTGCTTAAGGTAATGGCTGAAAAAACCGGCAGTGCCTTGGATAATCTGAACCGGGCTGAGAAACTGGGTTTGTTGCCGTCGGTCGAGCAGTGGCTCGAGACGCGCAATTTGCGTAATCGATTGATTCACGAATATATGTTCGATACCGAAGAATTTGCGCAAGCACTCAATAAAGCGCACGCGGCGGTTTCATTGCTGGTTGCAACGTACAACAGCATCAATCATTATGCTCGCTCGCGTGTTTCAGCGGATGAATGGCCGGCGTTATTACCCTAGGGAGAAGTGAAACCGATGAAAATCCACGAATACCAAGCCAAAGAAATTTTACGCCGATACGGTGTTGCGACGCCGCAAGGCATTGCCTGTTTCAGCGTCGATGAAGCAGTGAATGCGGCAAAACAATTAGGTGGCGATGTTTGGGCGGTGAAGGCGCAGATTTATGCCGGCGGGCGCGGTAAGGGTGGCGGCGTTAAAGTGGCGCGGTCACTGGATGAAGTGCGGCAGCGTGCCGGAGAGATTTTAGGCATGCGATTGGTGACGCATCAAACAGGACCGGAGGGACGGATCGTGCACCGTTTGTTCATCGAGCAGGGCGTGAAAATCGACAAGGAATATTACGCCGGCATGGTGGTTGATCGGCGCCAGCAGCGCGTGTGTTTGATGGCGAGTTCTGAAGGCGGTATGGATATTGAGAAAGTTGCCGCTGAGACGCCGGATAAGATTCATAAAGTATTCATTGATCCGGTTGCCGGGTTGACGACGCAACAAGCGCAAGACATCGCGCAGAAAATCGGCATTCCATCGCAATGCGTGCCGCAAGCAGTGGCATTGCTGCAAGGATTGTACCGGGCATTTGATGAAACCGATGCGTCGCTGTTGGAGATCAATCCACTGGGGTTGGTAAATGGCGATCAAGTGATGGCGCTCGATGCCAAAATGAATTTCGACGACAATGCATTGTATCGGCATCCAGACATTGTGGCGCTGCGCGATTTGGATGAAGAAGATCCGGTTGAGATCGAAGCGGCAGAGCATGAGTTGTCCTACATACCGTTGGATGGCAATATCGGTTGTCTGGTAAACGGCGCGGGGTTGGCGATGGCGACAATGGATATTATCAAGCTGTACGGCGGTAATCCGGCGAATTTTCTCGATGTCGGCGGCGGTGCCACGGCGGAAAAGGTTACCGAAGCCTTCAAATTGATGCTGCGCAATCCGAAGTTGCAGGCGATTCTGGTCAATATTTTCGGCGGTATTATGAAATGCGACGTGATTGCGCAAGGCGTGGTTGCAGCGGCGCGTGAGGTGCAATTGACCGTGCCGCTGGTGGTGCGACTAGAAGGTACCAACGTCGAGCTCGGTAAAAAGATTCTGGCCGATTCCGATTTGACCATTATTTCGGCAGGTAACATGGCCGATGCGGCGCAAAAGGCGGTGAATGCGGCGAAGTCGAAACCGTCTTCGTGCGGTTGTCAGTGTCAATCTTAACAGGAGCCGAATCATGTCCATACTTATCAACCGTAACAGTCGTGTCATTACTCAAGGCATTACCGGTAAAACCGGTCAGTTTCATACTCGCATGTGCCGCGATTACGCCTTTGGTAAGGAATGTTTCGTCGCCGGTGTCAATCCGCGCAAACCTGGCGAGGATTTTGAAGGCATTCCGGTGTTTGCCACCGTTAAGGAAGCCAAGCAGCAAACCGGTGCGAGTGTGTCGGTGATTTATGTGCCGCCACCGTCTGCCGCGGCAGCGATCGACGAGGCAGTGGAGGCGGAGCTGGATTTGGTAATATGCATCACCGAAGGCATTCCGGTGCGCGACATGATCCGCACGCGCTACAACATGCAAGGCAAGAAAACCCGTCTGATCGGCCCGAATTGTCCCGGAATCATCACGCCGGACGAGCTCAAGATCGGCATCATGCCGGGATATATCCATAAAAAAGGACGCATCGGCGTGGTTTCCCGTTCCGGTACTTTGACTTACGAAGCGGTTGCACAATTGGGGGAATTGGGTTTAGGGCAATCCACCTGCATCGGTATCGGCGGCGATCCGGTCAATGGACTGAAACACCTGGATGTAATGCAATTATTCAACGACGACGACGAAACCGATGCGGTGCTGATGGTCGGCGAGATCGGCGGCAGCGACGAGGAAGACTGCGCACGCTGGATCAAGGACAACATGCGCAAACCGGTAGTAGGTTTTATCGCCGGTGTCACCGCACCGCCCGGAAAACGCATGGGGCATGCCGGGGCGATTATTTCCGGCGGCAAAGGAACCGCGCAAGAAAAACTCGATGTGATGGAAGCTTGCGGTATCAAAGTTACGCGTAATCCGGCGGAAATGGGTAAACTGTTGCAATCTGTGCTGTAGCAACAAGGAAAAAGGAAGTCATATTCATGCATTACCGCTTATCGTTTTTTGTCATGTGCACGGCATTGGTGGTGGCAGCCTGCGGCAGCGTGCCGACATACCCAACTGCGCCGACTGTTCAACAACCCATTCCGGGTAAAAAGCCAGTGAGACCATCAGGTCCGTTACCGGAAAGCGCAAAACCCAAATACAACTTGACCGGTTATCCACCAAGCACGCAGCAAGGCTATATCGATGGTTGCGAGACCGCTAAAAACACAAGCTGGGCGTTCAAGGATTTGAACCGCTATGACAAAGACGGGCAATATCGCATGGGCTGGGATGACGGCTTCTCCATGTGCAAACTGAAGAAATGATCATGAGCAGGCATGGCTTTTGTTTATGTCTGCTGATTTTTTTGATTGGATTTTTAAGCCCGGTATGCGCCGCTGAATTACCCGCCGTAGTCAAACCAAAACTCAAACAACACGCCATTGCAGATTCTGCAATCGGCGTATTCGTTCAAGAAATCGGTGCCGATCGTCCGCTGTTGGCGGTCAATGCCGATGCCGCGCTGAATCCGGCTTCGGTGATGAAATTGTTGACGACTTATGCAGGACTGGAGTTATTGGGGCCTGCGTATATTTGGCCGACGGTGCTTTACGCGAACGGCGCAATAACGGATGGGGTATTGCACGGCGATTTGGTCATTAAAGGTTACGGTGATCCCAAGTTGGATTTGGAAAATTTCTGGCTGCTGATCCATCGTTTGCGGCAAACCGGGTTGCATGAAATCAAAGGCAATTTGATTTTGGATAACACCCATTATGCGATTCCCAGCGATGATCCGGGTGATTTCGACGGACAGCCTTATCGTACGTATAACGTGATTCCGGAAGCGCTACTGGTCAATTACCGGGCATCGACGATGCATTTCTTTCCGCAACCGGACAGCAATACCGTTCGCGTGGTGATCGATCCGTTACCGGGAGCGATTCAGATACACAATCAATTGAAACTGACGCGCGGTCTATGTGGGGATTGGCGTAATGCGATGACAATCGACGTGGTTGCCGACCGTGAAGCCAGTCATTTTACCGTGATTCTGAAGGGACATTACTCGGTGCAATGCGGCAAACAATCGCATATGCTGAGCATGCAAGACAGCGTGAGTTATATTGGTAATTTGTTTAAACACTTATGGACGCAGCAAGGCGGCATATTTCATGGTGATGCCGTTGCCGGTCAAGCGCCGCAAGGTTTGTCGCCATTGAAAGTTTATCAGTCGCCGCCACTGGCGGAAATCGTGCGTGGCATCAACAAGTTCAGCAACAACATCGCCGCACGCCAATTATATTTAGCACTAGGAACGGGACAATCGATGCTAAATAACTCACCGGCGACACTGGCAAAATCGACTGCGGCGCTCAAACACTGGCTTGCCACGAAGCAGCTCGATTTTCCGGAGCTGGTGGTGGAAAACGGCTCCGGCTTGTCGCGTAAGGAACGAATCAGCGCACGACATATGGGACAACTGCTGCTAGCCGCTTTCGACAGTCCGGTGATGCCGGAANNCATCTGAAAACCGGCGCGTTGAACGATGTGCGTGCTTTAGCTGGTTATTTACTGAATAAACAGGGAAAACGTGTGGTGATCGTGTTTTTCGTCAACCATGATAAAGCCGGTCAGTCGCGCGATGCGATGGATACACTGGTACAGTGGGTTTATGAAAGATCCTGAAAACGCTGATTAATTTAGCGAATGAGAAGTGGTTCGATGCACACGGAACGTAATAACTGAGATATTCCAACGAGATAGTCGAATGAGTGAGTGCCTCCCAACTTAGTGATTCGCTCGTGTCGTGAATTAATCAGTGTTTTCTTAACATGGGTTTGTTATGGGCAGCATGAACACGACCGTATATCATGATGATTTATCGATATTTTCTTTGTATCACAAATGCAATTCGCTGAAGATGTTAAAGTCTATAAAAATTAGACCGTTATATGTCCTGTCGTAAAGTGATGACCACGTTTTCTGCGTCACCGCGGCAAGCAATGATTATCATTGAAAATAAAGGAAATTATTATGGGCTTAGATAACGAGTTTGATGATGCAGATCTGGATAGCAACGATTTGGATGAGACTAGCGATTCTGACGATGATTTAGATGAGGATATTGACGACGATCTGGATGATGATTTAGACGAAGATATCGACGACGAACTGGACGATGATTTAGACGAGGATATCGATGACGATTTGGACGATGATTTAGACGAAGATATCGATGACGATCTAGACGACGATTTAGATGAAGATTCTGATGACGATCTGGATGATGATTCAGATGAGGAGACTGACGATGATCTGGATGATGATGGTCTGGATGACGATAATATCGTTGGTGGCATAGAAGATGATCATATCGAAAGTGGCGATGGCGATGATAACATCGAGGGTGGTGAAGGTGACGATGATATCGACGGCGGTCTCGGAAATGATCACCTGATCGGTGGATTAGGGAATGACAGTCTTTATGCTGGACATGGAGATGATGATTTAACTGGTGGAGAAGGTGATGATCTGTTTATCTTCTACGCTGCTGGAAACTTTATTGTTCATGATTTTGACGATTCATCTGATTTGCTTAGCTTCGATTCCGAAAATACAGGTCTTTACGATATTGAGGATTTGCTGAGTGTCATTACCGAAATTGAAGATACCAGTGATGGTGTTATCGTTCATTTTGTTGATGATGTTGCTTCAATCACTCTAATAGGAATCCATTCTGATGATTTATCAGCCGATATGGTAAGTTTCAGTTAGTATAAGACTCGACTCGGGAGATTACTCCCGAGTCGTGTTTCCACCTTCATAAAGGTTTTTCTGGCCTAATCTTTTTTCCAAAAAATTTACATACCATTGGATCGAGCCGATAGCGTTCGAGAAAAGCCAGTGCGGCGGCTTCTTCCAGTCGAAATGACCGGTTGCGGTGAGATTTGCCGGGGAAGTGCTGTTGATGCCATTATAATGTCATCAAACAAATCCATGCCGTTACGAGCGAATACAGCGCATAAGCTTCGGTAAAGGCATTTATTAAAAGTGGCTGATACCGTTGCTTGGGTCGGTAACTACCATCCCTGGAAATTTGGAGAGGATTTCATGAAACGACGCATTGTGTTAAAAGCATTCGCTGTGGCAGCGGCATTGCCGCTGATTCCGGCTTGTTTGCGCGATAGTGTGGTTGGCGAGGCTGCCAGCCCG
>DJMI01000053.1 GCA_002435335.1 Nitrosomonas sp. UBA6494
TTAAGTCCGACAGACTCCTAGCGCTACCCCTTCGATCAATCGGTGCGTTTATTGAGTTAGTGTCACCCAAGATTTACGACAAGAAATAGTACGTGCGATTGTACAACTGATTGGCGCGCCGTTTGGTGTGAGTTTGAATCCGTTTCATTTGTTGTCATTTTCATGGCTATTGCTTCGGACAGTTTTTCGGCGTAGAGTTTCCGCTCAAGGTAGATGATCTATTTTGAAGTCAAGTGATTTCCTTCAACCCGAAATTGAGGAGTACACAACATGATGAATGAATATAAATCTCTTGCAGTTCAATACCTCGCCGGTAATGTTCTGGTTGCAACCCCCACTGCGCCCGTTCCGGTGACATTCGATTCTCCCGCTATAAACGTCATGACCGATTTGCGAGAAATACACGCGGCCGTGATCACGCCGGATACCACCATGGAAATTGCCAATACTTACATGATGCAGCGCGGTGTTCGTACGTTATTGGTCATGCATGAAGATGATTCGTTGGCTGGTATCATTACCGCAACCGATATTCTGGGCGAAAAGCCGATGCGTTTCATTCAGGAGCGAGGCGTTAAGCACAATGAAATTCTGGTCAGGGACATCATGACACCTTTGGATATGCTGGAAGCGATTCCATTGGAAGAAGTGATGCACGCTCGGGTCGGCAATATCGTCGCCAGTTTGCGTGAAAGCGGACGATTGCATGCGTTGGCGATCGACGACAATACCGTGGGATTGTCCAGGATTTGCGGAATCTTTTCCTGGACGCAAATCGAAAAGCAATTGGGGATGACCATTCAACCGACTAATGCCGCGCATAGTTTTGCGGAAATTGAATCGGTATTGATCACCAATTAATCGCTAATCGCCGTTGGTCGAGGAGCAGTATTTAAAAAACGGGCAAGAAGCAGGATTCGGAGTCATGCGAAGTTGTTTCGAGCCCGTTCCGGTAGATCAGTAGGCGAGATTAATCATCGTCTTCAGGAGGTGGCGTAATGATAGATCAGAAAAACATTATCGAACCGGAAAAAGTGACTTGCGGAGTCTGCTTCAAAGAAATTCCGATATCCGAAGCGTCAAGTGTGAAAGCGACCGATTACATCTTGTATTACTGCGGGCTTGATTGTTACGATCAATGGAAAAAGCAGCAAAGCAAGCCGGAGTCGGAGAAGCGAGATTGATACTTTCTGAAACGGTTATCCAATAGCGCAATTTGCGTGGAATACTTTATATCCATTTTCCTTTCGGGCTCATCTCCGCGACCGAATCAATAAAATTCCTTTCCGTAAAGCTGTTTTTACAAATAATCTGCAAAGAAATTATGAAAGCAGCAATTATTTTATGCTACTTTCTTGTTATTTCTGTGATTTTTAGGTAACTTCTCTTTTAATCAGGGAGGTTTGCTCGGCTGGCTACTTTAGCTTAAGTCCGACAGACTCCTAACCTCCTATCCGTTTGGTGATTGTAAAAGAGACCTTGTTTTGATGAGTATCAAGCGATTTACAACATTTTGTTTGATTCTGACCGCATTGTTACTGCTGTTACTGCTTCTCACGGTATACCGAGCATACGAAATACAGAACGATATTACCGACAAGGAGCGCTATCGATTTAATTCCAATTTATTGGCGATAGAATTGTTTCAAAGCTCTGAAGATTTAACACGGATGGCGAGGAGTTATGTTGTTACCGGTGACCGGGCTTTTAAAGATGATTTTTTCGAAATTCTTGCAATTCGCAACGGCCAGATACCGCGTCCATCTGATTATTCATTAACCTATTGGCATCTGGCCGGTATCGGTAAAGCACCGGCTAACGCACCGGGAGAAAAAATCGCGCTGGTTGCGTTGATGCAACAACAAGGATTGACGGGGGAAGAGTTGGCATTGTTACTCGAATCCCAGCAATATTCGGATCAATTGGTTGCACAAGAGTTGCGTGCGTTTGCGGCGCTTGAAGGTTATTTTGCCGATGACCGTGGCGAATTGACCATCTGAAGTGAGCCGAACCGGGAATTGGCCAAGGCATTGCTTTTCGGAGAAGCCTATGCCGATGAAAAAGCCAGGATTATGCAGCCTTTGGAAGAATTTAAAGCCTTACTGAATGAACGCACACAAGCTGAGCTGACTGCAACGCAACATCAACTAAAACAGCAGATATTGGCCGCAATCGCGATTTTGATGTTTTTGATGGTTGGTATGATCGCCATTACTTTTTATATACGGAGAAATATACTTCGGCCATTGGATAATCTAACCCTCCAAACCGAAGCGATTCGGCATGGTGAATATTCCACACGCTGCTGGACAGAAGGTTCAAATGAAGTGGCAACGCTGGGTGAAAACTTCAATCGGATGGCCATTGCCATTGAACAAGCAATTAATCGGTTTCGGCAAACAGAGAATCTGTTGCAGCATAGTGAATCCCGCCTCAAAGAAGCGCAACGACTGACGCAAATAGGCAATTGGGAATTGAATCTAGCCAGCGGTGTGTTGTATTGGTCTGATGAAATTTTTAATATTTTCGAAATCGACCAAAGCAATTTTTCTGCGTCTTATGAATCTTTTCTCAGTTTGATCCATCCTGACGATAGACATAAGGTCGATCAAGCTTACAAATATTCTCTTGAATCAAAGGTTCCGTTCGAAATTTCGCATCGGCTGTTTATGCCGGACGGTCGAATCAAATGGGTGAATGAGCGTTGTAAAACCTTTTATGACGAGCAGGGTAATCCACTGCGCTCGGTAGGTACAATACAGGATATTTCCGAACGAATCCGTGTTGATCGTATGAAGCGCGAGTTTATTGCCACGGTAAGCCATGAATTACGTACACCGCTCACGGCTATACGCGGTGCTTTAGGATTGTTGAAAAGCGGTGTCACGGGTGAATTGCCGGTAAAAGCAAAGCAATTTGTCGATATGGCATCTCAGAGTTGCGAACGATTGATTCATTTAATTAATGACCTGCTTGATATCGGAAAAATTGAAGCGGGAAAAATGCAATTGAAAATTAAGCCACTGTCATTGCAATTGCTGATTGAAGAGGCAATAAAAGAAAATCAAGTGCTTGCGGATCAATTCAAGGTAAGACTGAAATTAATGAACGAACTACCCGGGATTATGATTGACGCTGACGGTAATCGTATAATGCAAATACTGAATAATTTATTATCCAATGCGGCCAAATTTTCTAAACCCGATCAAGAAGTGCAAATCGGATTGCAGCAAATCGATACGGATGTTTGTGTCTGGGTCAGCAATAAAGGTCCCGGTATCAGCGAGGAATTCAAAGGCGAGGTTTTTGAGAAATTTTTTCAAAGCGATTCATCGGATAGCCGGCAACAAGGAGGGACGGGACTGGGACTGGCTATTACCAAGGAATTGGTTGAGCTTATGGGGGGGACGATAACATTTGAGTCGCAGCCAAATGTCCTAACCACTTTTTTTATTAAGTTTCCCATTTCTGCAGCAGCTAACAATAAACCATAGAAGCGCGGATAAGTAGCCGATGTTTCAATGCCTACTCGTCGATTTGAACTGGATGATTTTTTGTAAGATTGCTGAACGTCGTTCATGCTTTTGCAAAGTTAGGTAATTTTTTGTGATAGTGATTTAAGTTTTATTGAGTTGAGCCATCAGTGTGACCCAGAAACTGCAACGTATTTTGTACATTGAGGATGATCCGGATATCCGAGAGATCGTACGGGTTGCGCTCGAAGCGTTGGGAGGCTATAGCGTAACCACGTTTGATTCTGGGTATGAGGCGATTAAATATGCGCCGCAATCGGATGCGCAACTTATTTTGCTGGATGTCATGATGCCGGGAATGGATGGGGTTATGACATTGAGTCATTTGCGAAAAATTCCTCAAACTTCTGATATTCCTGTTATATTCATAACGGCCAAGGTGCATCCGGATGAAATTTCTCATTATTTAAACCTTGGCGCGGCAGGAGTTATCGCAAAACCATTTGATCCAATGGAGCTTGTCTTCATGGTTGAAAAAAACTGGACACAATATTATGGACAAACGAGCTGATAATGAATTTCAAGAAAGATTGAATGCATTGGCAACGGTATACGCAAAAGGCTTACCGGAAAAAATCAGTGAAATAGAAATCCTGTGGCATCGATTGCTTGACAGTTGGGATCGCCAGACTTTGCAGGATCTTCACCGCAATGTGCATAATTTGGCGGGTAACGGCAAGATATTCGGTTTTTCCGAATTGAGTCATGAAGCGCGTATTTTGGAACAAATACTTAAACAGTTATTACAACAGGAAATTTTGACCGATCAAATTCCATCGGAACAGATTGACCGGCAAGTATCAGAACTCAAACGCATCTTTGCCGAATCTGAAGCGAAACCTTCCGTGAACTTGGGTCAACTCGCAACCAGCAATCCGAATGCTCCGGCGTCCAATCTGGTTTTTGTGGTGAATCATGACAGTGAAATAGCGGAAGAATTGGCATTGCAGATACGCTATTACGGTTACGAGGTGGCGATTTTCGATCAGCTTGATCAATTTCAAACGGCCATTCAACAAAGCCCGGATGCCGTGGTATTGATGGAGATTGAGTTTCCCGAAGATGAAATGGGAGGCATTCATGCCGTGAAAGCGGTGCAGCGCACCTTAATGCAATCGGTGCGCGTCATTTTTGTTTCGGCGCGCGATAATGTCGAATACCGTCTGGAAGCGGTTCGTGCAGGCGGCGTTGCTTATTTTGTGAAGCCGTTCAATCCGGTTGAATTGATAGAGCAACTTGATTTTATTACCGCTTCACAAGTACAGGATGCTTTTCGCATTTTGATTGTGGATGACAATCAGGCTGTTCTTTCTTACCATTCCGCATTGCTGGAGCAAGCCGGGATGATGGTTAAGAATGTATCAAATCCGATGGATTTGATGGCGGAGTTGAAAAATTTTAATCCGGATCTGATTTTGATGGACTTGCACTTGCCGCAATGCAGCGGTTTGGAATTGGCCAAAGTGATTCGGCAATTGGATGGGTTTGTTAGTACGCCGATCATTTATCTTGCCACCGAAGACGATCTCAATGCGCGAGCCGAAAGTCTGAATTTGCGGGAAGAAGATTTTTTACTGAAACCGGCTGCATCGAAACGATTGATTTCAACGATCACCATGCGCGTGATGCGTGCTCGCTCATTGCATGCGCTGATGGTGCACGACAGTTTGACCGGTATGCTGAATCATACCGCGATCAAAGAAGAATTGGTGCGCGAAGTGGTTCGGGCTAACCGGCTGAATACACCATTGTCGTATGCGTTAATAGATATCGATTATTTCAATAAGATTAATGAACGTTACGGTTATGCTGCGGGCGATCGTGTGATCAAAAGCTTGTCGCGTTTATTGAAGCAGCGGTTGCGCGGCACCGATGTGATCGGTCGTTACGGCGGCGAAGAGTTTGCGGTGATTATGAACGATACCGATGCAGCATCGGCTGCAAAAGTCATCGACGAAATCCGTACTGTTTTTTCACGGGTGCTGCATGTGGGAAATGACGAAGAATTTTCAACCAGTTTCAGTTGCGGTATCGCCGATGTGACAAATTTCCAAAGTGTGCCGAGTTTGACGGAAGCCGCTGAGAAAGCGCTTTTCCAAGCAAAACAAAGAGGGCGTAATAAGGTGATAATCAACGCCGCTTACGAATAGTGGAATAACGATTTGCCGTCGAATTACCGATCTTCTTTTCGGGTTCGAGCCAAGCGGGTCGGATGGGTTATGGCATGATGTGCAAATTGGCTTTTGCTGAAATCCACACGAGACTGCGGGTCAGGGTCGACCGATGGCAGCGATTCGATGACCGCGACGCGAGGGGCGAGTCCGGCAGCGTTTGCCACTTGAATGGAGAGTCCCGGACGTGCATTGAGCTCGATAATCATCGGACCTTGATCTCGATCTAACACCAGATCGGCACCCAAATAACCTAATCCGGTCATTTCATAACAGGCTGCCGCGAGTTGCAGCAGCTTATCCCAATGCGGTACCGCCAGTTCGCTAAAACTTTTTCGCGTATCAGGATGACGCGAAACCGGATCCCCATACTGTACCGCATGTAACGCTTGTCCGCTTGCGATGTCGATGCCGACACCGACCGCACCCTGATGCAGATTGGCTTTGCCGTCGGAGGTATGAGTAGTCAGGCGCAGCATTGCCATGATCGGATAGCCGCGCAACACGATGATGCGAATATCCGGAATGCCTTCATAACTGTAATCAGCAAACACCGGATCGAGTTGAATCAATGATTCGATCATCACGGTATCGGGTTTGCCGCCCAAACTGTGCAATCCGCTCAGAATATTGGATACATGCCGTTCGATGTCTTCCAGTTGCACGGCATCGCCGCTGGGTTTGAAATAGAGGTTATGCTCGATCTCGGTGATTACCAGAATGCCTTTGCCGCCACTGCCCTTGACCGGTTTGATGACAAATTGCGCATGCGGCTGCAAAATCTCTTTTAGCGATTTCACATCATGCTGATATTGCAACGTGCCGAGCAGTTTGGGCACGGTTATTCCCGCTTGCTGCGCCAATAGCTTGGTTTTGAGCTTATCGTCGACCAGTGGATATAAATGGCGCGGATTGTAACGGGAAATCAAACCAAAATTTCTTTGGTTCATGCCGATGATGCCGAAACTTCTGAGTTTCTTAACGCTGGCCAGAAACATTGCGCCGTTCCAGCGAATGGAAACGATACAACTCGGTCAGCCGGTAACCGGTGTATTGTCCAAGAATCAGAATCAAGGCGAGATTGACCAATAGCAACTCGGGGAAATTGAACGTCAGATACTCGATGGTGCGATTGGTCATGAATAAATAGGCAATGATCGCGGTCAGCAAGCTACCGCTGCCTTGAATCAAAACCTCACGCGGGCCGTCTTCTTCCCATAGCACCGACATCCGCTCGATAGTCCATGACAAAATGATCATCGGGAAAAAGGTTACGGTCAGCGCTTGCTCAAGGCCGAGTTTGTTGCTGATGATGCTGATGCCGGCCATAATCGCAATCACCACGATGATCACCGCCGAGATACGCGCGACGAACAATAGGTTCAAACGCGACAGATACGATCGAATCAGCAGTCCGGTACCGACCACGATGAGAAAGATGATGATGCCGGTCAGAAGTGTGGTTTGGATCAACGCCAAGGCAATCAGAATCGGCATGAAAGTACCGGAAGTTCGAATGCCGATCAACAAGCGCATGATCACCACGATCAAGGCGCCGATCGGAAGCAGCAATATCATCTTGAATGCATTCTGTTGTTCGATCGGTAAGCTGTAGATCGAGAAGTCGATGATGCCGGCCGGTTTGTCCATACTGTTGCGTACGACCAAATCCCGGGCTGAATGTACGTTCCTGATCATCGAAAATGCAATTTGCGAATTTTTACCGCCAACGACATCCAACAACGATTGATCGCCTCGCTGCCATATCAGAAAATTTTTCGGCTTGCCGATTTCAGCGGTTTTTTGATTGTAAAGGCGCCATTCTCCACCCAGATAAACTTCGACAAAATTAGTCAGTGCCTGGCGGCGGCGTCCGTCTTGCAGATAAAGGCCGCGTACAATTCGTGCACTGATGCCTTCCATGGCCAACAAGTTGATGATCAATTGGGTTTTATAGTCTTCGCTGGAATGTTCGTTCAATAACAAACTTTGATTCTGACTGGGTGATTTGGCATTCAGCGTGGCGATCAATTCACGCGTAAATGTTTCGGTATTGGCNNTCAATTCGCTGAAACCGTAATCGGGCGAAGCGAATTCTTCTTCGATGAAGATAATCCCCGGTGTTTTAGGCGGTAATGCAAACGACACGATGACAGGATCGCCGCGAGCAACGAAATCGATTCGTGCTTCAATGGTCCAAACCGGTTTTTTATCATCCGGCGATAATGGAAACCCCAATGCGAAGTGTTTATACAAAATCAAGCCGATTCCCAATCCCATGATCAGGATAACCAAGATATAAAGTCTTAATTTAGCCAATTGCATTATTGCGTTTCACCACTTTCCGTCGGCTCACCACTGTTAACCGTTGTGTACTTCTTACTGACGTCAACTACTGCAAGATCGCTTAGCAAATTACGCCCAATTAAAACTTGATGTCGGAACTTACTTCTGTTTTCCAGCGTGAAATCGATTTGTTCGTTGATATTGGCAACGGCGACCCGCATTCTCACCACCGGTCTGCGTTGTGCTTCCCGGTCGCCACGCTCTTTGATTTTGACGTGACGGCGCAAACGTCGGGTTATTTCTATCAACTCGCCCGTTTGCGGATGCGTCATTTGAAATTTGACGAACGGTTTGCCGTCGC
This sequence comes from Nitrosomonas sp. UBA6494, assembly GCA_002435335.1. Taxonomy (GTDB): domain Bacteria; phylum Pseudomonadota; class Gammaproteobacteria; order Burkholderiales; family Nitrosomonadaceae; genus Nitrosomonas. The sequence goes on from DJMI01000053.1 coordinate 8,352, forward strand.
GTTCGAACTCGACAATTTCCATCGCATTAACAGACGAAGTTCTGGCACCGCTATCAATGCGTGCACTAAATTCTAATCCAGGCGGATCAAGATAGACATGTTCCAATGCGCCCAATACGGTTTTTTCGTCGGCAAATGCGATCGGCTGACGCTCGGGAAGCGACAAACCCTGATCGGCAGATATGCACTGATCGATATTGTCACGATTGGCAATCTCGATTTGTTCGCTCGATACATCCGGTTGTTTTTTTTCGATCGATTTTTTAAGTTCAATCAACTCCGCAAATAATGTTACCAGCTCGGATTCGCGTGCACTGATCCGTGCTTCCCGTTCTGTCAATGATTCTTCTTTAGGATTGCAAGCCAATAGTGCCGTTATAGCAAGCAATGTCAGCAAACTGCGCACTGCCATCTTGAAACTTCGATTTTTCATCGCGGTTATAGTCAAAAAATGCTACGTCAACGTAACTCGTTATAAATTAGTATCAATTAATGAAACGATGAAAAATTATTGCATCAACTGAATGGATAAGCTTTGATTCTTATAGGTGCATGCATAGCGATGAATTTCCAGACAATGCGAGGTAACAGTAATTTGGTATGTACCAGCTTGTTCGTTACGGGTATCGAATGTGAACTCGAATTTTCCCTCCCGGTCGCTCGGGTAGGATTGATCGACCGCGACTGAACCATCGGAGCGAGTTACTTTGAAATGCAACAATACATCCGCTGTCGCTTGATCGTTGTAGCTTACCCAACCTTGCAGCACCACGCTTTCCCCCAGCGTATATTGGGTTTTGGGGTTGACCAAAATAGGTTGGGAAATATGGGTAGCGTGAGCAAAAGGTGTCATGCTCGTGGTACCGACCAGCAATATGACCGCAACGAAATGTTTATGAAATATTTTCATCGAATTGATTTTCCTGAGAAGAATGGGTTTTTATCGATCACTGTTTGGGTGCCAGCAAGTCGGTTATAGTTCCTTCCGCCATTTCGGCGGCGAAAAACAGCGTTTCCGATAGCGTCGGATGTGGATGGATGGTTAGGCTCAGATCTTGCATGTCCGCACCCATCTCCAATGCCAGCACCGTTTCGGCGATCAATTCGCCGGCATTGACGCCGGTGATGCCGGCGCCTAAAATGCGGCGCGTTTTTTTATCCAGCAGCAGTTGCGTCATTCCTTCCTCGCGCGCCATCGAGATTGCGCGCCCGCTGGCAGCCCACGGGAAAACGGCTTTTTCATAATCGATTCCTTGATTGATCGCTTCTTTTTCGGTCAATCCCATCCAGGCGATTTCCGGGTCGGTGTAAGCAACCGACGGAATCGTGCGTGCATCGAACGCTGCCTTATGCCCGGCGATCACTTCTGCCGCCAGCTTGCCCTCGTAGCTTGCTTTGTGCGCCAGCATCGGTTCGCCTGCGATATCGCCGATGGCGAAAATATGCGGCAGATTGGTGCGCATTTGCGCATCGACCGGAATAAAACCGCGTTCGTTGACATAAATACCGACGGTCTCGGCGCCGATTTCACGTCCGTTCGGACGCCTCCCGACCGCCAATAAAATCCGATCGTAGGTTTGCGGCTGAGGTGCTTCCTTTCCTTCGAATAGGGCTGTAAGGCCGGTTGCGGCAGTGTCAACGCGGGTAACCTTGGTGTTGAGATAAATCGCTTCGTATTTTTTCTTGATGCGGCGATGCAATGGTTTCACCAAATCCGCATCCGCGCCGGGGATCAGTTGATCCGCCCATTCCACGATACTGATTTTGCTACCCAATGCTGCGTAAACGGTAGCCATTTCAAGGCCGATGATACCACCGCCGATGATCAGCATGCGGTCCGGTACGTCTTGCAGTGTCAGCGCACCGGTGGAATCAATCAAGCGGGGATCGTCATACGGGAAACCGGGAATGCGGGTGACGCTGGAGCCTGCGGCGATGATGCAGTGATCGAACGCGATCGTTGTTACACCCTCGGCAGTTTCAACTTGCAGCAAGTGGGGCGATACGAATTTTCCGCTGCCGTGAATCACTTCAACCTTACGTTGTTTGGCCAGCAGTTTCAATCCTTTGGTTAATTTGCCGACAACCGATTCCTTCCAGGTACGCAATTTAGCGAGATCGATTTGCGGTTTGCCGAAAACGATACCGTGCGCAGTCGATTCCTCCGCCTCAGTAATGATTTTGGCTGCATGCAACAATGCTTTCGATGGAATGCAGCCGACGTTCAGACAAACCCCGCCAAGCGTCGGATAGCGTTCGATCAGTACGACCTTTTTGCCCAGGTCGGCGGCGCGGAATGCGGCGGTATAACCGCCCGGACCAGCACCAAGTACGACGACTTCAGCATGAAGATCGCTTTTTACGGCTGCCGAAGTGTTTTCCGCAGCCACAGCGTGTGTCGGTTGCGGTATGGTTGGTGCGCTGGATGCATCCGGTACGGTCAGCGTCAAAATCACTGAACCTGCGGAAACTTTGTCGCCGACTTTGACGTGCATGGTTTGAATCACACCGGCTTGCGGCGATGGAACCTCCATCGATGCTTTGTCGGTTTCCAGCGTGATCAGCGATGTTTCTTTCTCGATCGTATCGCCCGGTGCCACCAATACTTCAATGATCGGTACGTCTTTGAAATCCCCGATATCGGGAACCTTGATGTCGATGGTTTGCGTCATTATTTACGTAACTGCCCGTCGCCCAGTACGATGTATTTCTGACTGGTTAAACCTTCCAATCCGACCGGACCGCGTGCGTGCAGTTTGTCGGTAGAAATACCGATTTCCGCACCCAAGCCGTATTCGAAGCCGTCGGCGAANNCTGGAATCGACTTCGCGCAGAAACCGCCGTGCCCGGGTGTAATTTTCAGTGACGATCGCATCGGTATGTTGCGAACCGTATTTCGCGATGTGGTCGATGGCTTGATCCAGACTATCGACGACGCGGATGCTCAAAATCGGCGCCAGATATTCTTCGTACCAATCCTGTTCGGTGGCGGCGTTCATTTGTGGAACAATGCGGCATGCAGTCTCATCGCCGCGCAATTCAACGCCTTTGTCGCTATAAATCTTGCACAATTCCGGCAGAATCTTGGTTGCAATGCCTTGATGGACCAATAACGTTTCCATGGTGTTACAGGTGCCGTAGCGCTGNNGCGGTAGCGTCTGCCGTGACATTGGGACGCGCTTCGTAAATGATGCCGATGACACCTAAAGGCACGCGCATTTTCCCCACTTGGATGCCGGAAGGACGGTAATTCAGTCCGCTGATTTCACCGATCGGATCGGCCAATGCGGCAATCTGCAATAAACCTTCCGCCATTGTCGCCACACCCTTAGCGGACAAGGTCAGACGATCGATCATCGATGCTTCCAATCCTTTGGCACGCGCGTGATCCAAATCCTTGGCGTTCGCCGCCAACAACAAAGCTTCGTCGCGCCGAATGGCTTGCGCCATTGCTGTCAGTGCCTGGTTTTTTGCGGCTGTTTCTGCTTTAGCAACCAGTCGTGCCGCCGCGCGCGCTTGCTGACCGACAGATCGCATATAATTTTTGATATCTGCAGTATCCATGGAATTAAATCGCTATGAGATTGATTGCGCGATTATAGTACAGGATGGGCGGTTAATTGCAGATCGCTTGTACAAAGAATAGGGGTTCTTTAAACTTAGGAGCCTGTCGAGCTTAAGCAATCTTAGCGAGCCAAGTGGGAGAACGAGTGTGGGTTTTCTTAATTTTGGGGCGCATAGTTAATCTATGCAACGAAAAATTGAGGAAATATGAACCGTTATCCCACTGGTGCCGTAGATTAGCCTTAAGTCCGATAAGCTCCTGGAAACCATCATTTGGATGGATTGTGATGCGCTGCACAGATTCAATGGGATTTGATCGCATCTGAAATTTTGGCGATACGGGCTGCCCGCACCTGAGTGCGTATCATGGCGGCCAATGCCGACGGATCTTGTGTTTTTTGCCGTAATTCGAAAGCGATAGCGCCCGCATCCACAGTTTTTGCCGCGAAAAATGCTTTTTGGAAATGGGTAATCGGATGATAGGGTTTGTTTGCGTAACCCGGGCGTCCATGGAAATCGCTGGCACAAGCTTGTAAAAACTCATCAAACCGTGTCGGCTTGCGGTAGGCATCGACGGCTTGCAGCATATCGGTGATGGTTGACGCACGTAATTCGAGCGCCCGATGTACGTCGCCGTGATAGCGAGCGACCAGCAACGCCAGATCACGGCAATCGTTCGGCACGCGGATACGTTCGCATAGGTTCTGCGTCAATTCGATGCTGCGCGTTTCGTGGTCGATATGCCGCGGCCATTGTTCCGGGGGGGTGGTGCCTTTGCCGAGATCATGCATCAATGTGGCAAACCGTACCGACAGGGAATAGTTGTTTGTTGCGGCGTGGTCTACCGCCAGCATGGTGTGTACACCGGTATCGATTTCAGGGTGTGCGTGTGCAGGCTGAGGTACGCCGAACAGCACATCGACCTCCGGCATGATTCGAGTCAACGCTCCGCATTCGCGCAGCGCATAAAACATTCGCGATGGGTGTTTCTCCATCAAACCGCGCGAGAGTTCTTGCCAAACCCGTTCTGGTACCAATGCATCCACTTCGCCGTTATGCACCATGTCGCGCATCAGTACCAGGGTTTCTGTGGCGATATGAAAGCCGAAACGTGCCGCGAACCGGGCTGCTCGAAGAATGCGTACCGGATCTTCGGAAAATGCCGGACTGACATGGCGCAGAATCCCGGCTTGCAGATCGGCAACGCCGTTAAACGGATCGATGATGTTCCCGTTGGCATCTTTGGCGATCGAGTTGATGGTCAAATCACGCCGCGCCAAATCTTCTTGCAAGGTTATCTGGGGAGAAGCGTAAATCTCAAACCCTTTGTATCCTAGAGATATTTTTCGTTCGGTTCTTGCTAATGCGTATTGTTCGTGTGTCTCCGGGTGCAAAAAAACCGGAAAATCCTTGCCGACCGGACGATAACCCAGGCGTACCATGTCTTCCGGCGAAGCACCGACGACGACATAGTCGTGATCCTGGACGGGTAATCCAAGCAGCTCGTCGCGCACCGAGCCGCCGACTAAGTAGGTTTTCACCGTTTATTTCGCTCGCACCACGCCGAGCCGTTCTTTCAGCGTCGGTGCGTCATGACCATGCTCAAGCACTTGCGCGTAATACATGGAATTTTTTAGCACTTTTTTGACATAATCGCGCGTTTCATTGAAGGGAATGGTTTCGGCGTAGATTGCGCCTTCCAAAGCTATTTTGTCGTCACGCCAACGCTTGGCACGTCCCGGCCCGGCATTATAAGCGGCGGAAGCCAATAGCGGCTGATTGTCGAGTGTGCCGAGTACATGCTTGAGATAATACGTGCCCAATTGCAGGTTGGTGTTGACGTCCACCACGAGATGCTGGCGAAAATTGGTAATGCCCAGTTGCTTGGCGACCCAATCAGCGGTGGCGGGCATCAATTGCATTAAACCGGTTGCACCGGCGTGCGATTTAATGTCGGCGATGAAGCGGCTTTCTTGCCGGATCAAACCGTAAACCCAAGCTTCATCGAGTTGATGCCGTTGCAGGACTTTTTTGAGTGTTTCGCGATGCGGCGACAGAAAACGCAAATGGAAATCGTGTTGTTCGACGGTTCTGTTCGCGGTATTGATTGCGCGATCGTATAAGCCGTTCCGCCGTGCTACTTCGGCAGCGGCCAGTAGCTCGGCATCGCTAAAATTGCGTATGGTCCAGCTCCATTCGCGTAAGGCTTCTGTGCGTAAATTCATGCGGGAAAAAGCCAATGCACGCTTTAACCCCGGTTTTTTTTCCATTACGCTGATTTCACTGACGTTAACTCGGTAAGCATTGTCGGCAATGCTCAATGATGTGCCGAGTTCTTCGCGTGCCAATTGGCCATAAAAGCTGTGTTCATTGCTCAGCGGGATCCATAATTTGTTTGCATCTAGTGTATTGCCTTTGGTTTTTAATGCGCGTGCCTTCCAGTAACGCCAGGTGTCTACTTGCTGCTCGGTGGCGGACATTTTGTCGATAGCGATCAAGACTTCATCCCAGTTGCCGGCGCGCAAGGCTGCGCGTGCATGCCAAGCGAGTACGGTATCGGTAGGCGGGTAGGGGTATTTCGGAGCTCGAGCTTCTTTAAACCAATCTAGTGCTCGTGCATCGTGCCGCATAGCAGCGCGCTGTCCCAGTTTTCCTAAAAAATAGGAACGATCGGATACGGTCAACTGGTTTCTGATTTTTAACCAATGCGCATAAGCCTGATCGGTATCGTTGCGTAACAGTCGTTGTAAGGCAAATAGTGCAATTTCGCGGTCGCTGCGAGAGCCAATTTTATCTTTTTGCGTCTCCAAATAGCGTTGCGGATTCTTGGCGGCGGCATTGAGATCGCTGCTATTGAGTGTATTGCCCGAAGGCAAATAGCGACTAACGTGTTGTGCGACACTGGTTTGATCTTCTTCCAAAGCCAATCGAATTCGAGACCAGATATCTTCGATTGAAACTTGCCCGGCGGTGATCAGCGCTTGAAAAACCGGTGTGCAACTGTCTGGTTGACTGGTTGCTGTGAACCAGAGGGGTTTGGCATCGGCTAAAATCGTTTTGTCGTTTACTGTTAGCCGATATTGATAATAATAGCATAATAACTCGTTGTCTTTATTAACTAATGTTGGGTATTCGGCTGCAAATAATGACCATTGCCGATTTTTTCCCAATGCTTTGAGCCAATCCGCGCGTAGGCGATCGCCAACCAAATCATCTTCGTAACGCGCTAAAAAAGATTGAATATTGCTGATATTGGTAGTATGCAATTGCATACGCAGCTGATAAAACTCAACGTACGGCCAGAGTGCATGGCGTTGTAAGCGCGCGGCGTATTCGTTTAGCCGTTTACCATTTCCGGATTGAAAAGCTTCCCGGGCGCTCAGAAAATCGCTGTCCGGGTTTGCCGCTAGCGTTCCTGCAACAACGAAAAGAATTAATCCTAGCAACCAATTTTTCATAACCATATTAAATGAGCAAAACTGGCTAAAATGAGATGACAGATTGCAATCGACCGGTACGGCCACGGAGATTCCCGTGACTATCCCGGTTAATTTGATGAGGTAATCAGATGACGCCTTGGTTCAGCATGGCATCGGCGACTTTGACAAATCCGGCGATATTGGCGCCATTGACATAATTTACACTGCCATCGGGATTGGTGCCGTATTTTAAGCAAGATCTGTGTATTGCCTGCATGATTTCTTTTAAGCGCGCATCGACTTCTTCGCGTGTCCAGGACAAGCGCATCGCATTCTGACTCATTTCCAACCCCGATGTTGCAACACCGCCGGCGTTACTTGCTTTGCCCGGTGCGTAAAGAATCTTGTTATGGATGAAACATTCCACCGCATCGGCGGTTGACGGCATATTGGCGCCTTCCGCCACGCAGATGACGCCGTTCTTGACCAAAGTGCGAGCATCGTCGCCATTCAATTCGTTTTGCGTTGCGCAAGGTAGCGCTACCTGCACGGGTACATCCCAGGGTTTCGCACCAGGCAAGTAGGTAACGTTGACGCGCCGTGCATATTCGTCAAGGCGTGCATATAAGTGATTCTTCACTTCGGCCAGTACCGCCAGTTTTTCAGGGGTAAAGCCGGCTTCATCGACGATGGTGCCGCTGGAATCGGATACGGTAACCACTTTGGCGCCTTGCGACATGGCTTTTTCTACTGCAAATTGCGCTACGTTGCCTGAACCGGATACCGATACCCGCATTCCTTCCAGAGATCTGCCGACATGTTTTAAAATTTCCTCTGCAAAATAGACCGTGCCATAGCCGGTTGCTTCCGGGCGGATCAACGATCCGCCAAAACTTAGTCCTTTGCCGGTGAATACGCAATCCGCACGATTGGATAATTTTTTCATCATGCCGGCCATGAAACCGACTTCGCGTCCGCCAACACCGATATCACCTGCCGGAACATCCGTGTCCGATCCGATATGGCGGAATAGTTCGCTGACGAAGCCCTGGCAGAAGCGCATCACTTCACCGGGGCTCTTGCCTTTGGGATCGAAATCGGAACCGCCTTTGCCGCCGCCCATCGGTAAGGTGGTCAGCGCATTTTTAAAGGTTTGCTCGAAAGCCAGGAATTTAAGAATGGATAAATTGACCGAAGGATGAAAGCGAATGCCGCCTTTATAAGGACCGATAGAAGAACTGTGTTGAATCCGATAACCGCGATTAACCTTGACTTCACCGTGATCGTCCACCCAGGAGACGCGAAAGATGATCACGCGCTCCGGTTCGACCAGTCGATCCAGTAATCCATGCTCGGCATAGCGAGGGTGTTCGGTAATATATGGCCATAGACTTTCAATGACTTCGGTTACTGCTTGCATGTATTCTGGTTGGTTAGGATTGCGCTCGGCGACATAGGCGCTGAATTCTTGAAGGCTCTTATATTTCATCTCAATTCCCCGGTAAATGAAAGGTTATTTGCAAATAGTCCAATTTTGCCAAATTAATTTGCAAGCTGCACTGTATTTTTATTAAAAAAGGGATTATTGCAAAAGTTTTTTGGCTGTAGTTGATAAAACGATGCGTTTGGCAATTTTTGCAACGATTTTTTTATGAGTTTTTTGATCGATGACAACCATCACAACAACAATAAAACACAATGACGGAGAAATCGTGATTTATTTGTTGCTGCTGCTGAGATAACATTTGAGCTATTGCTACAAGTAAAGTTATAATAGCAACCTTTTGATATTTGGATGGAGTGCGTCGGTATGGCACGAGTATGTGAAGTTACGGGTAAGAAACCAATGTCAGGGCATAATGTTTCTCACGCAAATAATAAAACCAAAAGACGTTTCTTGCCGAATTTGCAACGCCGTAAATTCTGGGTAGAAAGTGAGAATCGGTGGATCAGCCTGCGATTGTCGAACGCTGCGCTGCGTACTATCGATAAAAATGGTATCGATTCGGTGCTGGCAGAGATGCGTGCGGCGGGTAAGGATATTTAATCGCCACATGTTACGAATAAGAGGTTATTAAGATGCGTGAAAAAATAAAACTGGAATCTTCGGCGGGGACTGGACATTTCTATACGACAACCAAAAATAAACGGGCAAAACCGGAAAAAATTGAAATTATGAAATTTGATCCTGTCGTAAGAAAGCACGTCAAATATAAAGAAACAAAACTGAAATAAACTTCATTTAAGTCATTCCACTGGTTGCTGAAGTTCGATTCTTATTGCTGTTGTATTGATGCCGAAGCAACTGTTTCTCGAAGCTGAGCATTCTGACCGATTTGAAAATTAATGTGTAAAATCGTAGTCATTTTGCTCGGCATTTATTGGTTGATTGCTGATATTCAGTGCGTTGCCGACGGATTTGTTAATCATGTCGACGGTTAAAGGTTTCTCAAGTATAAAGTAATTGATTCCAAACAGCAGATTGCAATCCTTTTCTAGTGATCGTAAGGTTTTTTTCACCGCATCCGCTTTATACGACGTCACGATAATAATCGGGATATCAAAATTAATTTCCCGAATTTCTTTAATTGTATCCATACCGGACATTTTCGGCATGAGCATATCAAGCATAATCAGATTGAAAGAAAAAGGATTTTTACGTAACAATTCCAAGGCTTTAAGCGGATCAAGTATTGTCGTCGGTTGATGGTTTAGACTCTCCAGGGTATGTTTTAGAAATTCACAAGTCCAATCGTCATCGTCAATAACTAGAATGCTGGCTGAAGTGATTGAATTTATTGAACTGAATTGTTTCAAGTGACACGCTTCAATGAAAACTTCTATTTCTTCTGCAATCAATGGTTTGCTGAAAAAATATCCTTGAAATTTATCGCAACCAAGCGTTCTCAAATATTCGTATTGTCTTTCGGTTTCCACTCCTTCAGCAACGACTTCCAATCCTAAATCGTGTGCTAGCGATATGGTGGCGGCGCAGATAGCAGCGTCGCTAGGATTGAT
>DJMI01000124.1 GCA_002435335.1 Nitrosomonas sp. UBA6494
GGTCGATCCGTTGATCGAAGTACGACCGGTGGTAACGCAAGTCGACGATCTGATGTCGGAAGTCAATTTGCGTACCGCCAAGAAAGAGCGAGTACTGGTAACGACACTGACCAAGCGCATGGCCGAGGATTTGACTGATTATTTTTCCGACCACGGCATCAAAGTTCGTTATTTGCATTCGGACATCGATACCGTGGAGCGTGTTGAAATCATCCGCGATTTACGATTGGGTCAGTTCGACGTGCTGGTGGGTATCAATCTGTTGCGCGAAGGATTGGATATTCCGGAGGTGTCGCTGGTTGCCATCTTGGATGCCGATAAGGAAGGATTCCTGCGCTCGGAACGATCATTGATTCAAACCATTGGTCGTGCCGCGCGCCATATCAATGGTACCGCAATCTTATACGCCGACACCGTTACCCGATCGATGCGTGCTGCTATCGACGAAACCAATCGCAGGCGGCTAAAGCAATTGCAGCATAACCAGCAGCACCACATCACGCCGCGTTCGGTGCATAAACGTATCAAAGACTTGATCGACGGCGTTTACGATCATGAATCCGCGCAGCAGAACCGCAAAGTGGCACAAGAGCAGGCACGTTACGATGCCATGAGCGAAACGCAGCTTGCCAAGGAAATACAGCGCATCGAAAAGAAAATGCTCGCTGCCGCCAAGAATTTGGAATTCGAACAAGCGGCGCAATACCGGGATGAACTCAAGAGTCTGAAGAACAAACTATTGATCGGTTTTGCGGATGCCACGTAACAACCGCTATGCCGATCCCATCTTGGAGAAGGCGAAGCCTAAACGCAAATCACCATCCGCGCCGGTCAAGCGAGCATATTACTCAAGAAAATCATCACGTAGCAATCGATTGGAAAGATTGCAGCGCGGTGTGCTGTTGACTTGNNCTGGGTTTGGTATTAGTGATCGCCATTTGTTTGATCGGCTGGTGGCAGTTGCGGCAAAAACTGCGCCGTTATTCCGAGTGGATCGCACCGGCGCTATCCTTGTTACTGGTGTTTTATTCCGCCTGGTTTGTGTTGCAAGACCAGTTTCAGGTCGCTTACGGGAATTTCCGTACCCTGATCGGCGGCAAGGAAGAAGCAGGCAGAATGACCATCGCGCACCAGGTTTACGCCAATTATCGCCGTAACGACGTGGCGCAATTGCAAAAAATGATCGACCGTTCAACTGGCTATCAAAAAGCGATCGAAGACGCGGCAAGATCATTTTCGGTCGATGTGCACTTGCTGCACGGTATTGCCGCCACCGAATCGTCGTTTCTGCCCAGAGACAGTCGTGACGGCGGACGCGGTCTGTTTCAAATCACACAAGTACCGAAAACGGCGGTAGAGCAAGCTCGTAAGCGTCTCGGCGTCGAACAAGTAGCGCTGCAAGACCATCGCCATAACGCATTTGTCGCTGCGGCAACTTTCAAGCATTACCTGGCAGAGATGAAAAACGATCTGTTTCTGGGTCTGCTGGCCTANNGATTATCCGATCCGTGTGCTGACCTACGCACTGGCGTTCCGCCTGTGGCAACAAGAAGGAAAGCTACTGGCTTACGAACAAGAAAGCAATGCGATGCGGATACAGCGTATCGGGATTCCGGGATTGCGTGGTGATTGATGGTCTATGAATAAGTTTTTGGCAGATGGTTTTTAGTGGTGCATCTTTTTCGGGGGGATTATCCAATTAGCCGTGAATTGAACGTTTGTAGCGCCGAGAATTGGGACAGAAAAGGAGCCTAAAGTCATTGCGCTTTCACGTTTCTGTTGCGCTAAAGAAGTTAATCAGAGCGATAAATCAACCAACTCTTTGGGTCAATTGCCTCACCAAACCGGACAAATCTGGTAACTGGTTAATTTTAATTCTGATCTAATATCAAACCATATGAACTAAGGTTTATCCTTTAAACTAGAAAACCACATATAGCCATCATAAACATCGTCCGCCAGAAAAACAAATAACATGATACGTCGATCGTCCTCCATGCTACCTTCTTCATAATAATAGGTATACATTATTCGAGGACTATCTCTGAAAGGAAACATTTCCGCACCTTTTCCAAATGGCTTTCCCAAAGTTTGAAGTACGTCATGTTTTTTAGATTTTCCAAGCACTAACTGATTTTCCAGTGCAGTAATATTGGGTTTATCTCCGATCGTAACAAGGTTTATACAGCCTGTTGATAAAAAAGAACAAATAAAAATTACAGCTATCCTTCTTAAACTAATAGAAAAAGAGTGCAAGTTATGAAATACAAATTGAATTCCTGGTTCTTTTTTCTGATAGCTGTCATGACTTACAATCAAAGAACTTTTATTTATAAATAGATATTTATCAATCATTTTAATTCCATCCCCATTAGGTCATTAGAGGAAAACCATAAATGGCCCTGATAAACATCTTCTTTGTCCATAAGAATTAACAAAAATTTAGTGCTTACGTTCCTGCCATCAGATTGTGAATATTCATAAAACAAAATATCAAAAAGGTAAGGATTAGATGCAATTAATCTTGTATTTCCTTTTCCTCTTGGTTCCCCCAATAACAAAAGTACATCAGTCTTTGTTGATACTCCTTGCTGAAGTTTATTCAAGGACGAAACATTCGGCGGAATGCCGTATTTTATAGTTGTCGAGCAGGCCGATAAAACGATCACTGCTATGAGGCATGTTAAAAATCTGACTAGATGCAGATAACGAAAATAGGTATCAAATGCTATGGATAATTTATTTGACATTGGCAACCCCATTACCGATATACCATAGATACCCTTTGTAAAGTTCATCACTAAAAAAGACCAAAAGGATTTTCTGATTCATGCTGATTTGCGAGGAAGATTGGGTGATAAATTCGATATTTTGATAAAGCCAAACTTCATAATTAGCGCTATGTTTGGAATTGGGAATGTTCAAAATTTTGTTCTGTTCATCTTTGATATTTGGAAAAAGTGCAGCGCCAAATCCACTTGGTGTGCCAAGCAATTGCTGTACTTCCATTTTAGTTGAAACGCCTCGCTCCAATTTGCTATCAAGCAAAGGAAAGTTTTCTGCAATTATCGGAGTACCAATACTTCCACTGGTGGCACAACCGGAAAGAGAAATTACTACACTCAAAATTACAAAGAGTGCGAATGCTATATTTTTTTTCATCAAAAATGACTTGTCCACGTGCTAATGGTCCCATAAACATTTATTTATGTCTTGACTCAATTCCCAATCCATTCTCGTAGTTGCTTAACAATACTATTTACAGCAACATCAATAACATAATAATCAGCTCCAATCGTATAAAAGCCTCCAGAACTGACTTCAGTTTGACTCTTAAAAACCGTTAAAATATTGCCGCTTGCTCTTTCCCAAATAATCACACTAATATCAGCTCTTGTAACACCAAGGCCAGGCATAATCCACCTTGCTATTGCACTGCCTTCTGAAAATTTCTCAATATCACAAGTCATTATCAAGTCTGCCTGATCCACAATCTTAAATAAATTGTTATCTTTTATTTCTGTCTGCAATGCATGAGTTGCTTCTTTTGCGATATCGTGAGAACCGGAATATTCAGTGCGATTGACACAAGCCTTGAGTTGGATATCACGATATTTTTTATCGAAAGGCACAATAACTTGAGGTGCGGGCGTTGTAACACAACCCAGAAGTAAGTTAACACTACACAATAAGATGGCGATCCTTTTGGAGATATTTATTAAGAACAAGTTATTGAGGGTGTCCCGAATTTTGTGTAAACGGTGTTATGGTCAATGGATAGGCATTCGCTCCTCGAACATAATGGTAAACCTGTTGAAAGCGGCTTTCCAGTTTAACAGAGGCATGGTCCATTTCTGGCTGATGTTCATCAACGCCAGATAGAACAATTTTAGCAAAGCTTCATCGCTGGGGAATGATCCCCTATTTTTGGTAACCTTG
>DJMI01000026.1 GCA_002435335.1 Nitrosomonas sp. UBA6494
CCGCCAATCGAGTTGATTTCCGCTACACCCCGAATCGAACGCAACATCGGACGCACTACCCAATCTTGTATGGTACGCCGTTCCATCAATTCTTCAAATGTCAATTGACGCTTACCGTCGTTGGGATGCTCAATGGTGTATTGATATACTTCACCCAAACCCGTTGAAACCGGGCCAAGAACCGGGGTGATACCGGGAATAAGGCGCGGTGTTACGTCGATAATACGCTCCATCACCAATTGACGCGCGAAATAAACGTCGGTTTGATCGGTGAAAACCAAGGTAATTAAGGACAACCCGCTCTTATTCATGGAACGCATTTCGACCAAACCCGGTAACCCGGTCATTGCAATTTCGACCGGAACCGTGACCAATCTTTCCATTTCTTCCGGACTACGACCGATTGCTACGGTGGCGACTTGGACTTGAATATTAGTGACATCGGGAAATGCATCGACAGATAAGTTTTTCGCCGCGAAGCCACCGGCCACACAGAGAATAATTCCAATGATCAGAACCAGCAAACGCTGGTTTAACACGGCTTTTACAATAGAAGGCATGGCAATTATTCCAATTCGGCAAGCTTGCGCTCGCTATCTAAATGAAAAGCGTTTTCCAACACAATTTTATGGTGGATCGTCAGTCCATCCAGTACCGGACGGTAATTTGCGACTTCATGACCGAGCTCTACCGGAACGCGCTGAAAATGATTGTCTCCAGTTGCAATAAAAACATAATCCTGGTTTAACTCACGCACCACGGCTGCTTCAGGAACCACCAGGGTTTTATGCTGTGCATCAGTAATGTGCATATTTGCCAGCATATCCGGTTTTAATTTACGCTCTGGATTTTCTACCAAAACGCGTGTCATCACCGTACGTGTCAATCGGTTAACCGTATCAGAAACAAAGATGATGATCCCGTCAAAATCGATTCCACCGATCGCAGGCACATTAATTTCCACATGTTGATCCAATCTCACATCGCGAGCAATCTGCTCGGGCACATCACCGACCACCCAGACATGGGACAAGTCCGCAACCTGAAACAACGGATCGGATGGTTGTACCACCTGGCCGACGATAACGTTTCGAGCTATCACATATCCTTCTCGTGTTGCTCTTATATCCAGCCAAGGCAGTACTTTTCCCTTTCGCCTTAGTTCTTTCAATTCCGTATTCCCCATCCCGAATAACCGCAGTTGATCGGATGCTGCTGCAAGCTCGGCTTGCGCAATTTCGGCATCGGACTGACGCCTCTCCACCTCAGCCAACGGTATGGCATCGGCTGCCAACAGATGGTTTGCACGTTCCAAAGATTTGGTAGTGACAACGACTCGCGATAAAGCACGCAAAAAAGCCAACTGAGAATTCGTTAAATCCGGACTGGTAATCCGCGCCAACGGCTGACCAGGTTTGACATAGTCACCTAAGATAACAAATAGCTCAATGATCCGTCCGGTAACATAAGAACCGATTTGCGCAGTTCTTTCTTCGTCGACCTGAACTCGGCTGGGAACCAAAATCTTGTCGGTGAGATCAATCAGAAGCGGGTTGCCGATTTTTAAACGGCTAAGTAATTCCGGGCGAACCTCAATCGTGTTAATGTCCCTTTCTTCCTCAGATTCCCGGGAAATTTGTTCGTCTTCTTTTCCTCCGCAAGCAGATAGTAACAATGCCGCTAACAACGAGCCGACGATTATCGGGTTGGTTTTCATTCTGGAACTAACTCCTTAGGATAATGGGCGCGCAGACGATCGATTTCGGCTGCTGCTGCGTGAAGATCAAAACGGGCTTGTAAAGCATCAAATAATATTCCTCTGAGAATCCGCTGCGAATCGAGAAACTCAATTAAACTGCGCTCACCGAATTTATACGCTGCTTCGGCAACTCGAACCGCATTTTCCGCTTCCTTGATCAAACCACCGTCAAACATCGCAACGCGCTGCACGGCAATTTGATAAGATTGCCATGCTGCTTCGAATAATTGACCGATTTCATAGCGGCGATATTCGAGCGACTCGCGGATTCTTGCCGAATCATGAATTGCGGTATCGATTTCACCCTTGCGGCGGTACCAAATCGGTATTCTGACGCTCAGACCGGCGGTATTAGAGTGAAATTGCTGATCCTGGTAATTGGAGTACATCACATTTACTGACGGCAGTATAGAAGCACGTTCCTGGCTGATACGTTGATTAGCCCGTTCTTGCTCGGCCTCCAAACGCACCACATCGGGATTGACTTTGACGACTTGCTGACGCAAATCATCCAACGGAGGTAACTCAGTAGGGTCTTTGAGCGAACCTTTGACTTGAAAATTGGCAGGTAAAAATCCGGCAGTCAATTGAAGCAAAAAAACCTTGGCGCGTTCCGCGTTCAACCGTGCCGCTTCCTTGCGATTGGCCGCACTCTGCAACTCAGTATCGGCGCGAATCAATTCGAAGCGCGCTGTTTCGCCATGTTCCACATTAGCTGCAATACGCTGTCGGACAACGTTCAATAAATCGTAGATCGATTGCTCCAATGCGGCCTGATCTTGCCGCAATAACAACTCATAAGCTCGTACGCGTATTAGCGCAGCAAGATCGGTGCTGACTTGACCCAAACTGGCGCGACTGGCATCGACAAACGCTTCTGATGCAGCGATACGTGCACTACGCATAAAGGGGTTTTCTATCGGTTGAATCACCGTGACTGATCGCTGATCATTGGAGGGACCAGTCAATTCCACCGGAAGTCGCCTATCCATCGGTCCCATCATAAACATCACTTCGGGATTGAGATAAGCTGTGGCCGCAATGACACCGCCTTTCGCCATGCCTACTTGCGAACGCGCCGCGAGCACTAAACCGTTGGCTTGCAGTCCTAAACGTTGTATTTCTTCGATGCTATACATCACAACCGGTCCTTGCGGCTCACCGGTCGGTAATGGTATATCCGCTCGTGGTAATTCATTTTTGAACGGCGCAATTGATGGTGCCATTTCGCGAATTGCAGGTAAAGAAGACTCGGGTTGTCTTAACGAATCAGCTCCCAACGGGAGCGGCGCTGATGGTTGCGCCATGGCGAAATGTGAAACGAATATCCAAACGAAGTTTAGCAATGAAAATTGTAATGGTGAAATCTGCATAAAATCCTTGAGTTGTAAAGATAAAACCAACTTCACATCTTCTTCACATAAAATGGTTGCTCATCATATCCGAAATTTTAAATTTGATAACAACAATAACAGGGATAATCAGATTGTTATTGTTGTTTTTTACAACAGAGCATTGACTAAGCAATCACTTAACAGTCAGAAGAACAGCATTAAGCCAGAAGTTTCCTGAACACACGCTGAATTTATGTGTCTATTGGATGGAAAAGCTTAGACAGCTTGATGGCTCATCAATGCTATGGTGAAACTGTTTGGCTGGCTGAATGATGCTTCAGTTAATTTAAGTCATAGGAATCGCGCAGTATGCCAGTATTAATAATGCGAGGGAGTTATCATGCAGGATGAAAATCCTAAAAAAACGCCGTTATCCTGGCATAGCATTCACGCCGACCAGGCATTGCAAGCACTGAAAACCAAACTCGAAGGCCTAGAACAAAGTGATGCCGAAATTCGGCTGAAAAACTATGGAGCCAACCGGCTACCGGAACCCCCAAAACGCAATGCTACTGCACGTTTTTTAATGCAATTTCACAATATCTTGATTTATGTGCTGCTCGGTTGTGCACTGATCACTTCTGCATTAGCGCACTGGGTAGATACTGCGGTCATTTTGGCTGTTGTGCTAGCTAATGCCATTATTGGTTTTCTGCAAGAAGGCAAAGCGGAAAAAGCACTGGAGGCAATCCGACAGATGCTGGCACCTAACGCTTCCGTACTTCGTAATGGCGTTCGCCGCAGTATAGCGGGCGATAAATTGGTGCCCGGTGATATCGTATTACTCGAAGCCGGTGACAAAGTTCCAGCCGATTTGCGATTGCTTAAGGCGCATAGTTTGCAAGTGCATGAAGCGATTTTGACCGGGGAATCGATGTCGGCGCAGAAACATGTCAATGCAGTTGCTTACAATGCGCCGCTGGGCGACCGATCTTGTATGGCTTATTCAGGTACCTTCGTTACCACCGGTCAAGGGATAGGAGTTGTTGTTGCTACCGGCGCTGCTTCTGAAATAGGCCGCATCAGCGGCATGCTGTCAGAAGTGGAAATGTTGACCACACCATTGGTTAAGCAAATGAACATTTTCGCTCAGTGGGTGACTCTCTTTATTTTAATCGTTGCTTCTTTCTTGCTGGTATACGGATATTTTTCCCAGCATCATGAATTTTCAGAGATCTTCATGGCTGTGGTTGGATTGTCGGTTGCTGCCATTCCAGAAGGCTTGCCTGCAGTTCTGACGATCACATTGGCAGTGGGTGTGCAGGAGATGGCAAAACGTAATGCTATAGTGCGACGGTTGCCCGCAATCGAAACCATCGGTTCGGTGTCGGTCATCTGCACCGACAAAACAGGCACTTTGACTCATAATGAAATGATGGTGGCATCAGTGCTGACAAATCAACATCTATTCACTTTGCAAGGCGACGGCTATGTGCCTGAAGGCGCATTATTGCTTGGAAATACAGAAGTATCCCCAGGAGAGTACGTCGTTTTGGAAAGACTCGCTCGTGCTGCCGCAGTTTGCAACGATGCATCCTTGCACAGTCATGGCGGTGCATGGACTGTAGAAGGGGATCCTATGGAAGGTGCTCTATTAGCATTTGCCTGTAAAATTGGTATCGATCCCCTCCAAGAAAATGCTGCCTGGATTCGCACCGATACGATCCCGTTTGATGCGAAGCACCGCTTTATGGCAACCCTGAATCATAATCATGAACATCATGCTTGTATTTTTGTAAAAGGTGCACCGGAGCGGATACTTGCCATGTGTTCCCGGCAAAGTACAAACCAAGGCACCGAATTACTCAATATAAGCTATTGGTTGGAACAAGCGGACAAAATAGCTGCCCATGGACAAAGGGTATTGGCGTTTGCAGCCAAAACAGTAAAACCGGAACACATTAATCTCGAATTTTCCGATGCGGTGAGCGAGTTTGTGTTAATTGGGATGACAGGCATGATCGATCCGCCACGCGTTGAGGCAATTGTTGCTGTGGCAGATTGCCATGCCGCAGGTATTCGCGTCAAAATGATTACTGGTGATCATGCCAAAACTGCAGTAGCAATAGGTCAGCAAATGGGATTGCAAAATCCGCTGACTGTGCTGACGGGCACTGACTTGGATAAAATGAATGAAGAGGAACTGAAGTCGGCGGTAATGGCTTGCGATATCTTTGCACGTACCAGCCCTGAACACAAACTGCGTCTTGTGATGGCATTACAATCCCATGGATTGACTGTAGCCATGACAGGGGATGGCGTCAACGATGCACCGGCACTCAAACGTGCCGATGCTGGGATTGCAATGGGTAAGAAGGGCAGCGAAACCGCCAAGGAAGCAGCGGAGTTGGTATTGGCGGATGATAATTTTGCCTCCATTGCCAACGCGGTGCGCGAAGGCCGCACCGTTTACGATAACATAAAAAAAGTCATTACTTGGACATTGCCGACCAATGCCGGCGAAGCGATGACGATCATAGTGGCTTTACTTTTCGGTATGGTACTTCCGATAGCACCCATTCAAATTTTATGGATTAATCTGATTACTGCGTCGACTTTAGGCCTAGCACTTGCTTTTGAACCGACCGAAGAAAAAACCATGCATCGCCCACCTAGGGATCGTGGAGAACCGCTGCTAAATGGTGAACTGGTATGGCAAATTATCCTTGTATCCATTTTGTTTCTTGGGTTCGTCTATGGCATATACTTTTATGCAATCCTTCAAGGATATAGTATTGAACTTGCGAGAACACTTGTTGTAAATACCCTGGTAGTGCTGGAAATTTTCTATCTGTTTTTTATCCGCAATATCTATGCTGCCTCATTCACTTGGCAAGTAATCCGTGGCACCAAGGTTATCTGGTTGGTTATCACCATCAGCACGTTGGCGCAATTTGCCTTTACTTATCTTTCGCCGCTACAAAGCATTTTTGGCACGACAGCGATATCATTTGTCGATGGATTGTTAGTAATTGGTTGCGGAGTCATATTTTTTCTCATTGTGGAAATTGAAAAACAAATTCGTTTGCACCTTAAAAAGATCAATTCATGAACTAAACATTCATTGGATTCGAACTGAATAAGTAGGTATGCATTATTCAGCACCTTTTTGGCTAAATGTTAAATCTTAACCGAAGCCACGCACAATTAGTCGTTTGGTCGCTAATCGCGATACTAGCCGGTATGTTAATATCTCAGGATATACAGGCTGATGAAGGTGGTTCAAGCTTTTGGCTGCCGGGGCAATTCGGTAGTTTTTCCGCTAGCCAGACCAAGCCTGGATGGTCGCTTTCATTGGCTTATTATCATGCCTCTTTCAGTACAGGTGTAGGCAAGAATTTCGAGATTGGCGGCAGAATCGAGACGGGTGTCAATGCACGCACTAACTTGCTGTTTGTCACACCTGCCTATACTTTTAGCAACCCCGTGTTGGGAGCGCAGGCAGCAATCGGGATAACCGGAACATTCGGGCACATGAATAGCTCAGCCGATGCAACATTGGTTGGGCCGGGTGGGGCGATATTATCGCGCAATGATCGCGATTCGATCATTGGCGTCGGCGATATTTTTCCTTCCGGATCGCTACGTTGGCAAAATGGTAATCACAATATTAAGACCTATACAATGCTGGGAGTTCCAACCGGAGACTATCGAGTCGGGCAACTGGCAAACCTAGGCATTAACCATTGGTCTGTGGATGTTGGCGGCGGTTACACTTACTACAATATGCAAAGCGGTCGGGAATTTTCAATCGTCGCTGGCTTCACTCACAACTTCGAGAATCACAGTACACAATACCGCAACGGCAATAATTTACATTTTGATTTGAGTGCTTCACAGACTCTGTCAAAACACTGGCATATCGGATTGGCTGGTTACTATTATGACCAAATTACTGGTGACAGTGGATCGGGTGCCCTTCTTGGTGACTTCAAATCGCGTATCGGCGGGATTGGTCCGCAAGTGGGATATCAGTTCACGATAGGTAAGCGGGAGTACTATTTAAATCTCAGAGGTTACAAAGAATTCGGTGCTAAAAACAGACCGGAAGGATGGAATGTTTGGATTACATTGACGATGCCGATTTAAATCGGGCAAGCTATAACGCAATTCATTACAGGTTACTTAAAGAATGAATCAACGGCATATCATTTTTACTCCCGGGAAAAATCCTAAACCGCCAGCCGAGCAACATAAAAAACTGCTTTGGCGTACTATGCTCGAAGGAGTTCGTCGTGCCGAGCCCGAAATTGCTATCGATCTCAGTTTATATACCGATTGTTTCCAATTAATTGCATGGAACTACTTATATTATCGAAAGCATAAGGATATTAGCAGCGAGCTTGAATGGATCGATGTATTAATGCATCAACACGGCCCTACAGAGGCGGATATTCAAGAAGCAGATGCTTGGCATCGCAGACTGGATCGTTTTTTGTACACAATGGTGGATCATGCGCCCTGTTTGTTGGGGTTAATATCCGAGTCGTTGCAATCGGCCGCGCGAGAAACGATGCGTTATTTTCACAATAACAATAATATTGCTTGTGAGATCCGCGAGTTGCTAAAGCGACAGTTGCGTCCAATATTAAGCGATAACAGTAGAGTTTTGTTGATTGGTCATAGCCTCGGTTCGGTCATCGCTTACGATACCCTTTGGGAATTATCGCATCTTGAACATTTACCGGGTAAGGTCGATTTATTTTTAACCATCGGTAGCCCTTTGGGTATGAATTATGTTCAGCGCCGATTGATGGGATGCGATCAAACGGGTCACAAGAAATATCCGACTAATATTCACCGTTGGGTAAATATTTCTGCAGTCGGAGACATCACCGCACTAGATAGAATCTTTGCCGATGATTTTGCACCGATGGTAGAACAAGGATTGATTGATTCAATCGAAGACCATTGCAATGAGATCTACAATTTTTATCGTAACAACGAAGGATTGAATTGTCATCGCTCCTATGGCTATCTTGTTAACCCCGCAGTGGGTGAAGTCATTGCAGATTGGTGGCGACAATCCGTATGAATTTCAAAGCCGTAAATAGTTATTCCAAGTTGGCTAAAATTTTGGTTTTGGCTTGCCTCGGTTTAGCGCTTGCTTTGATAATGACCGGAATTACATCTCGAATATATGAATTCCGAGATGCCGATCTGTATCGCGGCACGATTACGCAGGGTGTCGATAAGTTCGGCAGTCGTTATTCGCAGACTATCTATCTTGATCAAGGTTGGTCGGAGTCCGATAGTTTATGGTTTTACAACGTCACGCAGGGCTCCAATTTATTACCGTACAGTTTTTTTCTGGCACTTGAGCAATCGGACAATGGCGAATTATTCCGCAGCCACGAAAATATCGATCGTTACGGTTATTTGCCGCAGCGACCTACCGCGAGCAATCCGGATGGTTTACCGGTTGGTATGGTGCGCGACGAATATCGCGGCAAAGCATATATGGGGTTTACCTGTGCTGCTTGTCATACCACGCAAATTCATTATCAAGGAACAGCAATTCGCATTGATGGCGGTCCGGCCTATTCGGACATGGAAACTTTAATGATCGATTTGGCGAAAGCATTGCATGCAACGCTATCGCAAGCAGATAAGCGTACGCGCTTTGTCGATGCCGTATTGGCATCCGGGAACTATCAGCAAGTAGAAGAAGTGTTGAGCGATTTAAAAAAATATATACAACGGATCAAAGCTTATACGATTATCAATGTCCCTCGGGATACCGAACGTCCTTTAACTCAATATGGCTATGCGCGGCTCGATGCATTCGGGCGTATATACAATCGTGTGCTGGAACATATCATGAGTGCGCAACAATGGCGCGAATTGCTGGCCGAGTTGCTTTCTCCCGAGGAATTGAGTGTTGTTATGGCCGGCGTGGAGCCGGTACTAAGCGGTACGGATCGCGATCATTTAATCGAACGCACACAAGCATATTTGACCGATAAGCAAATTATCCGGTTGCGCAATAAAATCTATAACCCGGCTGATGCGCCGGTCAGTTATCCGTTTTTGTGGGATGTGCCGCAACACGATTATGTTCAATGGAACGGTCGGGTCGACAACAGTGGCTTGGGGCCGATGGCACGTAACGCCGGGCAAGTCATCGGCGTATTCGCAACCTTGGATTGGCAACAAAAAGATGGCTATACATTGTCTTCCGTATTAGGCGGACAAGGATTCGGCGCTCAACACATCGATTTTCAATCTTCCATCGATATCCGCAATTTGCGACGAGTCGAAAATCATTTGCGTCGGTTAACTTCGCCGCTTTGGCCTGAGCATATTTTGCCAAGGCTAGATAAAGCGCGGATGTCACGCGGTGCGGAATTGTACGATCAATATTGTGTTTCTTGCCACGCGAAAATCAGTCGAACCGATCCGGAGCGACGTATTGTCGCCAAACTTATTTCAGTTGCCAGTGTCGGTACGGATTCGAAAATGGCGACAAACAGTGTTGCGTATCAAGGCTATAGCGGTATCTTACATAACCAGTATGTGAGTACCAGTTCGGGCAATATTTTGTTGAGGCACCAAGCGCCTGTGGTTGTATTATTAACGGCTGCCACAAGAAATGTAGTCGCTACCCCGGATAGTGATAAATGGATAATTCAACGGTGGGTTGAGCGATCGTTGGATTTTGCTTATACCTATTTTGACAATGAAGTACAACCGTCGCTTAAAACCGGAAATTTCACACCCGACACAACCGCCAATCCGTTTGCTTCGGTTATGGCTTATAAAGCTCGCCCATTGAATGGTATTTGGGCGACCGCACCTTATTTACATAATGGTTCTATACCTACTCTATACGACTTGTTATTACCTAAGAAACAACCGTATGACCCGGATGATGGCGAATATCGTCCTGACGAATTTTTTGTCGGATCACGCGAATTTATCCCCGAAAAAGTCGGCTTTAGATCGGAAGGCTATGACGGATTTTTATTTCGGACCAGTATCTGGGGTAATTACAATGGAGGTCATGAATATGCTGCCGGACGAACACCTTTACCGGATGGTACTTTTTTACCGCCATTGACTAAGGAACAACGACTAGATTTGTTGGAGTATTTGAAATCGTTATAGTGATCGCTACGTAAAGAATGGATTAGGGCAAGGTTTCTTTTTTATAGCGTCTCCAAGCTGCGTTTGTTTTCCAATGATGCAACAGAAGCGCAAATGTAAATTCTCTAACGGATCTGGCAACATCGTTTGTATCAGCGGTTTTAATTAAATCAGCCGGTTCTTCTGCCAACGCTATCAATTTCAGTTGATTGCTCTGAGCAAAATTCATTACAAACTGGTAGCCGATTAAATCAGCCGTTTGAAAGGTACTGTGCACACGTACACTGGTGATTCCTTCGTGAAGAATAGGGTATACATGGTCGGAATAGGTCCAGCGTTTATTATTACTGTAATAGGCGAATGCACCACAAAGGCGATCTGCCCAATCGCTGGGACGGAACGTTTTGCCTTTTTCGGTGACTCCAAGAATCAACCATTCATCACAAGTTTTTTGCATTGCACTGAAATTTTTTCAAAATATTTACTGATGGATTTAACTGACTCGTTAATTTGAAAAGATTATCGGCATCATTTTCCATAAATGAATAGCAACCTTATAGATTTAATAACTAAAAATGTCTTTAATGTCGTTAGGTTCTGCAATCTTCAGATATAGAAAGCGTTTTTTGATTTGGCTTTTTTAGTATAAAATTGCCGATTTGAAAAAAAACGGACCTACTTGGAAAATAAGATTAATATATGATGAATATTAAAAAATATGACAATTAATTGGTTCAAATATTCTGCTCCCGCCAGTTTTTATACGTTGGCCGGAAAAATGATCCCGTTTTTTACGTTCCTAGCCATTGCTTTATTGATAACAGGCTTATACGTCGGCTTCTTTGTTGCGCCCACTGATTTTCAGCAGGGTGAAGCATATCGAATTATCTTCATTCATGTTCCAGCAGCATGGATGTCGATGTTTCTTTATGTAGTGATGGCTTTCTGGGCCGGAATTGGCTTGGCTTTCAATACGCGATTGTCATCTATGTTCGCTACCGCCATTGCACCGACGGGTGCCATGTTTACTTTTATCGCGTTATGGACTGGCGCACTGTGGGGTAAACCGATGTGGGGAACATGGTGGGTATGGGATGCACGATTGACGTCCGAATTGATTTTGTTATTTTTATACATTGGTTTTATGTCGTTGCAAGCAGCGATTGATGATCCTCGTCGCGCGGATAAAGCAGGTGCGATCCTAGCATTGGTTGGCGTTATCAATATCCCGATCATTTATTTTTCGGTCCAATGGTGGAATACCTTGCATCAGGGAGCATCGGTCAGTGTCAATCAAGCACCATCTATGGCTACAACCATGCTGTGGGGAATGATGATCATGGTTTTTGCGGCTTGGATGTATTCTATTGCGGTTATATTGAAGCGTGTGCGTATTATCATTTTGGAGCGTGAAAGCCATACAACATGGGTAGCGGAGCTACAAAAGAAGGAGGCAATATAATGATTTGGTCAAGTTGGTCCGAATTTTTCTCAATGGGAGGATACGGGCTTTATGTGTGGGGCTCATACATCGTGACATTTGTTTGTATTGCCGGTGAAATTTTTCTAATTTCAAATCGCAGAAGAACTTTGGAGAGACAATTCAGTCTCACTCAGGATTTAGATAATAAAGAAGAGACAGAAAATGAAACCACGTCATAAAAAGCTGGCAATGATAACTACAGGAGTTACCGCATTAGGTTTCTCCGTTTTCCTCGTGTTAAACGCATTCCAAAGTAATCTGGTTTTTTTCTTTAGCCCAACACAAGTCGTAGCAAAAGAAGCGCCAATAGGCAAAAGCTTCCGTATAGGTGGTTTAGTTGCTGAAGGCAGTGTGCAACGCGAAGATGGCTCTACAACTGTGCATTTTGCAATTACCGATACTGCGGAAACAATACCGGTTGTCTATACAGGCATTTTGCCCGATTTGTTTAGAGAAGGTAAAGGTGTTGTTGCTCAAGGTAAAATTTCCAATGAAGGTGTTTTCCTAGCAGAAGAAGTTCTCGCAAAGCATGATGAGAATTATATGCCTCCGGAAGCTGCAGAAGCATTGGAAAAAGCCGCAAAAGCTCAGAAAGCGTCATTAGAACAATAAATTATCCGAAATTCCTAGCCGGATAACCCCTTTAATCCTGAATAAATTTCATTTGATGACATCATGATTCCAGAAATTGGTAACTTTTCATTAATACTTGCTCTCTTATTGGCCTGCATTCAAGGAACATTACCCATTATCGGTGCCACTCGAGGTATTCCATCGTGGATTGCACTTGCCAGACCGGTGGTGCAAGGGCAATTTATATTTGTGCTGATAGCTTTTTTATGTTTGGCATACTCTTTCATTACAAGTGATTTTTCGGTTCTGAATGTCGCAAAGAATTCCAATACTGAATTACCGTTTCAATATCGACTCGCCGCTACATGGGGGTCTCATGAAGGCTCCTTGTTACTATGGGTATTTATGTTGGCGACCTGGTCTGTTGCCGTGAGTGTATTTAGTAAACAATTACCGGACGATGTCGTGGCGAGGGTTCTTGGTGTTTTGGGATTGGTCGGCATTGGTTTTTATTTGTTCATGCTGATTACCTCAAATCCATTTGATCGTTTATTGCCGGCAGCAGTTGAGGGCAGCGATTTGAATCCGCTGTTGCAAGATCCTGGTATGGTGCTGCATCCTCCGATGCTCTATATGGGATATGTCGGATTTTCCATCGCTTTTGCTTTTGCGATTGCGGCTCTGTTAAGTGGAAAACTGGATGCAACATGGGCGCGCTGGTCACGTCCATGGACAATCGTTGCGTGGGTGTTTCTGACAATCGGCATTATGCTAGGAAGCTGGTGGGCATACTATGAGTTAGGGTGGGGTGGCTGGTGGTTCTGGGATCCGGTGGAAAACGCATCGTTCATGCCATGGTTGGTTGGTACCGCATTGGTACATTCTTTGGCTGTTACCGAAAAACGGGGTAGTTTCAAAAGCTGGACCGTGCTATTGGCGATTTGCGCTTTCGCATTAAGTTTATTAGGAACTTTTCTGGTGCGGTCAGGTGTTTTGACTTCCGTGCACGCATTCGCAACGGATCCTGCACGCGGTGTGTTTATTCTTTCTTTCTTAGTCGTTGTAATCAGTTGCTCTTTATTATTGTTTGCATGGCGTGCTCCTAAAGTGGGTTTGGGTGGAAAATTCGACTTAATCTCTCGGGAATCCATGTTATTGACCAATAATTTGTTGCTCTTGGTCGCCGCAGCTAGCGTACTCTTGGGAACGCTTTATCCGTTGATTATCGATGCATTGGGTTTTGGCAAATTATCAGTAGGACCTCCTTACTTTGAAGCGGTTTTTGTTCCTGTGATGACACCGGCGATCTTCTTGATCGGCGTCGGACCGATTGCTCGCTGGAAACAAATCTCTCTCCCGTCATTGGTGATTCGCCTGCGCTGGGCTTTCGCAATCAGCATAACATCGGCATTGATTGCACCTTATTTTATGGACGAATGGAAACTGTCAGTCAGTTTTGGCTTATTGTTGGCATTTTGGATTATTGCGTGCGTGCTTGTGAGCATAAAACATCGCTTAGATAGCAGCACGGAAGGCAATATCTTCTCGAAATTAGCAAAACAATCCAGAAGCTATTACGGTATGCATCTCGCACATTTGGGTGTAGCGGTTTTCATAATCGGCGTAACGCTGGTTAATAGCTATGAAACCGAAAAAGACGTGCGCATGGAAATCGGCAGTAAAGTTACTGTCGGAGGATATACTTTCCAATTCAACGGCACTACGGATGTCGTGGGTCCGAATTACAAAGCTGTGCGCGGCGATATTGGCGTTCTTAAGGATGGCCAGTTTATTCGTAACTTGTATCCGGAAAAGCGTACCTATAATGCTTCCGGCATGGCAATGACCGAAGCGGCAATTGACACCGGATTGTTCCGTGATTTATATGTGGCGCTAGGTGAACCGTTAGCAAATGGTGCATGGGTGGTTCGTGCCTATCATAAGCCGTTTGTCGATTGGATCTGGTTGGGATGCATACTGATGGCGATTGGTGGTATCACATCGGTTACAGATCGGCGTTATCGTCTCAAGATCAACAAAAAGAAATCTGTTATGGCTGACGATACGGAAACCGAGAAAGTGACGAAAGAAACAACTGCAACACCTGTACCTGCAACTCCCAAAGTTGAATTGGTAACGGAGGCAACCAAGCTATGATGCGTTACTTACTGCCGCTATTCGCCTTTATGGTGCTGGCGGCATTTTTGTTGGTGGGGTTGTCACTCAATCCACGCCAAGTACCCTCGCCATTAATCGACAAACCGGCGCCTACTTTCCAACTTAGTCAGTTGCATGAACCTGAGAAGGTTATGTCATCCTCTGAAAATCTTGGCAAAGTTTGGATGTTGAATGTTTGGGCATCTTGGTGCGTTGCTTGTCGTGACGAACATCCATTGTTGGTTCAATTGGCGAAATCCGGCATCGTACCTATTTATGGTCTCAATTATAAAGACGAGCGCAGTACTGCAATGCAATGGCTTAAACGATTTGGCGATCCATACACCATTAGTATTGTCGATCCCGATGGTAAAGTCGGTATTGATTATGGTGTGTACGGTGTACCGGAAACCTATGTCATCGACAAACAAGGCATTATCAGGCACAAACAAATCGGTCCCGTTACAGTGGATGCGTTGGAAAAAACCATTATTCCACTGATCAAGGAATTGCAACAAAAAACCTAGTATTGAAGTCTCTCTGAATAAGGCTGAAAGTTATGTCACATCGATTAACTGATGTAATGTGGTTATTTTCGTTAATTGTTTTATTATTATTGTTCCCAATTAATGGCTTTGCGAAAGAAGCGGTTCCCGTCGCTGAAGATCCGGAAATAGAAAAACGAATGTTGGCGCTAACTATGGATTTGCGTTGTCTGGTTTGCCAAAACGAACCGATTTCCGATTCCCGCGCAGAATTTTCGAACGATATCCGTCGTGAAATCAGAGCACAAATCAAAGAAAATAAAACCGATGAGGAAATCATTCAGTTTCTAGTCGATCGATATGGGGATTTCATACTTTATAATCCACCGATAAAACCCACAACACTTTTTCTTTGGTTTGGACCCGCTGCTTTATTTCTCATCGCGATCGGCGCTTTGGTTTTTTATTTGAAGCGGCGACGAACACAAATTGAAGAAGTTGTTTTATCGCAAGAACAGGTTGAACAAGCCGAAGCATTATTGAGTGAAGAAAAAAAGGATAAAAACGTATGACGGCTTTTTGGGTAATTTGCGGTATTTTTATCGTTGTGGCGCTACTGTTTGTTGTACCTACGTTATTGCGCCAAAGAAACGTTAGTTTGGCAAACTTAGAACATGATGCCGTCAATATCTCGGTTTATCGTGATCAACTCGCAGAACTTGATAAAGACTTAGAAAACGATATTCTAAGCCAAGAGCAGTACGACAAAAGCAAGCATGAATTGCAGCAGCGCATGTTACAAGATGTTACAGGTCACGAAAAAGTTTCATTGCAACAAAATAAGAAATTGCAAAATTTAACATTGGCAACCGTCATTACATTGGGATTGCCTTTAGCAGCAGTTTTTTTATATTTAAATATCGGCGATACCCGTGGCCTACTACCGCAGGCACAGCTAGCAAGCGCAACACAAATGAACCGGAGCGGCGCTGCTGGCATGGAGGATCTGAGTGGGCATGATTTTTCTGCGGCACTGGAAAATCTTGTCGCGAGATTAAGCAATAATCCGGAAGATGTGGAAGGGTGGTTGATGCTGGCAAAAACTTATACGGCGATGGAACGTTTTACCGAAGCCAGCAACACTTATGCCAAACTTTCTGAATTAGTGCCTGATAATCCGCAAATTCTTAGTGACTACGCGCGCGTTTTAGGTCTTAAGAACGGTGGAACCCTCGCAGGTAAACCGACGGAATTGCTGTATCAAGCACTAAAAATAGATCCTGAATATCCACCAGCTTTGGCACTTACCGGCCATGCGGAATTTGAGCAAGAAAATTACTCTGCAGCTTCTGTACACTGGGAAAAATTACTTGCCACCATACCGGCTGATTCGCCTTTGGCAAAATCGGTTCGTGACAGTATTGCGGAAGCAAAATTATTGGGCTCAGGTAAGCAAACACCAGTTGTCGAGCAAACAGCATCCAATGTTGTTGAACCCGAGAAATCCGTAGAAGCAGAACAATCAGATGAAAAGCAAGAAATCAAAATCGATTCTGCCGCATCTGCCAATACGCTGACCATATCTGGGCAAGTATCCATTCGCCCCGAATTGGCATCGAAAGCTTCTGCTAACGATACATTATTTATCTACGCTCGCGCCGAAACAGGCCCAAAAATGCCGCTGGCTATTTTGCGTTTATCTGCTCGTGACTTACCTGCATCTTTCACGTTGACGGATGACATGGCAATGATGCCGACAATGAAAATGTCGAGCTTCCCGAAAGTTGTGATCGAAGCAAGAATTTCCAAATCGGGGCAAGCAGTACCAGCAAGTGGCGATTTACAAGGTTTCAGTGAGCCTGTAAAGCTGGGGCACAATAATTTATCGATCGTCATTGATCGGCAAGTTCCTTGAGTCATCATGGTAATCTTGAATCAAGTAGTCGAAAATTTTGTTTTGCCGTCAACAGGCGGCAGCGAATTTTCATTAGCGAATCATCTGGGAAAGACGATCGTCATTTATTTTTACCCTAAAGACGACACACCGGGATGCACTACAGAAGGGCAGGATTTTCGTGATCATTGGACTGCGTTCGTAGAAAAAAATTGTGTTGTCGTCGGTATTTCACGCGACACGCTCAGTGCTCACGAAAAATTCAAAACAAAAATGCAATTTCCATTTGAATTGCTCAGCGACACTGATGAGAAAGTGTGCGAACAATTTGGTGTCATGAAATTGAAAAACATGTACGGAAAGCAAGTACGCGGCATCGAACGCAGTACTTTTATCATTGATGCGCAAGGCGCTTTAAGGAAAGAATGGCGTGGCGTGAAAGTGCCCGGTCATGTACAGGAAGTGCTTGATTTCATTTCCAACTAATAGTCATTGTTTTTTGCCGGCATATTGCTCATGGAAGTATCAATTCCCATGAGCATTTTTGCACGTTAATAAACCCCATCAATTCATCAATTGTCTTAGCACGTAAGGCAAAATGCCGCCGTGCTTGTAGTAATCCACCTCGATTGCAGTATCGATACGGCATAGTAGCGATACGGATTTTGAAACACCATCCCGTTGCCGGATAATTAGCGTGACATCTTGCTGTGGCTGAATGTTATCCAAACCAACGATATCGAATTGCTCATTACCTGTGATGCCAAGTGTTTCAGNNTGCCGCGCATCATCACTTCGTGATGACCACGGCGTGCCCCATAACTGTTAAAGTCGGCTTTGGAAATTTGATGATCCAGTAAATATTTACCAGCCGGCGAAGTCTCTTTGATCGATCCGGCCGGACTGATATGGTCAGTAGTGACTGAATCGCCAAATACTCCAAGTGCGTAGGCATTCTTGATGTCGTTGCCGTTTGCCGATATTGACGGTTGCTGTGAAAAATTCTGAAAGAATGGCGGTTCTGCAATATACGTAGATCGCGGCCAATCGTAAGTCTGCCCAGCCACAGCGGTAACGCTGTTCCATAGCGTATGATCCTGAGTCAAATTGCCGTATAGTTTCCTGAAGCTATCCGCATTAGCGGCAAATCGCAACAGTGCATGAATTTCCGCACTGCTTGGCCAAATGTCCTTTAGCCAAACAGGTTGATTGTTTTTGCCGATACCAATGGGTTCCGTGGTCAGGTCTTTCAGCATCGTACCGGCAAGTGCGTATGCCACCACCAGTGGTGGCGATGCAAGAAAGTTTGCACGGATATTTGAGTGAATTCGCGCCTCGAAATTGCGATTGCCGGATAAAACCGCTGCGCAAACCAGATCATTTTTGACGATTGCTTCTTCGATCGGTTCGGCGAGTGGTCCGGAATTACCGATGCAAGTTGTGCAGCCATAGCCGACGACATTAAAACCTAATTGTTCGAGATAGGGCAACAGGCCGGTCGCGGTCAGATAATCCGTAACCACGCGCGAGCCTGGTGCCAGAGAAGTTTTAACGTGACGCTTGACCGATAAGCCTTTCTCTATCGCTTTTTTAGCTAATAATCCGGCGGCAAGTAATACACTCGGATTTGACGTATTGGTGCAAGAAGTAATGGCAGCTATCAATACATCGCCATGACCTAAATCAACTGTAGAATCACCTAACTCGTTTGCAAATGGAGAAACCGGATCCGGGGTAGGGCGGTTGGCAGTCATTTCTACGACATTGCGAGAGACCATGCGCCGCTCGACCGGCATATCACCTTGTGATAATTGATCTTGGGACAATGATGATCTATTTTCATCTAAATTCTGAATACAAACATCAGGTTCTTGTGTGTGGAAATCGCGGACTGCATAACGCAATCCAATATCTTCTTGTGGCTTGCCGTAACCGCTTTCTTTAACCGATTTACTAAACAATTCAGTGAATTTTGTTTTGATCGAGGAGAGTGCAATGCGATCCTGAGGACGTTTTGGACCTGCAAGCGATGGTGTGATCGAATCCAAATCCAATGTCAGCTCGCGAGTGTAATCGATATCGCCTTGGGACGGGATGCCAAACATTTTTTGCGCTTGAAAATATTGTTGCAAAGCATCGATTTCTTCACCACTGCGCCCGGTACCCTGNNAATTCGACAAACTTGCCCACTACATTTTCTTTGCGCAGCATTTCGGTAATGGTGAGAACCAGATCGGTTGCGGTAACACCTTCGCGCAATTTTCCGGCCAGGTTGACGCCGATCACATCCGGTGTCAGGAAATACACCGGTTGCCCCAACATGCCAGCTTCTGCTTCGATGCCACCGACACCCCATCCGACGACCCCGATACCGTTGATCATCGTGGTATGTGAATCGGTACCAACCAAGGTATCTGGGAATACGATGCCGTCTTTTTGATGTACTCCGCGCGCCAGATACTCCAAATTAACTTGATGCACGATGCCGATGCCCGGCGGTATCACTTTAAAAGTATCAAAGGCTTGCATGCCCCATTTAATGAATTGATAGCGCTCGCTATTTCTTGCGAATTCAATTTCCATATTGCGTTCGAGCGCATCACTACTTCCGTAGTAATCCACTTGAACGGAATGATCTACCACTAAATCGACCGGAACTAACGGTTCGATCAATTTCGGGTTTTTACCCAATCTGACCGCCGCACTGCGCATAGCAGCCAAATCGACCAGCAACGGTACGCCGGTAAAATCCTGCAATACGATGCGCGAAACGACAAAGGGAATTTCATCTACCCTGGATGCATCGGGTTTCCAATTGGCCAATTGACGGATATGCGCTTCCGTAATTTTCTTGCCATCGTAATTACGCAATACCGATTCAAGCACGATGCGGATCGAAACCGGCAATCGCGAAATATTGCCGATGCCGCTTTTTTCCAAGGCAGGCAAAGAATAAAATTGCACTCGGTTTCCTTGTGGTAGTGACAAGTCTTGCAGTGTATTGAATAAATTGTGTTTCATGGCAGAATTCTCGAAGTAAAACTTAGCATGGCGGTCGTTTCGGTAAAATAGTGATCAAATCATTATTTGCGCGATGCTTTGATCGCATCCAAGTTGGCGCGAGCTTCTTCATTGCCTTGAGCGGCTGCTTTTTCAAACCATTCGATAGCTTTCTTTTCGTCCCGCTCCACGCCTTCACCGGTAAAATATAAAGCACCTAAGTTATTTTGCGCATCGACATGTCCTTGCTCAGCAGCCTTACGGAATAATTCAGCGGCTTGATGCATATCTTGCGGCACGCCTTCACCGTTGGCGTATAGCAATCCCAAGTTAAATTGCGCATCAGCGTAACCTTGTTCGGCAGCACGAAAAAACCACCCGGCAGCCATTTCCGGGTCATTTTCCAATATTTGCCCCGAAAAATTCTTTGAAACCGCTTCTCCGGTGTAGTACATGACACCTAAACCTGTCTGCGCAACCGGATCACCGGTTTTGGCTTTTTCCAGAAATGCTTTAAATTTTTCTTCGGCGGATTTTGCATCATCCACACCTTCCGGAAGGATTTGTTTTATCAAATCCTCTTTCTCTTCTTCAGACAGACCTTCACTCAGAAAAGACGGAATTTCACCTAACTTGGTGAGTTCATTACCCGGGGCATTAAACGTCATGCTGCCACCGCCTGTATTATTACTTTTTGGCTCATCACCACATCCGGTGAGCAATAAAACGGAAGAGGCTAGTAATAAAACAGCAAATACTTTCATGGGGATTTCCTTTGATTCTTGGAGTTAACAATAGTAATTTTGCGCACTATAACAGTATGGTCACTTCTTGTGTATCGAAGCCTCTATTTGGCGCCGGATTTCTTGAGTAAATCGTTAATGTCTTTGTACCGATAATGATTGGCGAATCCCAAGGCGGTCATACCATTTTTCGCTTTGAGATTTAGATCTGCCTTTGCGGCAATCAATGCGTAAGTGGCATTGTAATGGCCGTGCTGTACAGCGATCATCAACGGGGTTGCGCCACTACTTTCTGCCTGATAATTAACGTTTGCACCAGCATTGATCAGCGCTTGAATCGTTAAAGCATGTCCTTCTTGTGCCGCCAATGTTAGCGCAGTGCGATCATCGACGCGCTGTGCATTGATATTGGCGTTGGCGGCAAGTAGGATCGCAATAACTTTACGGCGATCTTTTTCGGCTGCATTCATCAACGCGTTGCCTTCTTCTGTCATTGCATTTACATCAGCTCCGGCGGCAAGCAAAATTTCCACCAACTGCTCACGCCCGTCACGAGCGGCACGCATCAAAGGTGTATATAGATCGTCCGAAACCCAGTTAACATCAACATTCATCGACAATAAGCGCTCCACGACAGGGATATGCCCCTTCTTAACCGAAGCCCAGAAAGCAGACTGCAACTCATCTTGATTGCTGGATTGCGCGTCGAGAATTTTATTTACTAACGAAAGATTGCCTTTATCCGCCGCTGTAACTAATTCACTTGCGGCATCGGATGCACAGACCGCCTGTGATACAAAAACAGCGGTTATCAGAAAAGTTCGTGCAAAACTCGGATTAAATAATCTCATTGTGCAAATTTCCTTATTCCAGGTATTTTTACAAAAAAACAATACGAATATGCCATGCAGATTTGTATGCCTACATCGACCGGCAAAGTTGGAATTATACAATCTACGGTTTGAATAAGCTGTAGAGTATGCAAGCAGTCCAGGGATTTAATCATTTGCCCAGAAACCCCCAAACAACTATAATAGCCGACCAATTTGCAGTTCAAGCTGTTGTAGCTCAGTTGGTAGAGNNTCGACTCCTCTCAACAGCACCAATTAAATCAATGGGATATATAGGTTTCGCAGTCATGCGAAAAGCTCCGGGGTTACGCCAGGGTTACGCTGTAATCATGTTTCATTAGCTCACTTGTCACCTAGCTGCACCTAAACCGCCTTAGCTATTTCAACGCGCT
>DJMI01000009.1:0-11211 GCA_002435335.1 Nitrosomonas sp. UBA6494
GTCCGGCGCTATTGCGGCAAGTTGCTCATCCAATTTGCCTTGCGATTCCGCATTCAATTGCGCTTGTGCCAATACGGAATCTTTTAGTTCAAGTAGATGCTTAAGATTTTGAACGCTTTTTTCCAGCATCGCCACACGCTCATTCGCTTCCTTTAATGCCAAATTCCTTGCAATAGCGTCTTCTTCCATCATCCGCAAACGATCAACCAAACCGGAATCCGTTGACTCACTATTTGTTTCAGGTAATTGCGCGCCACTGGATAGCTTCAAAACTTCCTTTGGCGCATCTGACGGAATCGGGGCTTTTTTCTCGACATGAGTAATGATCTGCCCTTGATCTGATTGGCTAATGGGTTTTGAGGTCGGCGCTTCTCTACTTAATTTGGATAGCTTATTTTGGTAATTGCGCCAATCGTCAACTTGCGCCTTAATCACATTATTGGCTGTTGAAGCATCGATTGCCGCTATTTCGCTTTTCTCAGGAATAGCCAGCACAGCACCGACCTTAAGCAAGTTCATGTTATTGGAGATGAACGCATCACGATTGGCACGATGCAAAGCAACCAGCATTTGATTCAAATTAACGCCGGAAGGCATTACCTGCCGTGCAATGGACGACAAAGTATCTCCCCGATTAACCGGTCCATAAGTATTTTTCGATTCTCTGGAAACGGTGCGAGAAGGCTTGCTACTACTTTTTTTAGTTTGTCCGGCATTAGCAGCAGGAACTGTTTCAATATCCAATGGAGATTCAATGCGCTCCGCTTGCTGAAATGTATTAGCGGAAGCGATCTGCTGCGAACCAATTTCTACAGGATCGAGCAATACAGTATATTCGCGCAATATACGACCGGAAGACCAACTTAATTCCATTAAAACCATTAAGAAAGGATCGTTAATTGCTTGCGCTGAAGTTAATTTGATATAAGGCGTGCCGCTCGATCTCGTCTCAACACTTGCCTTAATCGATGACAGGATACTTTCATAGCTGATGCCAGCATTTCCATAGGCATCCCGTGATGCGACACTGGCTCTCAGGGATTGCGCCTCGTCACGTGTTGCAGAGACAATTTCGATCTCTGCATTCAAAGGCTGACCTAATGCCGAATTCAGAGTTAATTTACCGAGACCGGCCGCGTAAATAGCAGCCCATGGTAGCATCAGAATAATGACAAACAAACTTAGACGAAAAGATGTTTTATACACCGAAGTACCCTCTCTAGTTTATAAATACGCCAAGATTAGCATTGTAGCGAAAGTGTTTAAACTACGATTATGCTTAAAATTATAGGTTAATTCATCTAATCTAATCCAAAATGCCAATACCTAACTTTAACTAATCAGGCATAAACACATTTTTTATCGATTTTACTATGAAAACACCAATAATATGTTAAATCAAACGATAATGCCTGGTGTGTGGCATAAAAACAAATGAGAAATAGTTAAAGAAATGAAATGGATAATGCCCCGAGTGCCACCAACGTTAAGCTGATAGCATACACAGACAAATATTCAGTGTTTCTTTAAGCTCATAACCTCAGCCATTAAAAAGCTTTTTACAACCAAGAAGCCTGCGTAAATGAATTCCAAAAACTTATTAATGGCCGGATCGATAGGTATAGCTGGGTATATTCAGAAAATTATCAATGCGCGATCAGAATACGCAGCATTCTGCGTAGCGGTTCCGCAGCACCCCATAACAATTGATCGCCGACGGTAAAGACGGACAGATATTCGCCGCCCATCGCCAGCTTACGCAACCGCCCGACGGGTATCGACAAAGTACCGGTTACTGCAGCGGGCGTCAGTTTCGCGGTGGTCGCTTCGCGTTCGTTAGGGACGACTTGCACCCAATCATTCGCTTCCGAAATAACATCTTCAATTTCATCCAACGGCACATCCTGTTTCAATTTGATGGTCAGTGCCTGACTGTGACAACGCATTGCACCGACACGAACGCATATACCGTCAACGGGAATTTGTTGATTATCATGCCCTAAGATTTTATTAGTCTCGGCCTGTCCTTTCCATTCTTCACGACTTTGTCCGTTAGCGACTTCTTTATCGATCCACGGAATCAAGCTTCCTGCCAGCGGCACACCGAAATTTTCAGTTGGGAAGTTTCTATCCCGTAACGTACCGGCCACTTCACGATCGATATCCAAAATATTGGATGCCGGATTGTCCAGCAAGTCTTTGGCCACACGATGCGCTTCACCCATTTGTTGCAGTAATTCGCGCATATTTTTCGCACCGGCACCGGACGCTGCCTGGTAGGTCATGGCGCTCATCCAATCCACCATGCCCTTTTCAAACAATCCACCGACAGCCATCAACATTAAACTGACCGTGCAATTACCACCGATGTAATTTTTTACGCCATCATGCAGCCCCTCTTCGATAACCGGCATGTTGACGGGATCCAAAATAATGATGGCGTCTTTTTCCATGCGCAATGCGGAAGCGGCATCGATCCAATAACCATCCCAGCCGGATTGGCGCAGTTGCTTGAAAACTTGATTGGTATAATCACCGCCTTGACAAGATATGACGATATCCATCGCTTTCAATTGATCGATATCGTAAGCACTTTTTAGGGGTGGAATATCTTTACCAATATTAGGACCCGTACCGCCTTGCTGCGAGGTAGTAAAAAATACCGGGTCGATCAACGAAAAATCATTTTCTTCCCGCATCCGTTGCATCAAAACCGAACCCACCATGCCACGCCAACCAACAAAACCGACTTGCTTCATAGCATCTCACTTATCAAATTTAACTATTTATCAATATAACGCATAAATTTTCACTTAAGACAAAGCTCAAATGAACAAATTCATGCTTTTTACTCACATTATTTAAAAAGACGATTCATAACGCCGCCAGCACCGCATCACCCATTGCTTGCGTGCCAACCAGCTTCATTCCCGTTTCATCAATATCTTTGGTTCTGAAACCTTGCGCTAATACCATCTTGACTGCATTTTCGATGCGCTGAGCCGCCTGCTCTTGATCAAAGGTATAACGCAGCATCATTGCCACCGATAATATTGTCGCTAATGGATTGGCCACATCCTTGCCGGCAATATCCGGCGCCGACCCATGAATCGGTTCGTACAGACCTTTATTGTTTTCATCCAACGATGCCGATGGCAGCATACCGATCGATCCCGTCAACATCGATGCTTCATCAGACAAAATGTCACCGAACATGTTTCCGGTGACAATCACGTCAAATTGCTTGGGATTTCGTACCAATTGCATTGCGGCGTTATCCACCAACATATGTGATAACGCAACATTCGGATACTCCTGCGCCACCTCAATAACGATGTCGCGCCATAATTGTGTACATTCCAATACATTCATTTTATCGACCGAACACAATTTGCCGTGACGCTTTGCGGCGGCCTGAAAAGCAACGTGCGCAATACGACGGATTTCGGCTTCACTGTAGATCATGGTATTAAATCCAACCCGTTGGCCGTCGCGCATTTCGATACCGCGCGGCTCGCCGAAATAAATATCGCCAGTCAATTCGCGCACGATCATGATATCGAGCCCCGCCACCACGTCGTATTTCAAACTCGATGCATTGGCCAATTCGGGATACAACAACGCAGGTCGCAAATTGGCAAACAAATTAAGTTCTTTACGAATGGCGAGCAAGCCGCGCTCCGGTCGCTGCTGGCGTGGCAAGGCATCGTATTTCGGTCCGCCGACCGCGCCGAGCAATACCGCATCCGCTTGGCTTGCAAGCTTATGCGTTCCTTCGGGATATGGCTCGCCGGTGGCATCTACGGCACAACCGCCGATCAAGCCGTATTCCAACTCGATCGGCAGGCCGTCGGTTTTCAATGCTTTTAATATTCGCACCGCTTGTGCAACGATTTCCGGACCGATACCGTCGCCGGGTAAAACAGCAATTTTCATCATGCTTGCCTTTTATTCCTTTAACTAAATAACCACGGCTGTTCAATGCGCCGTTGTTGTTCGAATTGTTTGATTTTCTCGGCGTGCTGCAATGTCAAACCGATTTCATCCAGCCCATTCAACAAGCAATGCTTGCGGAATGAATCGATGTCGAATCGATAGACTTCCCCATCGAGCGTAGTAACGGTTTGTTGTTGTAGATCAACGGTTAATCGATAACCTTCGTTAGATTGCACCGCGGCAAACAGCCGATCCATCGCATCTGCATCCAGGACAATCGGCAACAAACCGATTTTGAAGCAATTGTTGAAAAAGATGTCCGCAAAACTCGGTGCGATAATCACGCGAAAACCATAATCCTGCAGCGACCACGGCGCATGCTCGCGGCTCGATCCGCAACCGAAATTGGCGCGCGCCAGTAAAATTTGTGCGTCTTGATAACGCGGTTGATTGAGCACGAAATCCGGATTCAATCGACGTGTCGCCGAATCCATGCCGGGTTCTCCGTGATCCAAGTAGCGCCATTCGTCGAACAAGTTCTGACCAAAACCGGAACGTTTGATCGATTTGAGAAATTGTTTCGGAATGATCGCGTCGGTATCGACGTTGGCGCGATCCATGGGCGCCACCAATCCGGTAAATGTCGTAAATTTTTCCATCACATCCGCCTTATTTCACGCGCCGAGTTTGCGCACATCGACAAAATGACCGGCAATCGCAGCGGCAGCGGCCATCGCCGGGCTAACCAGATGCGTTCTGCCGCCAGGCCCTTGCCGGCCTTCAAAGTTCCGATTCGACGTCGATGCACAGCGCTCGCCCGGCAACAACCGATCGTCATTCATTGCCAAGCACATCGAACAACCGGGTTCACGCCATTCAAATCCCGCCGCCTGAAAAATTCGATCCAAACCTTCTTGCTCGGCCTGTTTCTTCACCAAGCCGGATCCAGGCACCACCAATGCTTGTTTAACATTCGCCGCAACATGTTTCCCCTTGACCACTTGCGCAGCAGCACGCAAATCCTCGATGCGGGAATTGGTGCACGATCCAATGAATACTTTATCGATCGAAATTTGGGTAATGGGCGTGTTAGGTGCTAATCCCATGTAATTCAGCGCTTTTTGCATATCCGAGCGCTTCACCGCATCGGCAATGCTTGCCGGATCGGGTACGGAACCGTCTACCGTCGTCACCATTTCAGGCGAAGTACCCCATGTGACTTGTGGCTTGATTTGCGAGGCATCCAAGGTGATTTCCCGGTCGAAAACCGCACCGTCGTCGCTGTGCAAAGTACGCCAAAAGGCGGCTGCTTTATCCCATAGTTCGCCCTGCGGTGCAAACGGACGGCCTTTAATGTATTCGATCGTGGTATCGTCAACAGCCACCATACCGGCGCGGGCGCCAGCCTCAATTGCCATGTTGCACAGCGTCATCCGCCCTTCCATCGACAACGCACGGATCGCGTTGCCGGAAAATTCGATGGCATAACCGGTACCGCCTGCGGTGCCGATTTCTCCGATAACGGCCAGTGCGATATCCTTCGCGGTCACTCCCAATCCCAATTGACCTTCAACGTTAATCCGCATGGATTTGGATTTTTTCATCAACAAGCACTGTGTCGCCAGCACATGCTCGACTTCCGACGTGCCGATGCCGAACGCCAGACAACCGAATGCACCGTGCGTACTGGTATGCGAATCGCCGCAAACTACCGTCATGCCTGGCAATGTCGCGCCCTGCTCCGGGCCGATGACATGCACGATGCCTTGGCGTATATCGCTCATCTTAAATTCGGTAATGCCCAATTCGTCGCAATTCTGATCCAAGGTATCGACTTGCAAGCGTGAAATGGGATCCTCAATGCCGCGACTACGATCGGTCGTCGGCACGTTATGATCGGCCACCGCCAGAATGGAATTTAACCGCCACGGCTTGCGTCCAGCCATTTTCAAGCTTTCAAACGCTTGCGGGCTGGTTACTTCATGCACCAAGTGTCGATCGATATAGATCAGCGCCATACTGTTCGGATCGCTCGATTCGGTATGCACCACATGCTGACGCCAAAGTTTGTCGTATAACGTTTGCTTCATTTGAATTCAATGAACAGATAAACATGTGATTATCCCACAAAGTTCAACGCTTAAAAACCATCTCAGACCAGAGCCTTGCAAACCACGAAATCACTTGAAACGCCAAACCAAAAGCATCAAACCGGTCAAAGCGGCAGCCGCGCTGATGAAGAATGTATCTTCCGCACCCAACCACTCCCAGCAATAACCGCTCGAAACCGCGCCGATGGTACCGCCGACGCCGTAAGCGATGCTGGTATAAAGCGCTTGGCCCTTCGCTTGATGCCTGCCATGAAAATAGCGATGCACCACCATCATTGCAGCAACGTGATGGGCACCGTAGGTCACCGCATGCAGCACTTGCGCCATCACCATCACGGCAGGCGATTCCACCCAATAACCGATCAAAATGAAACGCAGCATGGCGCAAGCAAAACTGATGATTAAGATCATCTTGACCCGGAAGCGCCGCAATAACCACGGCATGACAAAAAACACGCCAATTTCGCTGAGTACCGCAATTGCCCATAACCATCCGATCGCACCTTTGCTGTAACCGTTATCCGCCAAGTGTATGGAATAAAATGTGTAATACGCACCGTGCGCAAACAACATCAACAAGCTGGACAGTAAAAAAATCACCACTTCCGGATGCGCATAAATTTGCCTGATCGAATCCAATCCGGTTGAATATTGAATCACTTCGCGCTCGGATAATTGGTAGGAAAAAAACACAATCCCCAATTTCAGACCCAACACAGCCCACAGCAACCAGACGATCGAGGCGAATTCAAGCAAATAACCGACACCGATCACCGCCAACACGAAACCGACCGATCCCCAGGAGCGGATACGGCCGTATTTTTCGGTACGATCGCCCAGATGAGACAATGTAATCGCCTCCATCAACGGCAACGAAGCGCTCCAAAAAAAACTCATCGTCAGCATTACCAGGAAAATCCAAGCAAACGATTCACCGCCGAAAAAACCGCAAAAGCTGGCTAGGCTGCACAGTGCAGCGATTTGCATCACCCGCACCCGCTTACCGACGTGATCGGCAAGCCAACCCCACAGTACCGGAGAAAACATCCGCGTCACCAGTAGCAGCGACATCAATACGCCGATTTGCACCGCATCAAACGACAACGATTGCAAATACAAGCTCCAATACGGTGAAAACGCGCCGACAAAAGCGAAATAAAAAAAATAAAAACCGGAAAGACGCCAATAGGGAATGGAAGACATGATCGATAAGAATTAGGGTATCTCTAAAAATTCAGAGGCGGAAGCGGGTGCCCGTTACCCGACAATCCTAAATAACATCCGGATTCCCAGACCGTACAACAACACGACAAAAATCGCTCGCAACAACGCTGTTCGTGTAGAGTGCGTCATGCGGGCGCCAAGCGGTGCGGTCAGCATACTGGCGGCTACCAACCAAATCACCGCCGGCACATAAACATAACCCAAGCTGTATTCGGGAAAAGTTTCCGTTTGCTGCCAGCCGTTGAATATATAACCGGCTGTTCCAGCCAGCGCGATGGGAAAACCGATTGCTGCAGCGGTTCCGATCGCATGTTGCAACTTCACCTTGCATAAGGTTAAAAACGGTACCGACAACAAACCGCCGCCGATTGCAACCAGGCTCGATAATACGCCGATGACACCCCCTACCAACACCATACCGAATTTTCCCGGCAACTGAAACATCGGACTGGGACGAAATTGCAACGCCATTTGTGTGGC
Source organism: Nitrosomonas sp. UBA6494 (assembly GCA_002435335.1). Classification (GTDB taxonomy): domain Bacteria; phylum Pseudomonadota; class Gammaproteobacteria; order Burkholderiales; family Nitrosomonadaceae; genus Nitrosomonas. Next base: position 7,752 of record DJMI01000009.1, read on the forward strand.
TGCATAAAAAATAAACACCACAAAAATACCGCTCAGCACAGCGCTGGTCAGCGCGCTTGCCCATGCGGCGCCGATAAAAGTACCCAGTAAAATCCCCGGTGTAATCTGCTTGACGATTTTCCAATCAACCGCCCGATGTTGGTGATGCGTACGCAGGCTGGCGGCCGCAGTGAAAATAATGGTCGCCATCGTGGTGCCGAGCGCCATATGAATGACGCGATCGTCCGGAAAATCTTGCGCCATGAATGCGCTGATCAAAACCGGCACAATGATCAGGCCGCCGCCAATCCCTAGCAATCCGGCGAAAAATCCGACAAAAGCGCCGGTGAGCAAATAAATCAACCACCACTCCATCGTAACCCCCGACTAAAGTAACGTCATAATGAATTGCCATTCCGCCGGATCGACCGGTGTGATCGACAGCCGGTTACCGGTTTGCAATACGCGCATGCGCTGCAATTCGGGGTATTGCCGCAATTCTTTGATGGTGATGAGGCGAGTCCGCTGCAATAACGTGATGTTGACGTTGAACCACCGAGGGTTTTCGCGAGACACCTTAGGATCGAAATATTTACTGTGCGAATTGAACTGCGATTCATCCGGATACGCGGCTGCGCTCACTGCCGCAATCCCCACGATGCCGGGATCCTTGCAGCAGGAATGATAAAACAACACCTGATCGCTTATCGCCATTTGGTGGCGCATGAAATTACGCGCCTGATAATTGCGAATACCTTCCCACGCCACCGTTTGATTCGGCAACGCGGCAAAATCATCGATATGGAATTCATAAGGCTCGGATTTCATCAACCAATAACGCATATCTCTTTAATTCAATAAATTAGCTGAACGGTTATCCATCAGTTGTAGAAAAGATGAAAAAAAACCGCACGAGCGTATCAAGCTTCGGTAATATCACGCCATTTCTTGCTCATTATTATTATTTTCACCATGCAAATGCCTTCACTTTCCGACGTTGTCGTGGATACCTGGGTACAGGGCGGTCCCGTGAATTTANNAAATACCACCGACAAGGCTTAGCCGTCATTGGTCTGGCAACGGCTTTCGAAGATTACGACAAAAATACCCTGGAAAACTTACAAAAATTAATCACCACCGGCGAAGTCATCGGCGAAACGTTGAAAGCGCTCACCCGATACAACGTATTGTCGCACGGGCGACTGCCTTGGAAAATACCGTACCCAGTCGGCATGGACCGCGTCACCGCCGAAACCGAACCGGTGACCGAACAACGCATCCGCAATTATGCCAGCTCGTTTTTACCGGATTTCGACAATTTCAACGAAGATCAGCAGCGATCCGTGATGCAACAAGTCAAACATTATTTGGAACAAAAAACCATGAAAGCCGAAACCTTCGAACGCTTCGCACTGCAAGGAACCCCATCGTGCATCGTTTTCGACCGCCAAGGTCAACTAAAGGACGTATCGTTCGGCCAGATCGATTATAAACAAGCAATGATTGAGCATTTCTTAAGTGAGAAGTGAGTCGATGGTGTACCAAGGAAATAGAATTGACCAATGCGTCGAAAAAACGGAGCGCCACGTCAAATTGCTTTTAGTTTTACTTCGACATTGATCCGCGATACCTTTTAAAAATGAAAGATTCGATCATTCTGCGCCCACTGAATCACTCGGATATCGCCGAACACGCAAACCTGTTACATAACGCTTTCAATTCATGGTACTGGAAGCATGGTTGGAGTAAGGATTACTTTAACTGCCGGCCAGATGAAGTTTCCATTTTTTATCAAATTTATAACGATCTAACTCCCGGTCACAGCATCGCAGCTTTTGACAAAACCAACGGACAGATGATGGGCGCATGCTTTTATCATCCCCGCGAACACCATGTTTCACTGGGCATTATGAGCGTACACCCCGATTACAGCGGCCGTGGCATTGGTCGTCAGCTTGTCAATTACATTCTTGATTTCACAGAAAAAAATGATTTCAAATCCTGCCGCCTGGTAAGCAGCGCCATCAACATGAATTCATTGTCGCTGTATACCCGTGCCGGTTTTATACCGCGGGCGATGTATCACGACATGGTAATAAACGTATCAACACAAGGCCTGAATGCCCCAAGTGTCCAGGGAGAAGAACGCGTACGTAAAGCAGCGCCGAACGATATCGCTCAAATGGGTGAGCTGGAGATGGAAGTAAGCGGCATCAAGCGTGAAATAGATTATCGTTATGCCATTGAAAATCCGCGCGGCGTCCTGCACGCATCTGTTTACGAGAACGATCAAAAAAATATTGATGGCTTTATGATTTCAGTCAAACACCTCGCGCTGAATATGCTTGGCCCATGTGTGGCACGCAATGAAGACGCTGCCATTGCCTTAATCAGAAAAGAAATCGAACGTTTTAGAGGCACCTGGGTACTTTTTTCCATTGCCATGGAAAATCGTAAAATGGTGGAACAAATGTACGCCTGGAAAGCGATCAATGTAGAAACACATCTTAAAAATGTCTGGGGTAAGTTTCCAGGTTTTCATGGCATCAGCATGCCAAGTTTTTTGCCGGAAACAGGTTGATCACCGAACATTCTGGGTTTTACCAACGCACAACAGAATCACTCAGCGCTATCCTCAATAAATCCAGCTTGGATTCCCTAATCCATAGAACAAAAATAACCAAGGCGACTCCGGAATTCGTATCAGAATCGCCTTTCGTTTTATCGTGCTTTATTACCGATAAATTATATTTTAATTATTTGTCACTTGGCTTTGCAGAGTCATCGGCAGCGGATTCTTCAGCGGATTCCGAAGTATCTTCATCATCGGATTTTTCATCGGATACCGCAGCTTCGGCCTCTTCAGCAGATTCCAGTGTGCCTGCGTGAGGAGCCGCCGGATCATCGGCAGGATAACTTTCTTCTGCGAGTTCTGAAGCTTGCTGTTCAATTTGCTGCTTCTGGGAGTTGGCAAGATCGCTGTCGGAGAGCAAGCCTTCCCGTTCTTTATAAAGACTTGGGGGATATTGACCGAGTTTCGGTTCGCTACAGGAAGTCAGTGCCAGTGCAACAACTACTATCAAAGTAAGAAGCGTATATTTCATTCTGCTATTCTCCTAATACTTATAACGATTGCTATCAATGGAATTCATATCCCGCAAACCTGGTTATTTGCAAAATTACTTCGCCAGTATAAATTCAGAAGACCGGGTTCATTAATAAATATGAAATAAGCATATGTTAATTTGTTGGAAAAGATACTGAGAATTCAATACTCTCAGAAGATCGTGACATGTAACACTACTTTCGGAGCTTTGGGCTCCTGTTTTTCATTATACACATCCATACCGAGGAAAAATCAATCAATTGAATTATCTATCCATTTCGTCGCTGCCGATCCGGGTTTGTGGCAAATAAAATAATTTATCGGGATTATCCTTGCTCGAGAAGAAAAAAGGATGAAACGGACAGAATGGCTACA
>DJMI01000009.1:11247-13580 GCA_002435335.1 Nitrosomonas sp. UBA6494
CATAAAGGGGTCACATCTTGACACAACATAAAGGGGTCACATCTTGACATAAATTAATCTAGCACCCATAAAGGGGTCACATCTTGACGTAAATTAATCTAGAAAAATTGAACTACATGCTTCGTCGTTTCATTAACTGATTCATGAATTCTTGTTCCGAATCTTTCAATATTTTTAGAAAAAAAGCTCTCTTCGCACCATTAATAATTCTTGCATACGATCTGGAAATTTCAGTATCGATCAATTCATAATCGATTTCGTCGCTCGAAAAAGTTGGTTGTCTTGACCCCGCACCAAAATGAAATATGTTGTGATCATATATGCCACACATAATAGGGTGAGGGTTCCACCGGTTTGTTCGCAGTAATGGCAAAAATTTCTTTTCGCGCATCCTGAGTTCAGCGAGAATTCCAGCGCCGGATTGCGAGCGTGAGATACTCTTTCCTCCCCTTTTATAAGCGCATCGCGGGTTATAAAATGCAAAAGAACTTTGCCCTATACGCCAAAAACTTCTGTGAATCATGGCAAAAGCAGGATTGGGAAAATTGTCCTTAATCTCGTATCTCTGCATGGCAATGACAGGAATATCAACAGTAAGAAAGCGATAATAAAATGTATCCATCCTTTTGATATAGGCCAAGAATCCATATCAAACGTTGTGACATGAGTGCAGCCATCCATGAATGCAAAGTCGACCAATTGATCGAGGTAATAGCTATGTTCACCCGCTCCTTTTGCGTTATCTTTGTACTCGGCAAGTTTGAATTCCGGTATTTCAGGCAAGACAACCCCATTTTCACGCAATTTATTTGTTAGATCATCTGAAAGTCGAAGCGCCACCCCATAAATTTTGTATGGCGCATTAGTATAAGAAAGTATGCGTTGCAGATTCATTTCTAACAGAAACTCTGCATCTTTATCCAGAACCAAATAGACAACGCAAATGCCTAACACGGCAGCTCCCCCAGAAGCATAGATGACAGTCCGCGCAATTGAATCGCACACAAGTTCGAATTAGAGAGAAACCACTTCAATTCAGAGATGCTGATCCAGAGTAAATCATCAGTTAATTCATAATCATAAGGCACCAACACAAGCTCATACTTATTGATATCGCGCAAAAACCGCCCGCCTTCATCAGATTCCATTGTTGAAGCCAAGATTTCCCCCACTGGAGGCTTTAGCGGAAAAATGCAATTCGGATAGTTCAGAACGGTTGGAAGCAGTGCTTGGCCGGTTTTTAATCCACTTTCTGCACCAATGCGAATCAATATTTCCAGAGCACCATTGACTTCCCGGCAGTAGAGCGCTGCATAACCAGCGCCATGACTGTTAACCAATGGCTGAAACCAAGATCTTACTTCTCTTCCAAATACTTCACAGTAATAAAATTCAATTGCAAAGCCTTGCAGGTTCTCAATCTCATAAAACCCATTGTCGCTTATATCCCAGTTTTTCAGCTTCTTTAATCCTGTAAAATTGCAAGGTGCAATTCTTGCACTTAGTTTGGCACAGACGGCGCCAATTACATTGGGATTGACCGGTCGAACCAAACTTGCATTAACGAATCGGTTCAATGGAGCAAGATTGGTTGCCCCGCCCGGCATGCAGCTCCACGGAAACACAGCAAACAAGGATCTCAAATCCGTATTAAAGAAATAGGAATTTTTTATCGAATCCTTGATTACTGTTTCTGGAACCCAGATGAATTGGTCTTCAATTTCGATATCAGGATCGCACGCCAATATCACCAAACGCTTTGATTTGTAGACATAACGCTCGCCAAGATCCAATTGCTCAGAATCATGAATAACACTTCGTATACTGGCGTGATACCGAATAAAGTGGTCAGTGTAGTGCGCCAATTGACCGCCATGTAAACCCATATAGTTTGCTAAAGTACTCTGAATTGTTGGTCCATATTGGGCAATGCCCTGTGTCCCCGGCTCTGCTCTTGCCTGCAGCAAAACATGCATCTGACCATCAAAATAACTTGCCAACAGCCCGGTAACCGCAGATTGTGGTTGATATAGAAAGACTTTATCTACATCATTTTCATAACTCACACCGACAACGTTGAAGAATCCTCCTGTTTCATGTCTCAAAATCCCCTCTTCGATCTTCCATCCTTTTGCTTCATTTAACGTCACCTTTTCCAGTAAAAAGTTTTTTCTCCATTTATTCAGAAAAATATCAAGATCGTTGGGGTTAGCAGCAATTTGCATAAACAATAATTATCGATTACAAAGAGATCAAATTCTAAAACAAGCGGAGGATTGGCATAACCTTTTTGGATTAAAACAAAAGAAATGTTGATACCGGTTTAAAATTGA
>DJMI01000173.1 GCA_002435335.1 Nitrosomonas sp. UBA6494
GGAAGGCATCACCGGCGACGCCCTGCTCGATTTCGTCAACAACACCCTCCTGCCCAAACTCAAAGCCCTGACCGGCGGCGACCGGATGCATACCCTCATCCGCACGACCTTCGAGGATGAGGGTATGCATCCGGTCGCCGCCGGTCAGGGCTTTGAGTTTGGGCAGGAGGGTGTTGTTGACGAAGTCGAGCAGGGCGTCGCCGGTGATGCCTTCGTCGTCGGTGGCCCAGGTGGACCAGCGCAGGTGCTTGGGCAGCGGGGATTTGTAGTTGTCCTTAAGGAGTTCCATTTCCTTTTCGCGGTCATCGAAGATTTTCAGGAAGAGCATCCAGCCGAGCTGGGAGATGCGCTGGGCGTCGCCATCCACGCCGACATCCTTGCGCATGATGTCCTGGATGGATTTGATGAGCGTAGTGAGGGGCATATTTCGTCTTCTTCTTTTGTCATTCCCGCAGCTTGTCCCCGTGTAGACGGGGAGCGGGAATCCAGAAAATTCAAATTAAGGTTTCGTACAAATCATTCCAATTCGGATTCAATTCTTCGATCAGACGGAGTTTCCAAGCCCGGTTCCATTTCTTGATCCGCTTCTCGCGGGTAATTGCGGCATTCATGTCCTCATGCTGTTCAAAGTAAACCAGTCGATGGACTGCATATTTGTTTGTAAAGCCTGCTGTCTGATTATTTTTGTGCTCCCATACCCGTCGGATCAGATCGCTTGTCACTCCGGTATAAAGGGTGCCGTTTCTCTGGCTTGCGAGGATGTAGACGCAGGGTTGTTTCATCTTAACTTCCTGGATTCCCGCTTTCGCGGGAATGACGTGATGAGTACAGTGCTTGCTCCAGATCGTGGATGGCCTGCTGGTAATGATCCAATCCACCAAAGGCGCGGATGATTTCCATGGGGGTGCCGAAGCCGGTAAAAGGCGCGATGGTGAGAATTTGCGTCTCTTCGATCTGCGCCACGCCTTCGTCGGCGTATTTGTCGAGCAGGGCTTCCAGCACCCGGCGGGCTTGTTCGCCGTAGCGGGTAAAGTAGTTGCGTTTTTTTACCTGCTCAGCCCGTTCCTTGCGGGTGAGCGGCGGCATATCCCAAGCGACATGACAGACCAGATCGAAAGGATCGAACGCTTTGCCGGATTGCCGTCCGATCTCGTCGGCAAGCGCATCGAAGAATACCCCTTGTTCCGCTAATTCGTCGATGATCGCTTGTTTCTTCTCCGCGCTGTTCCAGCGGCGCAGGAAATCGTCGAGCGAGGCGTATTCATTGGCTACCGCTTTGCGGGTGTAATCCTTGAGCGATTCGGTGATCAATCGGCCAGCCGCGTCGAAGTACTGCACCCGCTCGGCAGCCACTTTGACTTCGACATTGGCAACCACAAAGCGGCGAACCCGGTAACCGTCCTCTTCCTGGTCGGGTTCCGTTGTGCCTGTCCAAGCTTGATTGGCATCCGCCATCGGGTAAATCATACCTGCGCCATCCGTATCCTCTACCGGAATATCCGGCGGTACCGGAGAATCATTTCCTTGCGGTTCGTAGATTTGCACCGGATCGCCGTCAAAATCGGGATCGGCGAACAGTTCGGTGGCTTTCTTGAAATCGAGAATGGTGAAGTAGTACTTGCCGTAATCTTCGTTGATGCGGGTACCGCGACCGATGATTTGCTTGAATTCGGTCATGGATTGAATGCGCTGATCGAGCACGATCAATTTGCAAGTTTGCGCATCGACGCCGGTAGCCATCAGCTTGGAGGTGATGGCGATGACCGGGTATTTGCTTTCCGGAAAGATGAAATTGTCGAGTTCGGCCTTGCCTTCTTCGTTATCACCGGTGATGCGCATGATGTATTTGCTGTTTTGCGCAACGAGGTCGGCGTTTTCGTTCACCAGTGCCTGGCGCATGCGCTCGGCGTGATCGATGTTTTCGCAAAACACGATGGTCTTGTCGAAACGATGGGTTTGTTTGAGAAACTCGGTGATTTTCTTTGCCACCAACTGCGTGCGTTTCTCTAATACCAATGTTTTGTCGAAATCCTGTTGGTTGTAGATGCGATCTTCGATTTCAAAGCCGTGTTTATCGATCATCCCTTTTTCAGGCCGCCAGCCGGTCAAATCTTTGTCCAGATCGATCCGAACCACTTTGTAAGGCGCAAGAAAACCATCGTCGATGCCTTGTTTGAGTGAATAGGTATAGATCGGATCGCCAAAATAATCGATGTTGGAGATGTCTTTTGTTTCTTTGGGGGTGGCGGTCAACCCGATTTGTGTGGCTGCAGAAAAGTATTCGAGAATCTCACGCCAGGCCGAATCGGCGGCGGCACTGCCACGATGGCATTCGTCGATGACGATCAGATCGAAAAAGTTGGGGCTGAATTGCTTGTAGATGTTTTTTTCTTCTTCGGTGCCGGTCACCGCCTGATAGAGCGAAAGATAGATTTCGTAGGATTTGTTCGCTTGCCGCTTCTGAATCTTGGTCATGGCCGACCCGAAGGGCTTGAAGTCGTTGGTCATGGTTTGATCAACCAGGATATTGCGATCGGCGAGAAACAGGATGCGCTTTTTTGTTTTGGATTTCCACAGCCGCCAAATGATCTGAAACGCGGTAAATGTTTTGCCGGTGCCGGTCGCCATGACCAGGAGGATGCGGTCTTGTCCGCGGGCAATCGCTTCGATGGTTTTGTTGATGGCCAGCAGTTGGTAGTAGCGCGGCGTTTTATTGCTGCCGTCGCTGTAGTAATCCTGAGTTACCAGCGCATTTTGCTGATCGCGTTCAAGCCCCCGATGTTTCGCCCACCATTGCCACAGAATTTCTGCAGCGGGAAATTCGTGCAGCGCAAGCTCACGTTCGACGATGCCGTCTTGAGCGATTTTGTTGTGAAACAGGAAGCCGTCACCGTTGGAACTGAACACAAACGGGACTTGCAGCATTTCGGCATAACCTAATGCCTGTTGCATGCCATCGCCGACGGAATGATTGTTGTCCTTGGCTTCGATGATGGCGATAGGAATGTTTGGCCTATAGAACAAGACGTAATCGGCACGCTTATGCTTGGCCCGGGTATGCAACTTGCCGCGAACGATGATGCGCCCTTTGGTGAGCGGAAATTCTTCTCTGATTTGGGTTGCGATATCCCATCCGGCCTGTGTCAAGGCGGGTGTAATGAATTTGCTGCAAATGTCGCGCTCGGAAAGCTGTTTCTTGTTCATCGAATCGGTTTTTTTAAAGCTTCAATAAGTGGCTTTCTTACACTGATTGCTGGAAAACAAACGATTCAAAATATCTGAATATGACCTGCTACGTCAATGCAATTCTGTGCAACTGATTTTAACTTGCCGATCTACTAATAAGTTGTACTTTTAATGCTTGAGTTGCGAGTTATTAACATACTGTTTCTTTGATTTATTTATGATTCTCCGCAATTTCGGATTGAACCAACTTGAGTTTATATCACTCGCATTAGTATTAAGCCGGTAAACTTCAAGCGTTCTCTGCATTTTCCCGCTTCTCGATAAATAGCTAAAAACAAAACGCCGGTGTTAAGCCACCACTTGACCGCTTGATTACTTTGTCATTGATCAGGGGGAGGTGAGACACCGGCTTAACATTGCTGCTGGCAAGTTGAAACTTTTCTAAGGAATTATGGATAGCACAGACGATCCGCTATGGTACAAGGATGCCATTATTTATCAGTTGCATGTACGTGCCTATTGCGATAGTAATGGCGACGGTATCGGCGATTTTCCGGGTCTGACGTCCAAATTGGATTATTTGAAAGATCTCGGTATCAATACGCTTTGGTTGTTGCCATTTTATCCCTCACCATTGCGCGACGACGGTTACGATATTTCAAATTATCACGATATCCATCCTGACTATGGCACCCTGAACGATTTCAAGCATTTTCTGGAAGAAGCGCATAAGCGTCATCTTCGGGTAATCACTGAATTGGTGATTAACCATACGTCGAATCAGCATCCGTGGTTTCAAGCGGCCCGTACAGCGCTACCTGGATCGGTTGAACGGGATTTTTATGTGTGGAGCGACACGGTTAAGCGCTATGAAAACACCCGCATCATTTTTACCGATTCCGAAAAATCCAACTGGGCTTGGGATGAAGAAGCAAAAGCCTATTACTGGCACCGCTTCTTTACGCACCAACCGGATCTGAATTTTGACAATCCGCATGTTATCGATGCGGTACTGCAAGCCATGCGTTTCTGGTTTGACATGGGAGTCGACGGCATGCGCCTCGATGCCATTCCTTACTTGTGCGAACGTGAAGGTACCAGTAATGAAAACCTTCCGGAAACGCATGCCGTCATCAAGCAACTGCGCGCCGATTTGGATAGCCGCTATAAAGATCGTGTTTTCCTCGCGGAAGCCAACCAATGGCCGGAAGATGTGTGCGAATATTTCGGTGACGGCGATGAATGCCATATGGCCTTCCATTTTCCTCTGATGCCGAGGATTTTCATGGCAGTGGCGCAAGAAGACCGCCATCCGATCATTGAAATTCTAAACCAGACGCCCGAGATTCCGGAAAATTGCCAATGGGCGGTATTTTTGCGCAATCACGACGAATTGACTCTGGAAATGGTCACCGACCGTGAGCGCGATTATATGTATGACACTTACGCAACCGATCCGCGCGCACGCATCAATCTGGGCATTCGCCGCCGGTTGGCGCCATTGATGGACGGCAGCCGCAGCAAAATCGAACTGATGTCCAGCTTGCTGCTTTCCATGCCGGGTTCTCCCATTATTTATTACGGCGACGAAATCGGCATGGGGGATAATATATATCTCGGTGACCGCAACGGTGTGCGTACGCCGATGCAATGGAGCCCCGACAGAAACGCGGGCTTTTCCCGGACCGATCCGCAGCGGCTGTATCTGCCGCCTATCATGGATCCGCTGTACGGCTATGAAGCGATCAATGTCGAAGCGCAATGCCGCAGTGTCAATTCACTGCTCAACTGGATGCGGCGCCTCATCGTGGCGCGTAAAAGCCATAAGGCTTTAGGGCGCGGTTCGATAAAATTCCTGCACCCCGGCAATCGTAAGATACTTGCCTATCTGCGCGAATATCAGGATGAATGCATCTTTTGTGTCGCTAATCTGGCGAACAATGCCCAGCCGGTGGAACTGGATCTTGCCGCCTACAAGGGCCGTGTGCCGGTGGAATTGCTCGGCCGTACAGCGTTTCCAGCCATTGGCGAATTACCTTATCTGCTGAGTTTACCTGGTTACAGTTTTTACTGGTTCCGGCTGGCAGTCGATGTTGCAGCGCCTGTCTGGCATATCGATAAGCTGCCGCGCGAAGAAATGCCGGTACTGGTCTTATCCGAAAACTTACTTGCGACGTTCATTGCCAAACCCGGCGGAGAAGTCGGCAGCGTGCTTGAAAGTAAAACACGGCAACAGTTGGAAAAAGCGATTTTGCCTCAATTTCTCGCGTCTCAACGCTGGTATACGGGGAGGGGACACCGGATCGATCAATTGAATCTCGACCTGAATCGCTCCTGGAAAACAATCAGCGGCAGAAACTGGTTACCCATATTGGTTAAAATCCAGTTTGATACGGGCATTACACAAACCTTTTTCTTGCCACTCGGATTGCTGCTAGGTGAGGTGGCCGACCAGCAATACCATACCTTATCACCGTGGATGTTAGCCAAAGTCAGGCAACGTGCACGCGAAGGTGTTCTCTATGATGCCGTTGGAGAAGATACATTCTGCCAGTTTTTTCTCGATGCGATTCATGCGGAGAAGCGCTTGCCATTTGCATCCGGCGAGATGGTTTTCAACGTTGGCGCCGCATTCACGGAACTACCGGAAGCGCTTGCGATAAATCGTCCGGCGGTAAAACAAAGCAATACTTCCATCGTCTACGGCGAAAGCTTCATTTTGAAAATTTACCGCAGGATACAGGAAGGCATCAATCCGGAACTCGAAATCGGACGGTTCCTGACCGAGGTATCGCCTTGCAAGAATGTCGCGCCGTTTGCCGGCAGCGTGGAATATCAAAGTGGAAATTCCACAGCGGCCATCGCGGTGCTTCACCGTTATATTTCTAACCAAGGTACGGTGTGGGATTACACCCAGGAATATCTGGATCGTTGTCTCAAGTCCTGTATCAACGAGCCGGATCAAGCATGCGAGCCCTCACTGCACGCCGGTTATCAGTCACAAATGATCGCGCTTGGCACGTGTACGGCNNTTGATGGCGCATAACGACTTTGTCATTACCGACTTCGAAGGCGATCCCGATCAGTCATTGGAAACGCGGCGCGCCAAAAAGCTGCCGCTTGTCGATGCCGCAAACTTGTGTTTTTCGCTTTGCCTGGCCGCATCACAGGCGCAGCAGCGGCATTTAACCGAATACACCGAGCATGGCGACTTATTTGCGGCCAGCGTGCGGCAATGGTTGACGGTATCCGTAGAAGCTTTTCTTTGCGGATATTCCCGTGCAATCGCCGGATGCTGCACGCATCCCGGTGAACCGGAATTGACCGGATATATGCTTCAACTTTTTTTGGTAGAAAAATTATTATTTGAATTCAATCGCATGAATAATGATGAAGCAGCGCTGACGGAATCTTCGGTGCTGATTCTGCTTGACTTGTTCGAGCAAACCACACTATTTTCTATAGGTGAGGAATGAATGTGAACCACTAAACCCTCTGCACGGGCAAACCGGTCAATATCCTGCCACCATCCCGGTTGAGCAACAATCTGAGACCTTTGCACGGTGTCATGAGCGGTACGAGAATAAGGCAAAAATTTGCGAAAAAGCGGAGTTTACACAGGGTAAATGAGCATTTTTCGCGAATTTTTAACGCAATTATCGTGCCGCGTAGTAACCGTGCAAAGGTCTCAATCTGAAACAGACCGGCCAGCGTGCAGTCTGCCAGCTCACAAGCTGCCGATAAACGATGAACACGACCGGAATCCGGTTTGCACTTCTATGATAAGACAGCACCACATGCCATTTGGCACTGAATTCATGAGCGAGGATACCGTATGTTTTCATTTATGGGCACCGGCCGCCCGACACGTTCAATTGCTGATCGATAACGATGCGCCGCTCTCCATGCAGGCAACCGGCGGCGGTTGGTATCAGCGGATTCACCGGCCGATCCTGCCGGGCAGCCGGTATTCCTTTCAAATCGACGATGGCATGCGGGTTCCCGATCCGGCATCCCGTTACAATCCCGATGATGCGCACGCCGCCAGCCAGTTAATCAATCCCGCGGCATTCGACTGGTGCGATGATGAATGGCATGGACGTCCTTGGGAAGAGGCTGTCATTTATGAGATCCATACCGGCACTTTCACGCCGCAAGGCACTTTCGCCGCACTCGAGCAAAAACTTGGGTATCTGGCTGATCTGGGTGTCACCGCAATTGAATTGATGCCAATCGCGGATTTTCCGGGTCGCTGCAATTGGGGCTATGACGGTGTTTTGCTGTTTGCTCCGGACAGCACTTACGGCACCCCGGAAGATTTAAAGCGGCTGGTGCAAAGCGCTCACCGTCATGGATTGATGGTACTGCTTGATGTCGTGTATAACCATTTCGGGCCGGAAGGCAATTATCTTCATCGCTATGCACCGCAGTTCTTTACCGACCGTCATCATACTCCCTGGGGTCAAGCGATTAATTTCGATGGCGAGTGCTCCCGCATTGTGCGTGATTTTTTTATCCACAATGCGCTTTATTGGCTGGAGGAATACCACTTCGACGGATTGCGGTTGGACGCCGTGCACTCCATCATGGATGACAGTCAACCGGATTTCCTGAAAGAACTGGCGCAACAGGTCCGATCTACATTGGGTGCAAACCGCCACGTTCACCTCATTTTGGAGAATGATCACAATGCAGCGCACCGTCTGCAACGTAACCTGCAGGGCAAATGCACCGGGTTCACCGCGCAATGGAACGACGATGCGCACCATGCATGCCATGTGCTGCTGACCGGCGAGCGCGATGGTTATTACGCGGATTACGCAGGCAATCCCGTTTTGCATTTAGGACGCTGTTTGACCGAAGGTTTTGCGTATCAGGGTGAGGTCTCGGCTTATCGTCATGGCGCACCACGCGGCGAACCGAGCGCGCATTTGCCGGCTTCGGCTTTTGTCTGGTTTCTACAAAACCACGATCAGGTCGGCAACCGTGCGTTTGGCGAGCGCCTTACAACATTGGTCTCACCCGAAGCATTGCGCGCCGCCGTCATTTTGCTGCTCCTGTCGCCATCAGTACCGTTATTGTTCATGGGGGAAGAATGGGGCGCGCGAGAGCCGTTTCCTTTCTTTTGCGGTTTCACCGGTGAGCTTGCGCAGGCTGTCACTACCGGCAGGCGCAGGGAGTTCGCACGGTTTGCTGGTTTTCACGATCCACGAATGCAGCAAGAAATTCCCGATCCTTGCGCTGCAAGCACGTTTGCGCTGGCAAAGTTAAACTGGCAAACGCAAAACGATCCGCTGCACCGCGAATGGCTGGCACTCTACCGGACGTTACTGGCTTTGCGTTTGCAAACGATCGTACCGCTGTTGTCCGACATCGTGGATAGCCGCTTTGAGATTCTGACACCCCATGCATTACAAGCCGCTTGGCAACTTGCCGGCCACGGGCAACTCACCGTTACCGTCAATTTTAGCGATAAGCCTGCCAAGCTCTTGCACCGCCCGCAAGGGCAATTGCTTTTTTTCAGCCACGATCACTTCGAACAAGCCAATCCAGCATCCGGGATCTTGCCCGCATTCTCCGCTGCTTGGTATCTGAAAGGTTGCCATGAATCAGACTGACGATGAATTGGCATTATTAGCGCGTCTCAGCAGCCTGGCCGGTATCCTGCCGGTCTATACCGACAATTGGCAGCAACCGCATTTCACCCAGCCACAAACGCAACGCAAGCTGTTAGCGACAATGGGATTCGATGTGTCTACCCCGCAGCGCATCGCATCAGCCATCAAAGCATACGAATTGCAACCTTGGCAGCGTATCCTTGAACCTGTTAAGGTGATAACGCAAGAACATCCGCCCTGGGTATCCGTTACCATACCGGACGATCTGGCAAACGGAGTTTGGACATGGCGCCTGCTTCTCGAAAACAATGAAGTATTACAAGGGCAATTCAGCCCCGCGGCATTGCACAAAATTGCCAGCAAAAAAATTATCAGAACCCGCTTTACCCGGCGGCGGTTGGATTTGCCGCCGCAACTGCCATGCGGCTACCACCGTTTGGAACTAACGCATACGGCAAAAGAGCCTTGCATCAGTCAAACACTTATCATCGCTCCTGCTACCTGCTATCAACCGCAGGCTGTTAGCGGTGAGAATCGTGTCTGGGGATTGGCGGTGCAGCTATATGCGTTGCGTTCCGAGCGGCATTGGGGCATCGGCGACTTTACCGATTTACGCTTAATTCTGGAACATTGGTCGACGCAGGATACCGACATCATCGGCATCAATCCGGTGCATGCCATGTTCCCGTATAACCCGGAACATGCGAGTCCTTATAGCCCGTCCAGCCGCTTGTTTCTCAACATTCTTTATCTGGATGTCGAGGCGATCAGCGATTTTCATGAATGCGAAGAAGCCAGAGCCATACTGAGAACCCCCGAGTTTCAGATCCGTCTGGAAGGGCTGCGTTTGTCCGAGTTGGTTGATTATGCCGGAGTTGCTGCGCTCAAGTTGCCGCTGCTGGAAATGCTGTTTGAACGTTTTTGCACACACCATTTGCAATCAGATAGCGAACGTGCCAAGGAATTTCGCGCATTTCAGAGCCGTGAAGGCGATGATTTGTACCAGCATGCGTTGTTCGAAGCATTGCAAGAGTATTTTCACCGCCAGGATCCGGGTGTTTGGGGCTGGCCGGTTTGGCCGGAATCCTATCGTAATCCGCAATCCAGCGAAGTACGGCAATTTGCGGAAAACCACCACAGCCGCATCGATTTTTTTTCCTACCTGCAGTGGCAAGCTGATCTGCAACTTGCAGCTGTTGGCATGCGTTCGCTGGAATTGGGGTTGGGCATCGGTTTGTATTTGGATTTAGCGGTTTCCGTCGATGGCGGCGGCGCGGAATCCTGGGCCAATCAAACGCTTTATGCATCGGGAGCAAGTATTGGCGCACCGCCAGAACTGAACAATCAACTTGGTCAGGATTGGGGATTACCACCGTTTTTGCCGGATCGTTTACACGAGACAGCGTATGCAGCTTTCATTCGCGTACTGCGGCACAATATGCGCTATGCCGGTGCGTTGCGCATCGACCATGTTATGGGACTCATGCGTCAGTACTGGATTCCCGAGGGATGCACGGCCGCTGAAGGCGCCTACGTCCGATTTCCGTTCGATGATTTGCTCGGTATCCTAGCACTTGAAAGCCAGCGTAACCAGTGCCTGGTTATCGGTGAAGACCTCGGTACCGTGCCCGAAGAGGTGAGCGCCGCATTACCGCAGCGAGGTATCTTGTCGTACCGCTTGCTGATTCTGGAAAAAGAACCCGGCGGCAACTTCACGGCGCCGGAAAATTATCCCGCGAAAGCCCTCACCGCCGTCACCACGCACGATTTACCGACACTGCCGGGTTATTGGGCGGGACGTGACATCATGCTACGCACCGACTTGCATCTATTTAGCTCGGAAGAGGCGCGCCAAACGCAGGTGGTCGGGCGAGCCCAGGAACGTGCCTATTTATTGTTGCGCTTGGAACAAGCCGGGTTATTGCCGGATGGCTTGACCGTTAACCCTGTCTCGCTGCCGTCCGCATCGCCGGAATTCATCCAGGCGGTGTACAGTTACTTGGCTCGCAGCCCTGCCAAAATTCTGATGGTTCAAATTGAAGACATTCTCGAAGTGCTGGATCAAATCAATATCCCATCTACAACCACACAACATCCAAATTGGCGCCGCAAACTGCCGATCAACCTAGAGGCTTACGCAGCCGAACGTAGAATACAGGCGCTTTCCGCGGCGATGCGATACGAACGGCCACGCGTCCGTTGCAAGCCAAAAACGGAGCGGCATTTGCGGATTCCGCAAGCGACTTACCGCCTGCAACTGAATCAGGCATTCACTTTCTCTCAAGCGACGCAAATCGTGCCCTATCTGGCACAGTTGGGAATCAGCCATGTGTACTGTTCTCCCTATCTCAAAGCGCGCCCCGGCAGCAGTCATGGTTACGATATTGTCGATCATCACCTGTTTAATCCCGAGATCGGCGACAAGGAAGCATTCGATACTTTCTGTGCTGCACTGCGCGCACAAGGCATGGGGCAAATCATGGATCTGGTACCCAATCACATGGGTGTCATGGGGGCGGACAATCAGTGGTGGCTCGATGTCTTGGAAAACGGTCCCGTTTCGATCTATGCACCATTCTTCGATATCGATTGGCGCCCGCTAAAAACGCAATTGCGCCATAAAGTGCTATTGCCTATTCTCGGTCAATCGTATGGCGATACGCTGGAAAATGGACAATTAACGCTCCAGTTCGATGAAGCAAACGGCAGCTTCAGTGTATGGTTCTTCCAACATCGCCTCCCGGTTACGCCACGCGAATATTGCCGGCTACTGCGGCATCGCTTGTCATTGCTGGAAGGACAATTGCGGCCGGATCACCCCGATCTGCAAGAGCTCGCCAGCTTGATTACCGCTTTCGCCAATCTGCCCGCTGGCGGCATCATGACCTCCGATACAATCCTCGAACGGCATCGCGACCAAGAGTTGCTGAAACGCCGCCTGGCGATGCTTGCGAGCGCATCATTGCCGGTTCGACAGATGATTCAGGATACGATCAGCGATTACAACGCTATACCGGCTCAGCACGAATCGCCCGGTTTGCTACATGAATTGCTCGAAGCCCAATCGTGGCGGATTGCCAACTGGCGCGTTGCGTCCGATGAGATCAATTACCGGCGCTTCTTCGACATCAACGATCTCGCTGCTTTGCGCATGGAAGACTGCCATGTGTTTGAGGCGACGCATCAACTGGTATTGGAATTGATCGCCGAAGGCAAAGTCGACGGTTTGCGGATCGATCATCCGGATGGATTGTACGATCCGCTACAGTATTTCCAGCGGCTGCAGGATCGCGTCGCCATCCGCTCACCGGCGCAAGCCGGCGAGCAACCGATCTATATCGTGGCGGAAAAAATTCTCGCGGAACATGAACCGTTGCGGCAAGATTGGCCTATTCACGGCACCACCGGTTATGAGTTTTGCAGCCTTATCAACGGATTGTTTGTCGATCCTGAAGCCCAAACCATGCTTAGCCGGACTTATCGTGCCTTTACCCGGACACAAACCGATTTTGACGAGCTGGTATACCGCTGCAAACACCAAATCATGAAACATGCAATGGCCAGTGAACTCAACGTTCTGGCCGGTCAGCTCAGTCAAATTTGCGAAATGCGTCCGCATACGCGCGATTTCACAACTAATCATCTGCGTCTTGCCTTGGCTGAAGTCATCGCTCATCTGCCAGTTTACCGTACATACATTCGCGACGGCCATACGGCAGATTTGGACCGGCGCTATGTGGAATGGGCAGTCGCCATCGCGAAGAAAAGAGCACAAACTCAGGATGCCAGCATTTTCGATTTCATCAGCAGCGTCTTGCTGCTCGATGCGGTAAAGAACGCGGATGCATCCTACCATGCCGCGATCACCGCCTTTGCCATGAAGTTCCAGCAAGTTTCCAGTCCGGTGATGGCCAAAGGTTGCGAAGACACCGCTTTTTATCTGTATCACCGGTTGATTTCACTTAATGAAGTCGGTAGCGATCCGCGGCATTTCGGTGCATCGGTTAAAGCATTTCACGCGGAAAACCTTAAGCGCCTGGAGCACTGGCCACATGCCATGCTCAATACCTCTACCCACGACAGTAAGCGCAGCGAGGATGTGCGCATGCGCATCAACGTGTTGACCGAGATTCCCGAGCGATGGCACCAGCAGGCACGGCGCTGGCGGCGGCTCAATCGAAGCAAAAAACGATTGGTGGAGCATCATGAAGTACCCAGTGCCAATGATGAATACTTGTTGTATCAAACGATGCTCGGCATCTGGCCACTAACAACGCTCATTGCGGATGAGTACGACGCGTTGCTGGCTCGCCTCGAGGCTTACATGATCAAAGCTGCCCGCGAAGCCAAACAACATACCAACTGGTTCAATCCCGATACGGTTTATGAAGACGGGTTGCTGAGTTTTATCCGGCAAATTACGAATCCCGTCGAAAAGAATGCTTTTCTCGCCGATTTTATCGATTTTCACCGGCACATCGCTCGCTGCGGCATGTTCAACTCACTTAGTCAAACACTACTCAAGCTGTCGGTTCCAGGTGTCCCCGATATTTATCAGGGTAACGAGCTATGGGAATTCAATCTGGTCGACCCGGACAACCGCCGTTCCATCGATTATTCGCAGCGGCTGCAATTGCTGGAGCAAATCAAGAAAACTACTGCCGTCCCACAAATCCAGCTTGCTCCAGTAGTGCGACAATTGCTCGATCACTTACCGGACGGGAGAGCCAAGTTGTATTTAACCTGGCAATTGCTACAAATTCGTAAGCAGTGGCCGGAAATCTTTCAGAAAGGCGCTTATCTGCCGCTGCCTGTTTCGGGTGAACACAAAGAGCATATCTGCGCCTTCATGCGGCAAACCGAAGAAATCAGCTTGATCGTCATCGCGCCACGTTGGTTTTCCAAGTTAATCACAGCCGCGAATACGGAATTTCCATTGGGTGAAACGGTATGGGGTGATGCAACTTGGATTGAAATTGCTAAACCGGGTACGGCAGTAAAAAATCACGCCCTGAATCTATTAACTGGCGAAACCGTATTGTTCACTGAAATCAACGACAATCTCTCATTATCAGCAGCTCAAGCGTTGATGTCGTTTCCTGTAGCGTTAGTGCGCATTTCAACAGCCTGTTAAGATGAGATGCAATATGGTTTTTAGACAATGTGTCTTAACAGGGCATGAGATGGATTCCTTCTACGCAAGCTAACCTCGGTCATGACGTCAAAATCGGAGCTGGATGTATCTTTGCGCAGTGTGGTGCCGATCGCGCAACCTCCGCCCTGAACGTTACGACACCGGGCAATTCGACCTGCCGACGGTGAAAGACATTCTGCATGAATTGGAAAAATTTGGCCGCGACCCGCGCGCAACGTTCAAAAACGTAATCTTCAAAGAANNGACAAGTGGTTAAGGATGTGATACTGGAGGTTCGATGAAAAGCATAAAAGAATCACACTGCAGATGCGGATGTGGCTGGTCTCTTCACCCTTGCCGATGGTTGCTATTCCTGAAAGATAATCAAATTTCTCTATTGCTTATGAAAAATAATTTTCATGGATTGAAGCTTTTATAGTCGATTGAAGCAATTTGTTCCATGAGGTGTTGCTTGAAAAAAATAGCAGATTATTTTAATTTTGTTTCCTTAATCTGTTTTGGAGTTTCTGAAATTGTCAAATTGATCTGGAGGCCGTTTGTTGCAGGATCGTCGGCTACCATATGCGCTCTTTCCAATGGTAGCGTTTCACCGCGAAAGAAACGCGGCTGATGGACATGGCACATCGCCATCAATGGAATTCCGAATAATAAAGCGACTACGCCGATCAGAAACACCGCGCCTATTCCAACAATTGATCCACCTGATCCGTAATCCGGATCCATCATGTTCCAAGCTTGTAAAACACCGACCACGATCAAAACCAGAGAAGCGATGGCCGGGAAAATGACTTGCGATAGTGCCGTATGCCAATGATTGAATGCGGTACGATGAAAATAGAGGACGCATGCGAGTGCAGCCACGGTGTAATAAGTGCATACGGCGATACTAACGCTCTGAATCGTATCTTTTACGATCGATTCGCTGATTAAACTCAGCGAAATATAGATGACCAGTGTCATCAATCCGATTACCCATGTGGCAAATTTCGGTGTTTGAGTAGCGTGATTGACGGATGAGAAGTGTCGCGGAATGGCTTTGTAGGTGGCCATCGCCAAAGCGACTCGCGCGGAAGGCATGATTGTCGACATGGTGGCCGAGAAAGCCGAAATGGCGATAATCAGAGCGGCAACCATCGTGCCATTTGTGCCGATGATGCTGGTTGCCAGTACGGTAACGGCGGAATCGATATTGTCTTTGGCGATCAGGCTGGCGCTGTCTTGTGAATCGATACCGGCATAAGCCAATGCCGCAGTGGCAAATACGACATAAGTGATCACGGTAATGGTCATGGCGATGATTCCGCTGCGCCCGGCTTGCTCCGCATTGCCTTTGGTTTCTTCCGACATGGCCAGCGATGCGTCAAATCCCCAGAATATGAATAGCGCTACGAGAAATCCATTAAGAAAGGCGTCAAAAGATGAAATGGCGAATGGATTAAACCATTCCAGCGATATTGGTGCTGCCGTGCTGACGGTGTTTTCTTGCGCTACCTCAACAAACAGGAATGCGGCAAGGGATATCAGTAATCCGTATTGAAGAATAGTCAGAATCAGCGTAGTACGGGAAGATTCTTTGGCGCCGAGCGCGGTCAGGTAAGTCGAGCTTAGAATGAATAAGATGGCGATGCTGAATTGGAACCAAGGAGAGATTTCGCTGACATTCAATAATATCGCTATGGAATTGACGATGATTTGTGTTGCAGCGACGCCTGACAGCACGCTGGCTAACAACATGGACCAGCCGCCAAACCAACCGAATCGAGGTCCAATGGCTTTGGATCCCCAGGTAAAAACAGTTCCGGAATCGGGTGCCGAAGTGGTTAGATGTTTATAGGATAGTGCTACGAAAAACATCGGTATCACCGATAGCATCAATACAATCGGCAATTGATAGCCGCTCTCGAAGGCACCGTGACCCAATGCGCCGGTCAATGAATAGGCAGGTGCGGTAGCCGCCAAACCAATCGTGACAGCGGCTGTCTGCGAGACTGATCCTTTTTTTAATCCCTTGGCTTTCAAGCCGTGCATGGTGGTTTCTTCGTGCATATTTCCCTGTATTTTGAACTGAAGTTCGGATTTTTTAGCGCAGGAAGGTAACAAAGTATGACAGGTCAGTCAAAAATTAAATAAGCGATGACCAATCAAAGATAAGCAATGCCGGTATGGCTCAATTCGAGCAGATTGATGTTTTGTACATTGAAGCTACTGTCGGCGGCCAATGCCGTCAAACCTCCAACGGTAATATCACCGCTATCGAGTAAATTGACATAAGGGGATATATCCGATTCTTGGGGTGCGGAACCAAATAAATTTTTCCAAAGCAATGCAACGATTTCATCGTGATCTGAAAGACCTGCAGCATTGATTGCAAGCGCTGCTAATTGCTCATAACTCAACCCGTCATCCAATTTGGACAAGCCGATGCCGACATACATCTGATTGGAAACGGTGTTTGAGCCGAACACGGCACCTATAATTTTTGCTACTTCTCCAGCATGACCATTCAGATCCAACGCAAGCTTGTAGTCATCGAAAGCCAATCGCTCGATATTGATCAGCGTATCTTGATTATGAGATTCATCTTTTTCCGAGAGCGTATATCCGTTAATGGATTTTGATAGAGAAAATTGATTGCGGGGCGCTTCTACGATGACCGTATCGATTCCTAAACCGCCATTCAATATGTTGCTGCCGTGGTTTCCGATCAAGATGTCGTCGCTTTGGCCTGCGGTAACATTTTCGATCGTAACGCCGTCCGCTATCCAAACATTGGGTACCGGTAAACCTAAATCAATGCCATTTGCTTGAACGTAGACCGATTGACCGATAACCGAGCCGCCGGCGGGATTTAAATCGAACAGGCTTGGAATGGTACCGTTATAGACGATAGCATCGGTTCCGTCTGCGTCCCATATCGTTTCATGATAGGTTTGTGCATCGGTGTAGGTGTATGTGTTGTTGCCGGCATGATAATCATCATTGGCGCCATAGAGGTATTGAATGGCAGCAATGTCCAGTATCATCGGTGTCGTGGGATGAAAAGAAAAACCAGTTCCTTCTTCGCCTTCCAAATCGGCATAGGTATAACTCATGATGGTATAGGAGACTTTATCGAGACTATCCGGAAGTACCGAGTCAAATAAATCGTCTTCGTCATCATCGTCGTCGTCGTCGTCGCCTTCGTTTTCGTCCTCGCCTTCAATTTCATCCTGGTACTCAATTTTGCTTGAACTTCCATCGTAAAACGGATGCTTGAGGCCCAGTGAGTGACCGATTTCGTGCATCAGTGTTTCAAAAGACATGCTGCCCGGGTTCCATTCTTCACGATTGAGCTGGCTTTGCGTATTAATCCAGATATCGCTGGCTGCCGGACTGTAGGATGGTAAATACGACCAAGCCAAGACTGATCCATCGGGATCGGAAGTATAGGCAGGGCGGATGTCACCAACTACCTCTGGTGTTTCTGCGACTTGAACAAATTGAATATCCGCGACGTTAGCCCATTGCTGCAACGCTTTTTCGAAATTAAAACGCTCCGAAGCAGTCAATGGTTTAAATGAACTGCTCCAGGGTTCGCCGTTTCCGAATGGCGAACCGTAGCCGTTGAAAAATTGTGACCACAGCAATCCACTATTGCTGCTGGGATAGCTGTAGGAAATGGTATCGTCTTTCCATTGCGTTCCGCCCAGCAACGCATTAATGCTCGCATCTTTGGCGAGATCAGAAAAACGAATTTCGCTGGATTCGTAAGGAGTCGGCATCAATGTATCTCACAATGGATCAAGACGATATGAGATGATTTCTATCACGGTAAGTTTCATCGGCTAGTGATTAATCGGCAACTTCATCATTTTTTTCAACAGAAAAACGATATCCGGCTCCTCGTACTGTTTGCACCAAATTTTCTTTCCCAGCGGCTTCAAGAATTTTTCGTATCCGTCGGATATGAACATCGACAGTGCGATCTTCGATAAAAACATGGTCACCCCAGACGCGATCCAGCAGATGAGCACGGGTATGCACGCGTTCTTTATATATCATTAAGAAATGCAGCAAACGAAACTCCGTCGGTCCTAAGAAAAGTTCGATAGATTGGGGGTCGTTGCCGATCTGTGCATGGACACGGTGCATAACCGGATCAAGTTTTAATCCGCCGATTTCGATGATTTCATCCGACATTTCCGGCAATCTGCGCCGCATTACTGCTTTTATGCGCGCGATCAGTTCGCGAGGCGAGAAGGGCTTGGTGATGTAATCGTCGGCCCCGGCGTCTAATCCGGTGATTTTGTCGCTTTCCTGGGTACGAGCAGTCAGCATGATGATTGGAATATCTTTGGTGCGTGCTTCCCGCCGCAATTTCTTGGCAAAATCTACGCCGCTCATGTCAGGTAACATCCAATCAAGCAAAATCAAATCCGGTAGTACCTCGTTGCATAACTTGATCGCAGTTGTCACGTCGTTTGCACATAAAACAGAATAACCAGCTTGTTTTAAATTCATTGCAATCAATTCCTGGATTGCTGGTTCATCTTCAACAACCAGTAGTTTGACGGTCATCGGATTCTCGTTTTATTTTGATTAAAATACAGCATGATTTTACAACCGAATTCATCAAATTTGTTTAATCGGTTTCGCGCTCGCAATTACCGCAATAGCGTGTCGCATGAGACGCAGCGGTTTGATCAAGTACAGTGCCGGTAATCGGATTGGGCCGAAAAACGGTGCAGCCTTTCAATCCAAGTGCATAAGCATGTTGATAGACGCGGCGGAAGGCGTCGAAATCATAGTCGGGTGGAATGTTGATCGTTTTTGAAATCGCCTGATCGACATAAGGCTGAATCGTCGCTTGCATACGCAATTGCTCGTCGGGGGGTACGGCGTGCGCGTTGATGAACGCGGGCGGCAGTGTGTCGTGATGCTGTTGCTGCCAGTGTTGCCATAGCGCAACGGCATAATCGGTAACGGTGAATTCGCGGTTACTGCCGTCCGGTTGCAATACCCGCCTTGTATAGCAATGATCGAATACCGGTTCCAATCCGCTGGAAATATTGTTTGCCAGCAAGCTGATGCTGCCCGCCGGGGCGATGGCGGTCAAATGGCTGTTGCGAATGCCATGGCGCGCGATGCCATCGCGGATCGATTCCGGCAAAGCTTGCACAAACTCACCGGCTAAAAAGCTTTCCCGTTCGAACAGCGGAAACGATGCTTTTTCCCGGGCGATTTCAATCGAAGTCCGGTACGCCGCATGGCAGACGCGTTGCATGATCTGTTGTGCGGTTTGTAGCGACTCATCGCTGCCGTAACGGATGCTTAGCATCATCAACGCATCCGCCAATCCGGTTATGCCCAAACCAATGCGCCGCGAATTTTTGGCTTGCTCGGCTTGTTTTGCCAGCGGAAAGCGTGAAGCATCGATTACGTTATCGAGCAATCTTACGGCAATCGCGGCGGCAGTGTCGATGCCTTCCCAATCGAGTTGCGCTTGTCCGGTAAAAGGTTCGCGCACGAATCGCGTCAGATTGAGAGAGCCGAGATTACAAGCCCCGTAAGGCGGCAACGGCACTTCGCCGCACGGGTTGGTGGCGTGTATGGTTTCGCAGTAATACTGATTGTTCAGCCGATTGATGCGATCGATGAACAGCACACCGGGTTCTGCGTAATCATAATTGGCGCGCATGATCGTGTGCCACAATTCGCGCGCTCGGATACGCCGGTAAATCCTGCAAGGCACAGGCGCGGTATACCCCGGCCAGTGATGCAAAACCGTTTCTTTGTGGGCGCCATTCGGCCCGACGGGGAAAACCAGCGGCCAGTCCGCATTTTCGTCTACCGCTTTCATGAATGCATCGCTGATCAGCACCGAGACATTGAAATGGCGTAATTGCAGGCGGTCTTGTTTCGCGGCGACGAATGCCTCGATATCGGGGTGGTCGCAGCGCAACGTACCCATCATCGCGCCTCGTCGTGCACCGGTCGATAAAATGGTGGCGCACATACGATCCCAAATTTGCATAAACGAAACCGGTCCTGATGCGATTGAGCCGACGTCGTTAGCCGGCGAGCCGTACGGTCGCAGCGTCGAAAAATCGTATCCGATCCCGCCGCCTTGTTGCATCGTCAGCGCGCCTTCCTTCAGCGCCTCAAAAATTCCATCCATCGAATCGGCAATCGTTCCCATCACGAAACAATTGAACAATGTCACGCGATGCGAGGTGCCCGCCCCCGCAAGAATCCGTCCGCCGGGCAGGAATTTGAAATCCTGTAAACTGTCGTAGAACCGCGTTTGCCAATAATCCGGATCTTTTTCGGCAGCGGCTAAGGCAGCGGCAACGCGGCGCCAAGTATCCAGGATGGTGGCATCGCGTACCATACCCCGTTCACGGAAACGATATTTGGCATCCCAAATGTGCTGGGCGATGGGAGTGGTGAGATACGGATCGTTCATGGTTTTCAGGATAACATCGAACCTAATGGAAAATTTCGGATGATGCTCAAATGACGCAAGCCACAATCCGAAACTGTGCAATCAATTATCTATTGACGCAATGGGTATTGCATTTTATCGTGCGGATTAACTGATGTGCGAGAAGTCACCATGAAAAACTACCAAGTCAAACCCGATACCAAGTTGCAACTTTCACATTGCGATCCCGACGAGACCGATGGTTTCGATCGCAACAATGGCGGCAAGGAGAAAGCCAAAGCAGCGACGGAAAAATTGACCAGCCGGTTGCGCGATTTGCAGGAGCGGTTGTACGCCAACGGTGATCGGGCGTTGCTGATCGTGCTGCAGGGGATGGATACCAGCGGTAAGGACGGCACCATTCGCAGCGTGATGTCGGGAGTGAATCCGCAAGGTTGTCAGGTAGTAACGTTCAAAACGCCGTCGGTGGAAGAATTGGGGCACGATTTTCTATGGCGCGTGCATCAGAAAGCGCCGGCTCGCGGCCGGATCGGTATTTTCAACCGTTCGCACTACGAAGATGTGTTGATTACCCGTGTGCACGGGCTGATTTCCGATAAAGTGGTGAAGCAACGTTTCACGCAGATCTGCGAGTTTGAGCAATTGCTGGCTGAAAACGGCACCGCGATCTTGAAGTTTTTTTTGCACATTTCCAAGCAGGAGCAGAAGATACGGCTGGAAGAACGTATCAACAATCCGGAGAAGCGCTGGAAGTTTTGCACCGGAGACCTGGAAGAACGGAAATTTTGGGATGACTATCAGCTTGCATTCGAAGATATGTTGTTCGCTACCAGCACCGATTGTGCACCCTGGTATGTGGTGCCGGCCAATTTTAAGTGGTATCGCAATTGGGTGATCGCCGATTGCGTCGTTAAGGCATTGGAGGCGATGAAATTGAAGACACCGCCGCCGACAGCAGGGATCGATTTCGAAACGCTCAAAATCGAATAAGCCGAAGGAATCTCTTTCCTATGGAAATCGAACTGAAACTGGCATTGCCGCCAGGCCATGTTGCCCGTTTGCGGAACCATCCGTTGCTGAAAACCGTCAGGCCGAATCAGCAAACGCTGCTCAGCGTTTATTTCGATACCCCGGCATTCGATCTGATGCGGCGCCGCATTGCTTTACGCATACGGCGTTGCGATGAGCTGTGGGTACAAACGCTGAAGGCGGAGACAAAATCGGTCGGTGCGTTAACTAGCCGTCCGGAATGGGAGGCAGTAATTGCGAATGGCGATCGCCCGGATTTTTTGGCACTGCCGTTGGAGGCATTGGATGTACTTAACGGCATCAAACTCGACCGGATTGCGCCGGTGTTTACGACGGAGTTCCAACGTACTACTTGGTTGATTGCCGATCAGGCATCGCAAGCCGAGGTGGCGCTTGATCGAGGGGCGATACATACCGAAACGGCGGATCGGGCGCTTTGTGAAGTGGAAATCGAACTCAAATCCGGCGCACCGGAATTCTTATTTACCGTGGCTTTGCAGTTGATGGATCAAATTCCATTGCAAGTCGAACCACGCAGCAAGGCGCAGCGTGGTTATGTGCTGTGCGGTGCGATCCAGCCGACACCAACAAAAACGATTTGCCCCGCGATTCGCGCGGAGCAGCCGGCAATTGAAGCATGGCATGCCATATTGCAAGCGGCATTGGTGCAGTTGACCGCCAACATGCCGGGTTTTCTGGAACAGGCGCATGACACCGAATACCTGCATCAACTGCGCATTGCGGTGCGACGCTTGTTATCTGGCGCATTGTTGGCTAAATCGTTGCGGCAACCGGTGCCACAATGGTATCAACCGTTACGTGAACTGATGGCTGGATTGAATGCGGCGCGCGACTGGGATGTGTTGCTGCAGCAAACTTTGCCCGCGATGATGCCGCTTTTCGCCGTATCGTCGGAAAATCATGCAATCGATAATGCAGTACTCGATCTAATGCACGATGCCGCTTTGCGTGCGCGGCGGCAAGCACAAGCTTTGTTGCGTGAAGCTGAAGTGACCCGGCTTATACTCGATATTGGGTGTGGCCTCCTGACAGCGCCGATCGACATGCAGCAACGTGATGCCAAAGACTGGGCGAAAGCGGTGCTAGATCAACGTTGGCAGAAATTGTGCAAACGTTGCCGCAATTTTTCCGCAATGAATCCGCAACAACGCCACCGGGCGCGTATCGCCGCCAAGAAAATGCGTTACACGGCGGATGCGTTTGCTTCCATTTACGGTAAGCAGGTTGAGTCGTTCATGATTGCACTATCGGCATTGCAGGATGAACTGGGAGATACCAACGATTTAATCTCCGGTCAGCAATTGCTGCGCCGGTTGCCGGTACGATCCGCGAAACTTGGGTTTGCGCTCGGACGAATTTGCGGAGCGATGGAAGGAAAAACCTGGGAATCGGCCGGTTTGTCCGGTAGTGCCTGGAAATCATTGATGCAATCGAAATTGTTTTGGCATACGTAAGCCTGCCAATTAACTATAAGCGATACGTCAATGCGTCGTGCGAAATTCGCTTACGAGTTGCTTGATGCGCGCATAATGACTGCCTTGCCAGTAAATTCTTCCGCAATCGCTGCACCGTAGAAACCGGTCGTAAAATTGCCGTGTCAGCGGTTGCAGGCGATGAGCGACGGAATGTTTATCAACTATCGCCAATAAGCCGTTGCAATGCACGCAGAGACTAAATGGTTTGATCCATCGGAATAAATCGAATCGTTGCAATACTTCGCGGGTTTGCGTCTTAGGTTCGTCCGAACGTACGAAATAGCCATACACGATAGCCTTACGTTGTAACAACGCACGATCGCGCGTGAGTACGGTGCGCTGTTGCGCGTTGGCTATTTCAGCCACTTCCCGATCATGAAAGTCATTGCGGTATATACAATCGAATCCGAGCAAGCGCAAATAGCGCACTAGTTTACCCAGATTGCCATCCACCACGAATGCAGGCGGTTGGGGCATTTCCGGGCGCAACCGGATTTCCTGGGGATGCGTGAGGCAAGCA
>DJMI01000138.1 GCA_002435335.1 Nitrosomonas sp. UBA6494
CCAGTTTTTATAGAGCTAAAGCGAGAGATAATTGCCACCGAACTGCTCGGGCCTAAATCCTGAGAGTCCGATGGTCAGTTCGCATCACCGTAACTCTAAGAAAGATATGGCCCTCCGACCTGGACTCGAATCAGAGATCAACTGATTAACAGGTGAAGTATATACAGCCCGTTGTAAAGATTGGAGAATCCTTGCTGTACGATATTCACTGCATCCTCATTGGCNNTCATCTCGTTCGTGAAATAATCAGCTTTTCTTTTTTCATTACCGACTACCGGGATAAAAAGGTAATCTTTTTGATGAACGCCTCAGCGCCTCCTTGGGTATTATTCGTATTACACTGAAAAGCAATGCCGGTAATCGGCGGTGTTTTATCATGCTTAAAAATCGCACGAAATTTTTCGTCGATCTCAAAATCGGTGGTAATGACTGCACCCGCTTGATCGCCGGATGCTACGCAGAAATACCTTCCCCCTTCTTGCCATAGCTTGCCCACGTACATTCGATCCGCTTCTTCGCTCTTTCCAATAAAAGGACTCAAGAAGTAAGGTGCTGCATAGATACCCAAAGGCAGACCGCTTGATAGTTTTTCGGTTCCAAATGACAACATTAGGGCAATGGGCACGCTGTTTACGCCCTGATCCCAATTAGCTCCCTGTGGATACTTATTAACCCCCCAAACGATTTCGACTCGCTTAACATTGTGAATAAAATCCTGTTGTTTCAACTTCAAACCAAACAACCCGGCCATCTCGCCGTCTGCACTGATCACCAAGGAATCGTTTTCAAATCGCGGCTTCAGTTTTTTTGCATCCAATTGCAATTCGAATCCCCGTTCCTCCAACCAAGAAACCGCACTGCCATTCGAATTGCCTGAAAAATCGATCACATGAACAATTTTCTCATCCGCCACGGCAAACGACGCCCAACACCACGAAAATAGAATGCCAACTAAAAAATATTGATTAAGTAAGCGCTGCATCATTCGGCAAATTTCAAAACACACAATATCAATTTAGAGACAGATTATATTTAAGCGTTATTTTTATGCAATGACCCACCAAGACATGGTGGCGAGTTGATCGTTGATCCTCTCTTTTCAAGCCATTCTTCCTCCGTCATGGTATGCAAAGTCAGTGCGTGTATGGAGTGCGCCAATTCATCGGCGAGCAGTTGATTGACCAATCGATGGCGTGCCATCAGCATTTTCCCCTGAAATTCTTTGGATACGATGATCACTTTGAAATGCGATTCGGAACCTTTAGGCACGCTGTGCTTGTGACTTTCATTGATGACTTCCAAGAACTGCGGTTGCAGCGATTGCAGCTTGGTTTCGATAGTATTCTTAATACTCATAGAACGATCCATTACGTTTTTAGGTTGATTACTTGTTTGCTTGATTTATAATCCGATTGCATTTTTATTCATTTTACTGCTGAAGTACAATACCCGATGACCAATCTAATTAGAATTCTCCTACTCAGTGCATTAATCGTATCGCATAGTGTCGTTGCTAAAGAAGCAACAACACCTGCTCCTTGCGATGAATCCGCAGCTCAACAACCTTGTTTAGTGGAATTGCCGCAGCAGGCGATACAAAACTTGAAAATTGACGCCGGATTCGGCTGGGGAATATTCAGCGGCACCATTTACAACGGTAACGCCGATTATCACATTACGCAATTAGTCGTCAGCATGACACCGATTCACGACGATCATCACATGCATATGCATGCACACATGTCGCACGAAGCGAAAGTGCATCGAATCAATTTGGATTTACCGCCTTCATCAAAAGGTGCATTATCGATGGCATTACCCGATGACGTCGCCGATGCACACGATTTTAAATGGGAGATTCTGCAAGTAACCGGCTATCGACCACGCTGAGCTTGTTGTGCAGCAATCACTTAAAAATATTCGCAACATCCTGATTTATGCCTTTGTCATCACTCTGATTTCATTAGCATACTTCGTTTATGCTTATATAGCGCATCCAATCCCTGAAGAGCGGGAAACTTTCCTTACTGAAATCGGTGAAGGGTTCGGAAAAACCGGTTTGGCATTGCTTGCTTTTATTTATTTCCGGACCTTTCTAAAACTGCTGCTCGGGCAAGGAAAATTGGCGCAACGACTGCTGCCAGATTATGTGCCGCCGCTGCAATCGACTGCGCTTAGTCGCTTGCTGGCATGGTTGAATCGCACACATATCTATTTTGGTATCGCTGCGGTTGCCGTCATTTTGTTGCACATCTCGATGATGGGATTTTCACGCTACAGCCATATTTTGTTTTTCCCAGCACTGTTGGCATTGGTAGTATGGCAAGGGATATTCGGAATGTTCTTGACGTTGCGCTTTTCACCGGTTGAATTGAAAAAATTCTCCTATTTGGTGCATGCGCAATTCGTCACCGGCATTGCCATCGGTGTGTTTGCATTATTCGGGCATTGGCTGATCGATGATTGATAAAGCATTGCCCGTATTTAACATGGCCGTTGAAAAACTATCTGCGTTGCCGCCGCGGCGTTAAAAACAGGCTCAAAATACTCATTTGTTTGGCATAAACTACGCTTTTTTCACCTGTTTTTGCCTTGCATCGGCTGCCTCGAAAATGTTTTTTAACGGCTTGTTAAGACAAACCAAGTCAGGCAGTTTTTTCGCGCTTCTCTAACATCTTTACCTACACACAGTGTATGATCGCACATCAGAGCATGGTTTTATCATCAATTCTACAAATCTACTTTAATCATCACAATTGTCCATGAATAGTGCATCAGACATCAAAATCCTGATTTTGGACGATGACACCTTCATGCTTAAATTGCTGGTCAAAATGCTGGCAAAGCTTGGTTATACCGATGTCATTACCTGCGACAATGGCTCGGATGCATTAAAAAAACTCGAGCATACCGATACCACGCCCGATCTGATTTTGCTGGATTTGAACATGCCGGACATGGATGGTATTGAATTCGTACGCCATCTGGTCGAGTACGACTATCACGGCAAGTTGATTCTGGTCAGCGGCGAAGACGAACGTATGCTCAGGTCTGCGGAAAAGCTGGTGCATGCGCATAAAATTCCGATGCTCGGTTATGTCCATAAACCGGTGGATCCAAGTAAACTGTCCGAAATGCTGCATCGCTGGGAAACCCATGTCTTAGCCAATCCGGCATCAATCAGCAAAAAAACGTATAGTGTCGACGACGTTCGAACAGCTATCACGCGGCAAGAATTAGTAAATTATTATCAACCCAAGGTATCGGTGGCTAACGGCGATGTAATCGGCGTAGAAACGCTGGTACGCTGGCATCACCCGCAAGATGGCATTATCACGCCGGATCGATTTATCCATATCGCGGAAAAACACAAGTTGATCGACGATCTCACGCAAGCGGTATTGACTCAAGCTGTCGTGCAAGCAGGAAAATGGCATCGCGAGGGACAGGCATTACGGGTATCGATCAATGTCACCATGGATAACCTGGCTTCTTTGGATTTTCAAGATAAGATTTTCAATTTGGTCAGCGAAAATAATCTGCCGCCGCAGAAAATCGTCATCGAAATCACGGAAAGCCAAGTAATGGGTCCGGATGCACGTGTGCCGCTGGAAATTTTGACGCGATTAAGATTGAAACGCTTTCATTTGTCGATCGACGATTTCGGCACCGGCCACTCTTCGCTGGCGCAGTTGCGCGATATTCCGTTCAACGAGCTCAAAATCGATCAAGGTTTTGTGCATCGCGCCTGGGAAGACGACACATTACGCGCCATTTACGATGCCAGTCTGACCATGGGTAAGCAATTGGGGATGGACATCGTTGCCGAAGGTGTCGAAGACCGCAATGATTGGGAATTACTGCGCGAAACCGGTTGCGACATGGCGCAAGGCAATTTCGTCTCGCTGCCCTTCCCTGCTGAAGAATTGCCGCGCTGGATGACTGAATGGAAAAAACGATTTCAGGCAGGTTTATGACCAGGTGGATTTAAGTCCGACAGGCTCCTAGCGGCAATCGCAGCATCGATTCCCGCTGGTGCTGCAAATCACGTACAATGGCTCGCACTTTATTTAACAGCAGAGTCATGTAATCGTAAAACTGATCACTGGCGATCAGTTGGTGCCATTCGTCGCCATCCGGATCAACTTCATCCAACGTGCGCCAGAAAAGTCCGCAAAAATTATCAAATACCAATGGCTTGGCCTCCATGAGCAACGCCCTGGTTGACTGATCGATCCAAGGTTCGCGCCGCTGTATCAAACCTTCCGCACCGTCAACAACAGTCACCGTCAGATAACGACATAAATCGGATATGCTCAGAATACTTTCCAATTCAGAATTTTTTTGCGCATTGATAGCATCTGAAATCAGTTCTTCCAAGGCGCTGGCCGAAATTTTAAGACTGACACCTGTTTGTAATTCGTAAATTTTATCGAGATACATAATCAATAAGATAAAGTAACAAGCCGAAGCCAATGAGCGGTTCGATTAAGAATCGCAGCTAAGGTTCATTCTTTTTAATACGTTATATCTCGGAATCTGTCAAATTCATCGACAATCTACAGCGCCAGTGGGATAACCGTTCATGTTTCCTCAATTTTTTGTACATAGATTGACCATGCTCCTCAAAACTATTCATAGCGAATAAAATCTTCCGCCAATGCATTGCTGCCATGCCGATCGATCAGTGCATCGATCTCTGCCAGCAGATCGTCATCTTCGTCTTCGTCAAGTACCCCTTCACCGACCAAATGTGCAGTCAAGCCGGACATCATTGCTTCTCTGACCACTCCCAACGTCGCTTGATGATCCTGTTGCTGCGCATTGATTACGGCATCGATTACCCGCGACAACGGTTCGCTGGCAGCTTCTTGCACAAAATCAACGGCCAGCGCCGTTTCGCCGAATTCACCGATCAGCGCATTCAATTCATCGAGTAACGATTCGTTAACGTCAAAATGATGCAATTGCTCGGTTTCGGTAAAGGCTTCGGTCAGTACACCGGTGACAAAATCACGTATATCGACCAACGTGATAACCTCTCCGGGTTCCGTCCGGTTCAGGCGACTAGCGATCAATGTGGATAAATTTGAACTGACGCGGGTTGAAACATCAATCGAATTTCGGATCATGGCAAACTCCTGATAGAAAAAAATTAATCAAACATGCATCAGCTAACGGCTGGTCGTTTTACGCCTGCCAAGCAAGCGATGACTTCATTATCGTCGACCTGCGGAAAATCCCGGTAGAACTGTCCGACCGCATAGAAATCCTCGGGGGATGACAAACAAACGATGCGATCCGCTTTGCCGTGTAATCTCTTAAGAGTTTCCGGCGGTGCCACCGGTACCGCGCAAATCAATTCTGCCGGATTCCGGTTGCGTAAGGCATGCAGTGCGGCGATCATCGTCGATCCTGTGGCCAAACCATCGTCGACAACGATAACAATGCGCCCAGTGGGATCGACCGACGGATGCATCGGCGTATATTGTGCTCGCCTCTGCCGGATGGTTTCCAGTTGCGCCGTTTTTTCTTGTTCAAGGTATTGTGCATTGGCGCCCGCCCGGTCGGCATATTCGGTCAAATAAACCCAACCGCTTTCATCGACCGAACCGATGGCGAATTCGGGATTACCCGGTGCACGCAATTTACGTACTAACACCACGTCCATGTCGCCTTGCAATTGCTCGGCAATGAGCTTAGCCATCGGCACCGCACCACGGGGAATCGCCAGAACCAACGGATTCTTGCCACGATACTCGATTAACGCATCGGCTAATTTTTGCGCCGCTTCATTTCGATTTGCAAATAGCATCATTGATCCTCCTTTAGCTTGATGATGACATAGTACGTTTAAGCAACGGACGTAGCGCTTTCAAGTTGCGGGTATTCAGCACATCGCCTTTTTCCAACCAACCGCGCCGGGCTTGCCCGATACCGAAGCGCAAATGAGCGAAATCAAAAATGCTGTGCGCATCGGAATTAATGCTTACCAGTACGCCTTCTTCCTTGGCCATGCGGCACTGGGTATCAAGCAAATCCAGCCGCTCCGGATGCGCGTTCAATTCCAAAAAACAACCGCGCTGCTTGACCTCCCGGATGATGCGCAGCATATCGACATCATAGGGCTCGCGCCGCTGTATCAAGCGCCCGGATGGGTGTGCAAGCAACGTAAAATAAGGCCGTTGTATCGCACGAACGATCCGTTCGGTCTGTTTGGCGCGCGACAAATGAAAACCGCTATGCACCGCACCGACCACCAGATCGAGTCGAGACAGCACACTATCCGGCAAATCGAGATTGCCGTCTTCCAGAATATCTACTTCGATGCTCTTTAGCAGCGTCATGCCTTTCAGTTCAGCGTTCAATTGATCGATTTCATCGCATTGTTGCAGCAATCGCGTTGCATCCAAACCATGTGCAAACGCCAGTTTGCGGGAATGCTCGGTAATGGCTATATATTCGAAGCCGCAATTTAAACCGGCTTGTGCCATCT
This sequence comes from Nitrosomonas sp. UBA6494, assembly GCA_002435335.1. Lineage (GTDB taxonomy): Bacteria > Pseudomonadota > Gammaproteobacteria > Burkholderiales > Nitrosomonadaceae > Nitrosomonas. The sequence goes on from DJMI01000138.1 coordinate 6,497, forward strand.
CGCGCAAACTGTGATGACCGTCCGTAGCTTTGGTATGCACATGCAAGTCGCCGCGCAGATCGTGTAATTCGATTAAACGCGGCAACAATCCAGATTTTGCCGCCACGATTTCACCGCGATTCTCGCGCAATTCCGGTGGAATGTACGGCAAGCCGACCGCAGCATACACAGAAGCTTCGGTTTCACCGGCAATCTGCACTTGATCGCGAAATACACCGTATTCATTGATTTTCAATCCCTGTTGTTGCGCCATACGCCGGATCGTGATGTTGTGCGCTTTCGATCCGGTGAAATAGTGTAATGCCGCACCGTAACAACTTGCTTCAACTACGCGCAGATCGACCTGCAATCCGGATTTCAATATCACACTTGCACGCGTCGATCCTGCCGCTAGAATTTCCACTACCTCATCGTAGGCAGTAAATTGCTGTACCACCGGACTATTGATATTGGCAACGACCAAAAAATCCAAATCGCCGACCGTCTCACGCATACGTCGAAAACTGCCTGCAACCGTTACCATCGTAACACCGGGTATCGCCGCAAGGTATTTTTCCAACGCACCAGCATACTGGGCTGCTATCGCCAATTTGAAACGCTGCGACTGATTGGCATGCGCTTCGATCGCCTGCAAGATATTGTTCTCGGTTTTTTCACCGAACCCTGGCAAGGTGCGAATTCTCCCGTCTCGTGCCGCGCGGTGTAATTGCTCGACGGTTTGCACATCGAGATCGTGATAGAGTGCTTTGACACGCTTCGGTCCCAATCCGGGAATCTTCAGCAATTCGGTGATCGCGGGCGGCAACTCCTTGTGTAGCCGGTCCAATAGGCTGCAATGACCGCTGGTCACAATTTCCTTAATTTTGTTGGCAAGATCGCCTCCGATACCCGGCAGTTGCGTCAAATCGAAACCTTGCTGCAATAGCTGCGGCACCGATTGCGGCAGCTCGCTGAGCATGCGCGCCGCATTCCGGTAAGCGCGAATGCGAAACGGATTGGCGCTCTCAATCTCCAGCAGATCGGCGATTTCTTCAAAAATAACTGCAATATCAGCGTTATGCTTAAGGAAACGCTGATTAATTGGCTGCACGAGCGAATCACTTCGTTGCGCGGTACTCGCACCCTCGCCTATCTTGTTGATATGTCTCGGCTGCTTCGTTCCATGCGTCTCGCGCTTCCTCTCGTTCGCCGAATTAATCAGTGTTTCCTTAGGCATTAGCTCCTCCTGTGCAAAACTGTACAGCGAAACTCATTCAATTGGAATTGATTTAACGCAACAATCCAGTAATTACCGCACCTGTGCATAGTAAAACTTATACAATGGAAAAAATAGCACGGAAGCCTAAATCATGAGTACTGCGTATTTTGAACACGACGCCGACATCGGCATCATTGGCCGCGGCCTGACGATTGAACAATCGTTTGAATCAGCGGCGCACGCGACCTTCGCCATTATGACCGATTTGAACGCAGTGCAACCGATCGATGCCGTCACCATCGATTTCGACGAAGCGGATGTCGAATTGGCTCTCGTCGTCTGGCTGAATCAAATCCTCGGTAAAGCACGCGAATTGGGTATGGTGTTCAGTCACTTCTACGTACACCGTGACGGCGATCACTGCCACGGCAAAATACTCGGCGAAAAATGGCGCGAAGACCTGGAACGTGGCGTCGAAGTGAAAGGTGCAACACTGACCATGCTGTCGGTCAAACAAGTTGGCCCGATTTGGGAATCCCGTTGTGTGGTGGACGTATGAATATCCAGCAATTGCTTGCAGTTCATCCTTATTTGTGGACATTACCGAAAGCACAGGGACAAAAACGCGCCGAGGTATTGCTGTACGGCAACCAAGTTTTGCTCGAAAGCATGGACGATAAAGTACTGGAACAAATCGCCAATGTCGCAGCTTTGCCGGGCTTGATCGGCGCTGCGATGACGATGCCGGATGCTCATTGGGGATACGGTTTTCCCATCGGCGGTGTGGCAGCGTTCGATGCCGAACAGGGTGGTATCATTTCTGCTGGTGGCGTTGGCTTCGATATTTCCTGCGGCATCCGGTTTTTACGTAGCAATTTGAACATGCACGATGCCGTGCCGCAACTCGAACGCTTAGCCGACCGGCTGTTTGCCACTATTCCCGCTGGTGTCGGTGAAGAAGGCCATATCCGATTAACCCCCAAAGAGCTCGATCAAGTATTGCTGGCTGGCGCACAATGGGCGGTCAAACACGGTTACGGTTCTGCTTCTGATCTGGAGTACGTCGAGGAAAACGGCTGCGTGAGTGGCGCGGTGCCGGACAATGTTTCCGAATTGGCGAAAAAACGCCAACACGGTGAAATGGGCACCTTGGGTTCCGGTAATCATTATTTGGAAGTGCAATTGGTGGAACGAATTTACGATCAGACCACGGCGCATGCATTCGGATTGTACGAAGGACAATTGGTGGTTTCGATACACTGCGGTTCACGCGGACTCGGACACCAAATCGGCACCGATTATTTAGTGATGCTGGCAAAGGCTGCCAATCGACTGGGCATTCACCTGCCCGACCGGGAATTGGCGTGCGCACCGATCAAATCGCCGGAGGGAAAACAATACCTCGGTGCGATGAACGCGGCTATCAATTGCGCATTAGCCAATCGGCAAATCTTGACCCATTTGACCCGGGAAACCTTTGCTGAAATATACCCGCATGCTGCGCTGGAGACACTGTTCGACATCTCGCACAATACCTGTAAGGAAGAAACGCACACAGTCGACGGCAAATCGAAGCGCCTGTTCGTACATCGCAAAGGTGCCACCCGAGCTTTTGCACCAGGTCATCGGAGATTACCGGCACGCTACCGTGATGTTGGTCAACCGGTGATTATCGGCGGCAGCATGGGCACCGGGTCGTATGTACTGGTCGGTGCAGATACCAATCAGGCTTTTGCATCGTGCAGTCATGGCGCCGGACGAGCGATGAGCCGCAATCAAGCATTGAAGCACTGGGATGGCCGCCGCTTGATTCAGGAATTATTGCAACAAGGCGTTCTGATTCGTACGCGATCGATGCGCGGCGCAGCAGAAGAAGCACCGGGCGCATACAAAGACGTCGATCAAGTCGCCACCGTCACCGAACAAGCGGGTTTAGCCCGCCGGGTCGCTTTCTTGCGACCGAAAGTTTGTATCAAGGGATAATTTTCTAGGAGATCAATATCATGCAAATCGATTTAAAAATTACGTTGCGCGACCTACCCCATTCCGATGCTTTGGAAACCCATATCCGGGAAAAAGCGCAAAAGCTTGAAAAATTTCATCCTCACCTGACGAGCTGCCGGGTAGTCATAGAACAACCGCATAAACATCAACACCAAGGGCGTCATTTTGACATTCATATCGATTTGACGGTGCCCGGTGGAGAACTGGTGGTGAATCGCGCATCGCACGAAGACGTGTATGTGGCACTGCGCGATGCTTTCGATGCCGCAGTACGGCAATTGGAAGATTATGCCCGTCGTCAGCGCGGTGATATTAAAACGCACAGCGATACCAGGCAATAAGTCGCTTTTGGAGGCCACCGCCATGCGAATCCAATTGACCGCAGGCGACGCATTGGTGATTGTGGATGTGCAAAAAGACTTTCTGCCCGGCGGCAATCTTGCCATACCGGGCGGCGATGCCATCATCCCAATACTGAACAACGCCATCGGGCTTTTCGAACAACTCGAGCTTCCGATTATCGCTATTCGCGACTGGCATCCACCAGATCACTGTTCGTTTCTGGCGCAAGGCGGTCCATGGTCGCCGCATTGCGTCGCCGGCACCGCCGGTGCCGAATTCGCCACCGAGCTACGACTACCTGGCACAGCACACATCATTTCCAAAGCAACCACGCCAAATGCGAAAGCCTATTCCGGATTCGACGGCACACCACTGCAAGAATTGTTGCAAACCTTAAAGGTCAAACGAGTTTTTATCGGTGGTCTCGCCACCGAATACTGTGTACGCAACACCGTGTTCGATGCATTGCAATTCGGCTACACCGCGTTTATTCTTATCGACGCCGTGATGGCTATCGACTTGCAACCGGGAGACGGGCAGCGCGCCATAGCCGAGATGGTTCTTTCAGGTGCCGCCGCCATCCATTTTGAGGAGCTTGCCGCATGAATCCGCTATCCAGTCCGTTGTTGGCCGATCTGTATCAATTCACCATGCTGCAAACCTACCTGGAACAGCGTATGGATGACATTGCGGTATTCGAATTATTCGTGCGCAAACTGCCCGCCGGACGCAATTTTCTGGTCGCCGCCGGATTGGATCAAGTGCTCGAATTCCTGGAAAACCTGCATTTCACTCCAGAAGAACTCACTTGGCTGGCAAAGCGCTTTCCGCCGCATGTCATCGATTACCTCGAACGTTTCCGTTTCACCGGCGATGTGCATGCGATGCCGGAAGGCACGGTATTCTTTCCCAACGAACCCATCCTACGCATCACCGCACCGATGCCGCAAGCCCAATTGGTTGAATCGCGCATCATCAATCTGATGCATTTTGAGACGCTGATCGCCAGCAAAGCGGCGCGCTCGGTGTTGATTGCGAGAAATAAACTGCTGGTTGATTTCGGTATGCGCCGCGCGCACGGTGCCGAAGCGGGGCTGCTGGCGGCACGCGCCAGTTATTTGGCGGGATTTTCCGGAACCGCCACATTGCTGGCCGGTGCGCTGTACGATATACCGGTGTTCGGCACCATGGCGCATTCGTTCGTCCAAGCACACCAAAACGAAATCGATGCGTTTGCGCACTTCGCCCGCTCCCACCCCGACAACACCATGCTGTTGATCGACACCTACGACACCGAGGTAGCCGCCGCCAAAGTCGTCACGCTGGCACAGCAGCTACGGTCTGAAAACATTCGCATCAAAGGCGTGCGCTTGGATAGCGGCGACCTGGCACAACACGCCCGCAACGTACGCGCCATCCTCGACGACGGCGGTTTGCGCGAAACCACGATATTTGCCAGCGGTAATCTGGATGAATATAAATTGCAAGCATTGCTGGCCGCACAGGCACCGATCGATGGTTTCGGCATCGGCACTGCGCTGGATATTTCGCTTGATGCGCCTGCGCTCGATTGCGCCTATAAATTGCAGGAGTACGCAGGCATACCACGCCGCAAACATTCGGAAGGTAAAGCAACCTGGCCTGGACGCAAGCAAGTGTACCGTCGTTACACCAACGACGGACAATTGCTGGAAGATACGGTAGCGCTGGAAGATGAAAATCCGCAACCGGGTGAAGCTCTGCTGCAACCGTTCATGCGCGCCGGCAAACGTCTGCAACCCACCCTAACGTTACACGAATTGCGCAGCCGCACCTTGACCGGTTACCGGTGCTTAACCCAAAACATGACTGCACTCGAAGCCGCCCCACCCTACCCGGTAACGATTTCCGCTGCATTGCACGCGATGGCGGAACAAATCGACCGGCAATATCTGACGCAACATCATGGCCAAACGTAATATCAATCCGTTGATCGGCTTATTGCTCGGTGTTTGGCTGCTTTTCAATTTGCCAGCATCATCCGCCAGTGCACCAGATGATGTTTGCGAAGCCTCGCGTGACGCAAATATCTGGTTGTCGCGCCCTTATCCCGATGACGCAAACATCATTCGCATCATGGCGATAACCACCGATGCGCCGGCGACCAAACTCACCGTGATCGATCAGCAGGGTGAACGATCATCGCTATCGACACGTTCCCGCGGCGGACCGCCGTGGAGCTTGATCGCACAATGGCAGGCCCCAACCAATGATACCTATCGGATTGAACTACAACGCGACGACCAACCCATCGCTTGTCGCGAAGTAAGCGCCGCAATAGCAAATGCACCGTCACGCTTGCAAACCTGGAATCTTGCCAGCGAAGCGTTTTATTCCGCATGGATTGAGGAATTGTTTGGTCTGCCGTTGGAAGAAAACTTGAGCGCCTCCTCTTTAGAACCTCTGCTGCGCGACCAGGAGCGCAACTTTCTGCACAATTACTTGGGGCAAAATGAAGACCTTCGATTGCCGTTGACGCCCGATTGTGCCGATTTGCCTTATACACTGCGCGCTTATTTCGCTTGGAAAACCGGCTTGCCGTTTGCATACCGTGCCTGTAATCGCGGCAGCGGCAATTCGCCACCGAAATGCGGATCGCCGTCGCTGATCACGGAATTCATACGCAGCACCAGTTCGCAAGCAAGTTTCAAAAAATTATCGCGGCAATTAGTCGATACCGTACATTCCGGCTCGGCACGTACCGGTCTTGCCGATGAAGCCACCGATTACTACCCGGTACCGTTAAGCCGAGAAACGTTGTGGCCGGGCACGATTTTCGCCGATCCGTACGGCCATATCCTGGTTGTTGCCGAATGGGTGCCGCAAACGGCAGAGCGCCCCGGCATGCTGCTCGCGGTCGACGCGCAACCCGATAATTCGGTGGCGCGCAAGCGCGTTTGGGAGGGTACTGCGTTATTTGCCAATACCGCCAATGCCGGCCCCGGCTTCAAGGCGTTTCGCCCCATCGTCGCAACAGCATCCGGCAACTGGCATAGTCTGTCGAACCAAGAGCTCAGCGAACAATTCGATTTCGCACCGTTTTCATTGGAACAAGCGCAACTGACNNTTGCAAGCCTACGAAGCGATGCTCGCCGCATTGATCGAACAACTCGAAACCCGCGTAAATTCGGTTAACAACGGCGAAGCTTACTATCGCCGCAATCCGCGCAATCTGATTGCGATGCCAAATGGTGCTGCAATTTTCCAAACCGTCGGCCCCTGGGAAGATTACGCCACGCCATCGCGTGATATGCGACTGTTGATTGCCATCAACGTGCTGGAAGATTTGCCCGGAAAAATCCTGCGCCATCCGGAATTATTCCTATTGAACGACCGCGATCCGCAACAAGCCAGCGACGAAATCGCGCAACACCACACTAAGCGCATCCGCGAACACAGCATACGCTACACCCGCAGCGACGGCAGCATACGAGAACTTTCATTAGCAGATATTCTGGCGCGCAAACCGGCTTTCGAAGCGGCATACAACCCGAACGATTGCGTCGAATTCCGCTGGGGCGCGCTGCCCGACAGCGAAGAATACACCCCCTGCAATCGCCGCGCCCCTGCTGCGCAACGCGCCAAAATGGAACAATACCGGATTTGGTTTCGAGAAATGCGCAGGCCGATTTATTAGGGAAGCGCTGATAAATTGCGAACGAATCACTTCGTTGCACCGATATTTATGATTTCTTACTTAGCAGGCCATTGAAAAACTATTTGCCTTGCATCGGCTGCCTCGAAAACATTTTTCAACGGCTTGAGACCTTTGCACGGTGTCATNNTTTGCGAAAAAGCGGAGTTTACACAGGGTAAATGAGCATTTTTCGCGAATTTTTAACGCAATTATCGTGCCGCGTAGTAACCGTGCAAAGGTCTCGGCTTATTAGATTTTGCTTTTCTGGTTGTACTTCAATCAAATTGCAAATTATAAAATAAATCAACCGCGCTATCCTCGCCGGCTTGAGTAACAATGGTGATTCTCGGTGTCAAATTGTAGTTTAGTTTGGCGATACCCATTGTGGTTGCTGTCAGACCACGTTCGTAACTCATGTATGCACGCGATGAAATGCGTTTCCCAATCACGCCGATTTGCCCACTTAATGAGCTGCCTATTCCAGCTTGTTTAAATGTAATTTCATCAACACCCAGTGCTTGAGTGATTCGATCAGTGATGCCGCTGCTAGATTGACCACCAAGTATCGACCCGGCAGCTGATAGCAATACTGAGCTATCCAGGCCACTGATGTCTGGCTTTCTACCTAGAACGATCCACGACAATTTTTCGGTGTCAGGAACATCAGGCGTGGAGACTAGCTTTACAAATGGATGGCGTACCGATCCGGTTATTTCAACACCAGCTTCAACCGCCAATCCTTCACGTAGCGCCAGAACGTTCAGGCTCGGATCGTCGAGTGGGCCTTGAAAACTTACCACTCCTCGTTTGACCGACAAATTTTGACCATACGCTTTGAATGCAGCATCTTGCGCAGTAATAATACCGTTAACCTTGAGTTTCTGGCTGTCGTCGTTACTGATTTGTAGTTGTCCAGCTAGGCGACCTTCCAGGCCGGCAGCGCGGATATAAAATTTTTCGCCTAGATTAAGCGTCATATCCAGATGCAATGGCATTTTTTGCGATCTCCGCTGCGGGGGCGTATTGACTAGCACAATATCATCCGATAATTCCGGACGACCTTTCGGCGGTTGCATGATCAAACCGGCGTCTGAACGTAAATCGCCAGTAATGCTAAGTTGATTGTGCTGCAATCGCAAGGCACCTGCACCGGATGCAACGATCCAATAATCGGATTTATGTGCCAGCGGAAGCTGCTCGATGGAGAAATCGAGCTGACTCTGATTTCGGTCCAACCCGACCTTGCCGGTGATATTCAACGAACCATTGGCGTTCTTTAGTTCAAGATCTTGAAACAAGCGGTTGTCGGGTGGCACTGCGTGCGGATTGGTGAAATGTAACCGATCAATATGCAAGTCTGCGTGCTGGAAGTGGGCAGCCAAGGTGCCTTGCTGCAAATGAATACCATGCTCTAGTAAAGCCAGGTGTAAGTTGGAACCGGTAATCGTACCACTGATATCAGGTTGCTCCAGGGTGCCATGAATTCCAGCTTGAATCTGCATTTCACCGTCGACATGCATATCGCCGCCCAATAGCGCCTTGAGCCACCTCAAGTTGGCAATGGCAGCGTGGATATTGCCTTGTAGTGGCGCTGTTTTAGAAACAAACCATTGTGATCGTGTTCGCTGTAACGGCAGTGTTACAACTGCTTTCGCAGTACCAATTGCTTGGCTATTTAATTCGAATTGTCCAGTCAATTTGTTTGCCAAGGCGGTAAGTTGCAGTTGCAACTGCTGNNGTAGTTGATTGATACGAACGGAACCGTCAGCAACGGAGAATCGAGCATCTTTCAGTAATATCGACCCGGCACCAAGGGAAAATGCTGCCGGCGCTGCCAACCGCAACGGCATGTTGCCACTGACGGAAAATTCAGTCAGTTGTCCATCCCAGCCTAGCGCTCGAATGGATTCTCCAAAACGCAAACTGCCGTTTGCAATCAATTGCACTGCGATATCTTTATCGATTTCGGTTTTTACCGTGAGGCGGTGGTGTGTGGTTTTCCCATCCAGTGTTGCTATTAATTGCCTGAATGTAGTTTTCTTGTATGTTTCGTAGCTATCGATTGCAATGTTCAGATCAATACTACTGTCTTGACGCCACTGTGCGCTGGCTGACACACCGGAAAGTTGCTGTTTATTTGGAAGGCCCAATTGCCTGCTGGCAAGTTTCCAATTGAGGTTGGGCGCTTTTATCGAGCCACGAAAGGCAAGCTCCGTCTGCAGATCTCCAGACAATCCCAATCCTAATTGAGCCAATGCAGGCGCATCAATCGTCAGCCTAACATCGTTATGTTGATCGCTTACACGGCCTTGCACGAGCAGCCGATTCGATCCCGCCAGCAATTCAGCTTTACCGTTAAAGTTTTCTAAACCGGTAAAAGCGATTTCACCTGCACCGCTGACAGGGGATTTCGCCAGATGGCTTTTCTGGATGGCGTATTTTAAAGTGCCGATAGCCACCGGAATCAATTGACCGGATAGCTGCAACGTGGCATTTATCTTGGAATCAATGGCTTGAATGAAGTCCGCACTATTGAAATTGATCAATTGTCCCGACAATTCAAACGATTGTTCATGATCAAGCTGCATTTTTCCTTGACCGATCAATTGCGATTGCTTGCGTTGCAATTGGAATTGTTCAAGCACCAGCAGATCTTCGGTGCGAGTAATATTGGCGTTAATACGAAGCGCCCGATCGTGTAGATCAACTTGTGCAGATTGTGTATCAGTGTCACCAGATAGTTTGATGTTGCCAGAAATTTTTGCGGGTTGCAGGCGGCTGTCAAGTTGCTGTGGATTGAGCTGTTTGACTGATAGCACCGAAGTGATCAATCGTGTTTTCCAGTCCAAGGCCAATGCACCACGTATGATTCCTCCCGATTCCAATTGAAGATTGATATCCGATAAGTTAAGAAATTCTTGAGTAATCAGTGCAGATGTATTGATTGCCGTGACGGGAATACCGCCACGATCAAACGAAGTGACACCGCTATTTTGGATATTGATATTGCCTTCTAATTGCCCAGCCTGATTCTGGACTAACTGTGTCGACAAAAACAATTCTGCTTGTGGCGCGCCAGCCAGAAAATCGGCAGGATTCCATTGTTCAACAATGGCGTGAAATTGTGTTACCGGATTAGTCGCAAACGGTTGCAGTTGTGCTTGTAGTTGCATTCTGGCATCAGACGGTGCATTACTGGCTTCAATTGAAAGCAGCGCCAAATCACCTTCAATGGTTGCATCGATATCGCCCCAGGCGCCAATAGTTGCCATTTTGGCTCTCACAAACAAACTAAATGGCGCATCTCCATTAAGAACTGCATGTGATTCGATATGCCCCCACGGAGTATCGATATTCAGTTGCGTAATACGGTGATGCAGACCATCGCTATGGAATGCCAGTATCAATTTGGAAAATACTTCTGCGTCATTGAAATAAACAGAACCAGCATTCAGCGACATAATCGACAATCCAAATGGCAATCGCAGTCGCTCGGGTAGTTTTAATTGTGGATTGGCTACTTCGGTCAAATGCCTATCGATATTTACCTTACCCAATGACAGTTGATCAATCACAAGCTGCCGCTGCAATAATTCAGTCGGATTCCAAACGAAATTAATATTTTGTGCCGAGAGTTGCAGTCCATCGGTTTGGATATGCAGCGTTTCAATACGCATATCACGCAACGTTCCATGTATCCCGGACAATCGAATCGAGTCACCACTCCAACGGTTGATAGCGGTTGCGATCCATTGTAAACCGGGCTGGCTGCTCAAAAACCCGTAACCCATGCTAATCACCAATAACAGTAACAATAGTAAGCCACCGGCAAGCTTACGGTATTGCCGCCGCCGGCTTGGCAGTAATGGGTGATCAACGTGTGAATCATTCATGGGAATTAATTAGAACGCTACAGCCATCGAGAAATGCACACGCAATGAACCAGTTTCATGTCCACGCGCCAGATCAAGTGCGATCGGTCCTACCGGACTGCGCCAGCGGACGCCTGCACCATAGCCGATAAATGTGTGCAAGTTTTGCCAGCTGTCTGCGGCGGATCCGATGTCAGCAAATGCTGCAGCACCCCATTGCTGGGTCAGCCAATGCGTATATTCCGCAGTTCCTGTCGCCATTACTCGTCCGCCAACAATTGCATTGCCTTCTGTCACGCCAATACCTTTGAAGTCATAACCCCGCACTGACTGAATACCACCGGCACGGAACAAATATTCTTGTGGAATGCCAAATCGCGATGATGCAAGCGTATAACCCGCTTCAGCACGCAGAAAAAACACATCGCGCTCACCTACCGGCCACCAGCTTTGATGCTTGGCATAAGTGCGGACAAAATCTTGCTCCGATAATAATTGCTGACTGCTACCACCGATACGCAATTCTGTGAGATTTCCACGCCGGATATTGATTGGATCATCGATCACCAAGCGACGCCAACGCCAATCCAGTACCAATGCATCGTTGGTCTGGTTAATGGCACCATCGGGTTTTTTGTTCTCACGCTGCCAATTCAAGCTAAACTGCATTTGTATCGTTGTTGTCTGAAAATTGCGGGAGATACCGACCTTTTCCTCGATGGTTCTTAATCCCTGGATATCCGTTGTTTGCAAGCTAGTACCGAGCGAATAAAAAATATTGTCCTGATTGGGTAAGGTATCAATACCCGCCATAAATGTTTGCCGTTTTTGTTCCAACCGCAGCAAGCTGGTGAGATTCCAAGCGCGATTCAAAAAATTATGATTGCGGTAATTAATTTCGCCGCGCGCACCATTATTGGAGCTATATCCCGCACCGAATGCAAAACGCTGTGTTTGTGCTTCTGTTAGCATGACTTTAACCGGGATTGACCGTTGTTGTGCGATATCGGGCACGATACTGACTGAAACCGTGCTAAATTGCGGCGCTTTCTGCACTGCGAGTTGATATTGATGCAGTAAATCACGGTTATAAATATCGCCTAGCTTGAAAGGCGCAAGCTGCGTAATCCGTGATGCATCATAACGCTCCAGGCCGACGACTTGAATTTCTCCTAAGTAGAAAATAGGCCCAGAATCGATAGTAACGATAAGATCTGCGCGAGCTGCGTTGGGATCGACGCTAGCCTGGCTGTCAGTAATGACAGCGGCGGCAAATGCGTGTTGTGTGATGCTATCAATCAACGCGGATTTTGCCTGCTCCCAATCGGCAGAACGAAACGGCTGTCCGGTTTTTAACGACCACATGGCTCGAAGTTGCTCAATGCGTTTCTGGTGCTCTTTATCACCATTGGTGATATCACCAGTAAATTCAATACTAACCGAATCAACGTAAGTCAATGCGCCAGGATCAATTTTGATCTCAATGGATTGTATTGGTGTCGGCTTTGTTACGGAGACTATGGCATTGAAGTAACCTTCAGTCGCCATAATTTCACGGATTTCTTTTTGTATGCGATGCACAAATATTTTTTCGTCATACTCGCTAGCAAACGGCTCTGTAGGTAATTGAAGATATTGATTAAGTAATTTTGCTACCGGCTGCGGCGCCGATAAGGAAACGATAGCCGTCTTACCGGGAAAATCGGATGTTTCTTGCGCAGCAGCGTGGAAACTCGATAAGACCAATAGTGCAATTATCTGAAATCTGATAGTTAAGAATCGAATAAGCAAATGATAGTGATATCAATAAAATATTAAGGGTTAAAAAAGACCTGTCGCCACCGTTCAAATTGGCTTAATCTATTCATATGGGCAACAACTAAAAAGAAGTAGTTCCATTATGCAAACAAATAATGAAGGTCAAACCAATAACGCACATTTAGCCATACGTGCGCATATTGTGCTTAATGCTCAGTTTGACAGAGCATTCATTATCATGAATGCACTTGCGGCGATTATTGCGAGTGACCTTGCCCCGGGAATACGTACATCTTAACGCGCTGACTATGCGATTTTNNCTGAAAAACGTTCTCGAGGCAGTCGATTCAAGGCGACAGCAAACACCTTCCCTTTCAGTAAGTTATTAATGGTTTCCCTTAGTTAAAAACCAAAGTTTCCCCAATATACATCGTGCTTTGTAGTCATTATGATGACAACATCTTAACTGTTTAATAAAAGGAAATACCATGAACACACTAAAAGCGACCGCAATCATTTCAATATTACTTTTTGGTTTCGTAACAACCTCAGCATTTGCCGAAGCGCCGGCGGCTCCAAGCAGTATTAATCCGAATGATCATGCTGCTTTGGCAAATTACTACGAAGGCCTGGCAAAGGAGATTTCCGAAAAATTGGAAGCTTATCAACAACAACTCAATCAGTATGAAGATCATCCATATTACTATGGCCGCCAAGGACAAAATCTTAAATCACATTTGCAAGCCAATATTCGTGAATATAAGAAAGAATTAGCCGAAGATTTGCAAGAAGCGGAATTGCATAGAAAAACTGCAGCAGGCGGACAAGATAAACAATTTAACAAAGCGAAAGCTGATCTGGGTGAAACGGTAATAAGATAATCTTAATTCTACTATCCTCTGTTGATTTAAGTAGCCCGAACCTGATTTGACGAAGCGACTTCCAGATCGAGTTTGGGCTGCTGCATATGCATAACGACCACTGGCAAATTTTCTGCCGAAACAAGCGATTCATTCTCGGATTCAACTGCGAAGCATAGGCAATGGTTCGTCTTTAGGGACAAAATTGAGCGCATAGCCATTGTTGCACCAACGCTCACCGCGAGGCGGTGGGCCGTCTTTAAATACATGACCTTGATGACCGCCGCAGCGCACGCAATGGTATTCCGTGCGCGGTTTGATCAATTTGAAATCCATCTTGGTGGCGATATGGCCAGGGATCGGCTGGGTGAAACTGGGCCAGCCGGTCCAGCTTTCATATTTGTGTGCGCTGTCGAATAACGGCAAATAACAAGCCGCGCAAATGAACGTGCCTTTTCGGTCTTCATACACCAGATTACTGGATTCCGGACGTTCGGTGGCTTCTTCGAACAGGATTTGATAAGCTCTGGGAGAGAGCAATTTACGCCATTCTGCATGCGGCTTATTAAGCGGCGTAATCGGGCTGGCAGCCTCGCCAACCACGCTGTCGCGTAAACAAGCCGGGATCAGCGGCAATGCCGCTGCCACAGCAACTGCTTTTAACACAATGCGTCGTTTCATGAAATCCTCTCCAAATTTCTAAGGATGGCTGTTACCAGCCCAAGCAACGGTATCGGTCAACGTCGATAAAGCTTTTGCCGGCTTGTGCACTTCATATGATCATAACGACATGACGCCGACTCAAAAAAACCTGATGGCACAATGCGCTTCGCTTATTGTCATACGGGCTAAGTAAGTTGGTAGGTTGGAGAATGCCACGAAATCCAACAATCGCAAAGCATAAAACATGTTGGAGTTCCTAAAGTCACTCCAACCTACCGCGCTACTAGAAGAAGCCGCCGCACTGGTTTTTCTCGAACGCTATCGGCTCGATCCAATGGTATGTAAATTTTTTGGAAAAAAGATTAGGGCAGAAAAGCCTAAAAGCCTTCTTGACGGTGAAAACTCGACTCGGGAGTAATCTCCCGAGT
>DJMI01000113.1 GCA_002435335.1 Nitrosomonas sp. UBA6494
TAAATGAGCAGGGATATTTTCGTGTTTGGTTTTGGCGTATATCAGCAATAGCCAGATAGTGCCATCTTCCAGCATGTTGTAATAGATCACACGCAAACCGCCGCTTTTTCCTGTGCCTTTGCGTGACCAGCGCACCTTTCTGCAACCGCCTGATCCTGGAACAATGTCTCCAGTGTCGTAGTGTTCCGCAATCCAGACGGCAAATGCTGCGCGTTCGTCCTCAGTCCAATAGTCGCTGACATAGCGGCTGAATACTTCGGTTTCGGCAATAGTGTACATGGTTTATGTTACGGCAATGCCGTATGAAGTCAAGATGTTTTGTGCGATTTTCTTTTGGATAAATCGGTTATTGTCGCCGATGGCTTATAACTAGCGCATTTGAGAAGGTAGTCGGTTATTTTCTGCATCGGCTGCCGTAGTCGCTCCACATCGGTCACAATATAGCCAGCAGTAACGTCACTGCTCATTTTATGATTGGCCAGGCGTTTCACGGCGTAGGCTGGAATATCGAGGCTTTCTGCAACGGTGAGAAAAGTTCTGCGCAAATCATGGATGGTGAAGGAAACGCCGGATTCCTTGATGACCTTGGCCATTTGCTTGCGTTGTTCGCAAACATAGCCGGTTCCGCTTGCTCTATGAAATACATATTCGTTAATTGCCTGTGCTTTTCTTTTTTGCAGCAAGTCATAAAGAAAATCGGACAAGGGGAGGGTGTGATCCGAATGGTTTTTGGTGTCCGTCACTTTCAGGGTTTTTGCTTGCAGATCGATGTTATTCCAGGTCATGCTGGCGGCTTCTTCCCGTCTTAGGCCGGTAAACAGCACTAACAGTAAATAATCCCGGATGGTTTCGCGATTCTGGCTGATGGGATCATTTTTCAAGTTCATGATCGCGTTAAACCAGGGTTCCAGTTCATGCGGTTTAATGACCGTCTGTCGACGATCCACCCGATACCATGCGCGGGTTTGCGTGAGCCGAGTTACCGGGTTTTCTCGCAAGATCGAATTGCCGTTGCCGTCTTCATATTGTGCGATGGCGAAATTAAATAGAGCACGCAAAAAACGCATCGACAAATTGGCATAAGCTTCGCCTCTTTCCGCGCCGATTTTGTTATGTCGCTTGCTGACCATGTCCTTATTGATATCAATCATCGCCTTATCCTGCCAGTCGGCAAAAATAATAGACATCACTCGCCGGTAATCATAGAGCGTTCGTTCTTTAAGATTTTTACGGGTTTTTACGAAATCATCGAAAGCTTGTTTCAGTGTCGTGCCTTGTAAAGCTTCCTGCTTTTTCTCGGCGACAGGATTCCGGCCAGTGGCGATTTGGCCGAGTAATTTATGCGCTTCCTTTCTGGCTTGCTCAACGGTTATTTCCGGATAGCGGCCAAGGGTTAATCGTTTCACCTTGCCGTCAATTCTTTTTTCCAGAATGAATGATTTGGCACCGGATGAAGTGACGCGCACAGCAAACCCTTTAAGTTCGGTATCACGGATAAAGGCTTGGCCGGTTTGCGGTGTAGACAATTTGTCTACATAGGATTTTGTGATTTTCTGCGGGGGTGTTTGGGGTGCGGTCATTGTTTTAATCTCCTTCCATGTAGACGCCATGTAGACACTATGTAGACAGTAGGCGTAAAACTATGAGGTGGAGTTTAAAACAACTTAACAGTAAAAATCAATACAAAACAATGATATGAATGGATATTAAAAAATATTAAAACAACGTAAAACAGTACATTTTAGAATTTGTAATCAGAAGGTCCCGAGTTCGATTCTTGGTGTCGGCACCATAAAAACCCCAAATAGTCAGTTATACAAATATTCAGTAAGATCCATTTAGGGGTAATGGTGAGGTACTTAAAATCACAAAGTAAAGCGCAATACTTGCGTTGCGTTTTATTTTTCCTAAGTATCTCAGCACAGAAGCCGCGAAAGTACTATTATGGAATTAACAGGTACTAAGAGTGTCCAAATTTTGTTTATTGAAATCATTGAGTGATAATTCTATGCGAAATATTAAATTGTTGTATTTTGTAATCATGCTGCTTGGTCTGGTTTCAAGCAGTTCGGTTTGGGCTCATGGGCATAGCCATAGTCATTGGAGTATCGGTTTAGGGTATTACGGCCCTGGATTTTATGGTGGCTATGGATACGGTGGTTACGGATACGGTGGTTATGGATATCGCGGCTATGGATGGGGTTATCCTTCTTATTACTATCCACCTGCTTACTATTATCCACCGCAAACTGTGATCGTGCCGACGACGCCGCCGGTTTATATCCAGCAACAGCAAGTGCAACCGGCTCAACCGCAAACCAATTATTGGTATTATTGTCAGAATCCCGATGGATATTATCCTTATGTTAAGCGTTGCCCGGGAGGATGGCTGCAAGTTGCACCGCAACCACCAGGACAATAATGTAAAAAGGGGAAAAAATGATTACTTTAAGAAGATTGCCGATTTTGTTGATGACGGGCGTACTTACTGCTTGCGTTTATATGCCGACTGGCCCAAGCGTGATGACATTGCCCGGCTCAGGGAAAAGTTTTGAGCAATTCCGGAGCGATGATTATTATTGCCGGGAGTATGCCGCCGAGCAAATCGGGGGAAGAACACCGCGGCAATTGTCGCAAACTAGCGGAATAGAAAGTGCTGCGATTGGTGCCGGATTGGGTGCAGCAGCAGGTGCTGCAATAGGCGGTGGCCCTGGTGCTGCAATTGGCGCCGGAGCGGGGTTGCTCGGCGGCAGTGCTATCGGTTCAGGTACAGCAACGACATCGGGTTACATTGGTCAACAGCGCTATGATTTCAGTTATATCCAGTGTATGTATGCAAAAGGTCATCGCGTTCCGGTTTCGGGTAGCTTTTCTAATAACCAACCCGTAAGTAGCAATTCTCCTCCACCTCCACCTCCGCCTCCANNCGCCGGCAAATTTCACACCGCCACCACCGCCACCGGGTAATCCGCCACCACCCCCGCCACAATAATTCGCTTTTAATTTGGGGCAATTAATGGGTAACACCCATTAATTGCTGTCAAATATCATCCTGTTTTTTTGTGACTGCCTGAGCTTCGGCCAACGTACAAAGAATGCGAATTTTGCCATTAAGATTTCGTCCCGATGCACTGGCGGCATCAATCAATAGTTCGGTGGGATTATCGTTCGGGCGATGTTTTTTTGTTACCTGCCAGAAATGAACCAATTCGTCCATTGAAGATATGCCGGTACTTTTGACAAATATTTGATAGTCGTCGCGTAAATGGCCGTGCAATTGAGACTGACTGATCCATTGCTGCAATTGCCGATATCCATACCCTGTGCGTAAAGCAAGATCAAGTGCATCGGCGTTGGCAAAATTTTCGATGTTGTCATAGCCTTCGCGTTGCAAACGTATTTCGTGATCGTAGTTAACGCTTGGCAGATCCGATAACGGCGAAGAAAATTCAGTAATACGCGCCCAGCCGAGGGTTTTGGTTGCAATATTATCGAGCAGCGTTAATCCTCGGCTGGGGAAAAAACCGATCATAAAACTCCAAACCGGTAAGCTCTTGATGATGAGGTCATGAGAAATACCATCCGGTGCAATGATACCGGGTTGAATGACAGCAAAGCAGGAAACCAAAGCCAACAGTGAACCGATCATCATGCGAACACTGCTGACAATGAATAGATTGGGTGTCATATCCAGCGTAAAGTAGCTGCGCACCAACAGACCGATAAAATAAACATATCCCCCGAGAAATCCGAATTGAAAGGCGGTTAATGTATAAATCAGCATCCGGATATAGTGGTTGGACGATTGCGCATCTGAAGTAGCCGGCATTGCCTCTGCGATGGAATCGCAAGAGCCGGGCATCTTATCCAGTACGTAGGATTCCATATAAGTACCTAACATGAGGAAATTAGCGCCCTTGCAATAATTAACCCCAGTTCCGTCCGAACCGTTCAGCGGCATCGGCTTCAGCAATAAAATAATCATGCAACCAAACATGATAACCAGCATCAACGTCGTCATGCTGCCTAAATAATGACGCCAGGTGAATGCTTTTTCCAGGTAGCTGTTGATATATTCCAGTATCTTCTGATCGGCAAGTGCTTCGGGCGATAGCTGGTGGAGTAAGCGTTGCCGCTTTTCCTCACGCATGGTGTGAATGTAAAACAATGTAATCATCGGTACGACAGCAACTGCGAAGACCAGTAACGTCAGATTGTATTGGAAGAAAATTGGATCAAACCATTGAGCTACCTGGGATATGGATGGAAACATCTGATCTGTTTTCTTAACCGAATCAGATTGATCCAAACTGGCATAAAATAGAAGTCCAATGACTCCAGCGAAAATCACGCTGGGCACAATCAATAGAACCAAATAAAATAACGAAACCAAACGGTTCGATTGTTTTGCTGGTTTAATCATGGCTTCCACCTTTTTCAGAAGTTGCTGTTGATTCTGTTTAATTAACCACTTGCAGCCAATTCCTGTACTAGACTCGCATAAAATCTCAAATGCTCAAAGGGTCGAGCTTGAGCTGTATTACGCCAACCCATGTTCCAACCTGTCAATTCCACATGATCCGCGCGTAATATGCCTTTAAATTCCCCCCATCGCGCCGATGCTACCGGAACTTGACTATCGTTGTCGCCATCGCTTGCGCTAAGCGCTTCAGTCCATGGACGGAATAATAGTGGCATTTCACCGACCGGTCGCATAGCTGCATACGAGCGATAGATCACATCCGGATCATCACCAATTTCCGCGTTAAATTGCTTGCAAGATTGAGGTGTTAAATCATAAAGCGCCGGTAGCGCAAGGCGGCGAAGGCAGGCAGAAAAAGGAACCTCACCGTCGATCACCCATTGTGCTAACGGTGAACCGTGGTGCGGGGTGGTAATGGTTGTCAGGGTTCGAATCCGCCGCTGCGAATTAAAATGATGGATCACATAACGGCAATCGAGCCCTCCCATGCTATGGGCAATCAGATCGATCCGCTCCGCCTTAAGCTGATCGAGAAAAGCTGACAAAGCTCGTGCTCGTTCTTCAATATAGCCTGCCGGTGGTAATGCCGGAAAGAAAACCGGTAGTGAGAATTGCTGAAGATATGGCGATAAGGATCGGAAATACTGAAAATCCTTACCCAGGATCGTCACGGTAGAAAATCCGAGCAATCCATGAACAAATACAATCGCTCTGTTAGGGGCGTTAATGGAATTCACCACCGGATTGTAAGGCAAACACGCAAATAATCATGTGAAGCTCTTTGAGAGTTAGGTATAAGATCAGTGTAGATTTTTATTTAGATAGCTGCAAGACAAAACCGGGCGGTATTGAACAAAGCACAAATCAATATTCCATCCCTACGTTCGATGGATAGCTGATTCAAACCCTAAAACAGCAGGCGGAGAATGACCGCACGCCATTGACCGGATAGCTTTCCCCGGCAACAATTTGAGAGAACGACAAATCCAGCCGTGCATCTTGAACAGGCAGTAAATCCACCGCCAGCAACTCACTTGCGATATCTGCGGGCTTCAAATCGCAACGTGCACCGCGAATTAATCCGACTAGCTTTAACGTATCCACACCGAAAGATTCCAAGCTCAGCGACTCAAAATAGACTTTTTTCCCTTTGGCATCGATCTGGCAAAAATGATCGTTTAACCCACAAATCAGCCGCACTTCGTTTTCGTATCGTAAGCTTGCGAATTTTGCCGCAATGAACGCTTGCAAATCGGGTTCGGCAAATCCGCCACGCTGCATCGCAGCATCGACGTCCAAACGAAAGCGCTCGGGTTGGTAGTGTGCAATGATTGCTTGATCATCGGGAATTTCAAATACCAGCGCAACCCCGCGATGACCATCGGCGTAATGACTCCACAATACCGGATCGTCATAGTTTTTCAAGAAACAAACGATGCCGTAGCGTTCATTCATATGGTTTCTGAAGGCTTTCAATTTGGATTGACCATCGCTATCGGAAAAACTGTCTGCACACAATTGAAGCGGATCGCTTAATTCATTGATGCGTGCAATTTTCAAACGGCGGTCACGCAAGGCTTTGACAGCGAATTCTGCAGAAGTGAAGTGGTAGATGATCATCGGTAAGTCGTTTTGGGGTGATCCTTTTAGTTTAGAAACATCATTTAAACGGGTTGATCAGCGATTCTATTTGTTTTTAATAATGAAAACGTAATTGTGCGATAAACATATCGCCATCGACGATTTTATACACAATTCTATGTTCATCGTTAATTCGCCTTGACCAATAACCGGCAAGCCCATGTTTTAGCGGCTCCGGTTTGCCGATTCCTTCGAAAGGTGTCTGCTGAATCGCTTTGATCAAGTTATGAATCCTTTTAGCCGTGGATTTATCGGTTTGCTGCCAGTAAAGATAATCCTCCCAAGCATGGGGAGAAAAGATCAGATTCATTCGCTCAATTGCCGAGCAACACCTTTTCCTGCTTCAAGCTCGGCTATCGACTCCAACAAACGCCGCGCATTCGTTGGTGATCGGAGCAAATAGGCGGTTTCCACCATTGCTTGATAATCCTCCAGTGATATCATGACAACCGGTGCTTCCCGTTTGCGGGTAATAATGACGGGCGAATGATCATTACAAACCTGCTCCATCGTTTTGGCCAAATTGGCACGCGCTGCCGTATAACTGATTGCATCCATAAACCATCTACCGGTACAGAATTAGGTACATCAAGTGTAACATGTGTAGCGAGCAAGTCAATTAATGCATTAAAACAAAAGGATTATTTTTTTCTGTAAAACACTTAACTCAAGTTTAGACATTCAGCATCAAAGAAGCCGCCGTTAAAAATAGAAGCAAAGTAACGATACGAGATACAACATTCTCGCAAAATGAGCAGAAGAAACTGTTGTCAACAAATAGAAACTGTCGAGAGTGTAAGAACTTTTGT
>DJMI01000003.1 GCA_002435335.1 Nitrosomonas sp. UBA6494
GGATTGTGATTCCGGTTGTCGTGGGTTCGAGTCCCATCAGCCACCCCATCTAATCAAGAAAAATCATTTAAGCCAAAAATTTCCACAATGATTCATTTCCGGACTTTTGGCTAAACATTCCAATACAATACCGGCGCTCCATTAACCGGTCAGCCGCGTAATTTCAATGCCGCCAAGAGTCCAATCAAGATGAGTCTTGTCGATTCTTCTTAACACAAAATCCGCCATGCGCCCTGTCCGATCTTGGCAGATCAAAACCGGAACCTGTTCCGATAACAACCAATGCTTTGTTGCCTTGCTTCAATCCTTACGATAATCCCCTGCGAACCATGTTGCTGTTACCACATATTTGGGAGCACGCAAATTTTGCTTGCAAACGTCGATTATTACGCTCACCATTATCAACGCTTAAGAATGACATAGCCATTGATAAACAATATTAATTTGTTCCTTATCCATCAGCATTGGTGAATGACCGACACCATTAATTTCGACAACCTTTGCTCTTGCGCCACGGGCTTGCATTTGCAAAGCTGTTTCCGCCGATAAAATATCAGATTCTGTTCCGCGCAACACTAAGGTTGGCACTTTTAGCATGTCCCATTGCTCCCACAAATCAATATCTTTAATTTCGCGTTCTTTAAAGCTGATCGCAATTCTTGGGTCATACCGAAAACCACATGAACCATCAGGGTATTCACGCATGCTATGAATGGCTAAATGCGTCCATTGCTCCTCGGTTAAGGGCCCAAAAGATACGGAAATCGCTTTCATATATGCTTTAAACTCACCGAAGCTTTTAAAACGAGGATCTTTTCCTACATATTCAGCAATTCTTTTTAATGCCACGGCAGGAATCAATGGTCCGATGTCACTGATTACGAGCTTATTGATCGAGACGGGTAAATTGGGTTGTATCGCCAAAAACATACCAATCAATCCTCCCATAGAGATTCCGACCCAATCAAGCGTAATAGGTGATGTATAATGCGATTTAATATGCGCTAGCAACGAAATAGCATCTGAAAGATACAAAGAGTAGCAATCATAATCTTGAGCGTGCTCCAGCCAATCGCTTTGGCCTCTCCCTACCACATCCATGCAGATAACTCGAAATTTTTTTTGCAGTACGAAAGCCAAGCAATCAAAATCTCGACAATTTCGAGTTAACCCGTGAACGCAAACCACCACAGAAGGATTTTCCAGATCACCCCAATCGGTATAGGCAATATGATGGGGTTTTTTAAGTTTATCATCGGATGATGAGGTCGGAACTAATATTCGATTCAATCGCATCGCTATATTTTTTTAATTTTGTTTGATTAAAATTTGACAACCTATCATTGGAGAATGATTGATAAAATTGATCACGTCTCACACTTAATTAATCATCGCAGTTTTTACGTCGATCTGCGGAAACAATTTTACGATCACTCACTCTCATCTATTACATTAATTTTTAAGTATAATATCATAATAATATGAAATTATCCGAGCTCTACTGGTATCGCATAACACCGTTGCATTTTCTTCTATGGCCAGTCAGTATGCTGTATGGATGCTTTCTGATTCTAAAAAAGCTGTGTTATTGGCTAGATATTCTGCCCATGACCAAGCTACCTATACCCGTAATTGTCATCGATAGCTTAAGTACCATAGATCACAACAAATCTCCATGCATACTATGGATCGTTGATACTCTACAAAGAAATGGATACACCCCCGGAATCATTACGCACGGCAATTCTGATTATCCCGGCTTGCCTTGTGCTGTAACCTCATTCAACAATAGTCCTGGTGTAGACAACAAAACATTGCTCCTGGCGGAACGTTGCGGTGAATCATGTCCCGTCTGGATTGGTAGTAATCTGATTGAAGTCGCACAAGCCATGTTGAATGCACATCCTAACTGTAATGTTATTATTTGCACGGACGGCTTACCTTATTTTCGCCTGGAACGTGATATTGAAATAATTATTATTGATTTTAGCGTGCAAAGTTATGGCAATGGCTTACTACTGCCGGCTGGCCCGTTACGCATGTGTCAACGTTTCTTAACAAAATCAAGCATGCTCATTACTGCCAGTGAAGAAACACACCGCGAGCATAATACTGATCAGCAGGACAAAACCTATCGTATGAAATTAGTCAGCGAAATCGCATATAATGTAAACGAGCCCGCTTCACAGCAATCTATTTCTTATTTCAAAAACAAAAAACTACATGCAATTTCTAGTGACGATAATGCCCAGTGGTTTTTCGAACTTATCCATAAATCTGGATTGAAAGCAGAATTACATGATTATCGGGAAAATCATCTGTTTAAATTATCTGAAATTGAATTCCCTGAAGCGGATGTTATCTTGATGCCAGAGGAAAATGCTCTACAATGCAAAGGCTTTGCACATGAAAAACTTTGGGCAATACCTAGAAAAGCTTGGATTAGCGAAGAATTACAAATCGTGCTGATGAATAAATTAAAAAAATTATCATAATTCAAATGACTCGCAAGTACTTGCGATAATTATTTTTTCAAATTCATATTCAATGACTTTTTGATTAGAAATAGTCTCATGAAGCTATTATTCTTATTTATTTTGCTGAGCTGTCTCGGATTACTCGGTTACGCGCAATATCTACAGCATATACAGGGATTATTGCCATGTCCACTTTGTGTAGCGCAACGGCTTGCATATTGGATGCTCGTTCTTACTGCTTCTGTTGCATTTCTTCACAACCCAAAAGTAACAGGTCGGCGTATTTATGGTTTTTTTCTAACTATCTTTTCGTGCATAGGCGCAACCATAGCTGCCCGCCACGCTTGGTTGATTCGATATCCAGAATCATTTGAATGTGGAATCAGCCCAGAAGAAGCATTTCTAAATGCATTACCTATTGCACAGTGGTGGCCAGGTATGTTTGAAGCGAATGGAGATTGCGCCAGCGTAGATTGGAAATTATTTTCTCTAACAATACCGGATTGGTCATTGATTGCTTTTACCGGCCTAAGTATCTTGGCCATTTATATGATGTTGGCAAAAAAATAACGAGTTTTATATTACCCATTACCCACGTGGGTGGTGCGCAGCATGAAGTTTCTTCAAACGCTCACGTGCAATATGAGTATAAATTTGTGTAGTCGATATATCTGCATGCCCAAGAAGTAATTGAACCACACGTAAATCGGCACCGTGGTTTAATAGATGTGTAGCAAATGCATGCCGGAGAGTATGCGGAGACAATTGTTTGGTTATATTGACTTGATGTGCGTATCGTTTAATCAGATACCAAAATGCTTGACGAGTCATTGCACTACCGCGCGTAGTAACAAAAATCGTATCTGTCACAATGCCATTTAATAAAGCTGGTCGTGCTTCACGAGTATAACGCCCCAGCCATTCCAATGATTCATCGCCTAGCGGTGCTAACCGCTCTTTTCTACCTTTACCAAGGATCTTGAGAATACCCATATCCATACTCACTTGCGAGTATTTCAGATTGATCAATTCGGAAACTCTTAAACCACTCGCATACAAAACCTCCAACATGGCGCGATCTCGCAATCCCAATGGAGCCGCAAGATCCGGCGCGTTTAGCAATTGTTCGACTTCGATTTCGGAAAGGCTTTCGGGTAAATGGCGTTGCATTTTTGGTGTTTCTATGTTCAAGCTTGGATCAACACTGATCTTGCCTTGACGCAATAAATAACGATAAAAACGCTTTAAGCTCGATAATTCTCTGCTTGCGGTACTGGCTTTTATTTTTTCGGAAACTCGAGTTTCCAGAAAATTCAGTATATCGGAACGCGTTGCATCAGTAAGAAAGCTAACATCGGGTTTTCGTTTTTTCAGCCAAGTGCTAAAAAGCTGCAAATCATTACGATAACTATCCAATGTATTACGTGATAAACCATCTTCCAACCACAAAGCGTCTGAAAACTCATCGAGCAAACTAGCATTAACTTCAGGTGCTCTCATGTCGTAATAACCATCGTTTAATTTCTAAAGGATCGCCGTCACTTGCATTCATAAACCCCCCTAGTCCACCGTTTTTCGCTATAACTCGATGGCAAGGAATAACAATGGGCAAACGATTGGCTCCGCAAGCACGTCCCACGGCTCTGGGTGCCGAATGCAATTGTGTAGCTATTTCTGCGTAACTAATGGTTTTACCGCTGGGTATTGCTTGAATTACCCGCCACACGCGTTGTTGATGCACTGTACCCCCGATATGCAGGCTTAGGTCAAACGTAAAATTCGGATTACGTAGATAAGCCTGTAATTGCCTGTATACTTCTTTCGCTAATGAAGTTTGCGGCAATAATGTCGGTGTGTTTAAAGGCAAATAATCAATATCGGTTAACCAATCTTCTTCAATTCTGATTCCCAACACGGCAAAAGGGGCAAGCAACTTAGCCTGATAGTTTCTACCGGAATCAATCAATGAATCAGAATTAAAATTATTCACGAATTATCTTGTTAATTTTAAGCTTTTGGTAATCATGTCACTCAACATAATCACTATAAAAGACAGTAAAAGTTAAAAGAAGTTTCAACCACCGCTTTATTGGTAAGTAAGCATTACGCAATAACCCAAATAAGTTCTATTATTTATTATTTTGACAATAACAGATAATTCAATCTCTTAACGAATGCAGCCGGATCTTCCAATTGCCCCCCCTCCGCTAATAATGCTTGATCAAATAAAATATACCCCCAATCTGCAAAATTTTCCGCCTCTGTTTTTAAGCGCTGCACCATCGGGTGATGCGGATTAATTTCAAGGATTGGTTTACTGTGTGGGATTTTTTGACCTGCCGATTTCAACAATCGCTCCAAATTACCCCCCATGTCGTAGCTATCGGCAATCAAGCAAGCCGGCGACTCTGTCAATCGATAAGTAACACGCACATCCTTAACTTGCTCACTGAGCGTTTGCTTCAGTTTATCCGTTAGTTCCTGAAAAGCTGTTATTTCTTTTTCTTGAGCTTCTTTTTCAGCTTCATCAGCCAAACTTCCAAGGTCCAAACCACCTTTAGCAACCGATTGCAACGATTTTCCAGCAAATTCCGGTAAATTACTGACTAACCATTCATCTACACGATCAAATAATAATAGAACTTCAATACCTTTCTTCCGGAAAACCTCAAGATGCGGACTATTTCTGGCAGCCCGAAGACTATCGGCAGTCACATAATAGATTTTTTCTTGACCATCTTTCATGCGTTGAATATATTCATCCAAAGAAGTTGCCGGCTCATCTGATTCATCGTGTGTTGTAACAAAAAGCAATAATTTCGCAATACGCTCTCGGTTGCTATAATCTTCGCCAATGCCTTCTTTTAGTACTTGGCCGAATTCACGATAAAAGGTGTTATATTTTTCCTTACCACCTTCCTCTTCATTCTTAGATAAATCTTCGATCAATCCAAGAATTTTTTTTACCACCCCAGCACGTATCGAATCTATATCTTTGGATTCTTGCAAGATTTCACGAGAAACGTTTAACGGTAAATTATTTGAATCAATCACACCGCGCACAAAACGCAAATAATTTGGTAATAATTTTTCGGCGTCGTCCATAATGAATACTCGCTGGACATAAAGTTTGATGCCGTGACGCCGCTCACGGTCAAACAAATCAAATGGTGCGCGAGATGGAATATAAAGCAGTTGGGTATATTCTTGCTTACCTTCAACGTGCGCATGAAGATAAGCTAACGGCGGTTCGAAATCATGTGCTATATGTTTATAAAACTCATTGTATTGCTCAGTAGTAATCTCGGATTTTGAGCGTGCCCATAATGCATTTGCTTGATTGATTGTTTCATCTTCATGCGAAACAATATTTTTATTTTCTTCTTGCGACCATTCTTCTTTGCACATCACGATAGGCAATGTAATATGATCGGAATACTTGCGAATGATATGACGAATACGCATACCATTAAGAAATTCATCTTCGCCTTGGCGCAGATGTAAAATAATATCAGTTCCCCGTGTTGTCTTTTTAACCGTTTCCAAAGTATAGTCGCCTTCACCACTGGATTCCCAGCGTACGCCATGCTCTGCGGTTAATCCAGCACGTCGTGTAACGAGAACCACCTTCTCAGCAACAATAAATGCAGAATAAAACCCTACACCAAATTGACCTATCAGGTGAGCATCTTTAACCTGATCCCCAGTTAGAGAATTAAAGAATTCCCGAGTCCCCGATTTAGCGATCGTACCAATATTTTCAATTACTTCTTGACGCGACATTCCGATTCCATTATCGGAGATCGTTATAGTCCTCTCAGCGGGATCGTAATTAATGCGAATCTTGAGCTCGGAATCAGATTCATAGAGAGCCCCGTCCGTTAATCCTTCAAATCGTAATTTATCAGCAGCATCGGAAGCATTCGAAATTAATTCACGTAAAAAAATCTCTTTATTGCTGTATAAGGAATGAATCATCAGCTTAAGCAATTGCTTCGCTTCAGCTTGGAAACTTAAGTGTTCTTTTGTTGTTTCAGTTTGCATAACTTTCTCCTCGAATGTTTTGCGCTTATATGGGGATTACACAGAATAAATCAAGCGATGAGGATGACACTGGTATTGAGTTTTTTATCTAAAACTCAATTAGAATTACAGGAATTACTTTAACTCAAGTAATGCAATGAATTCATTATTGATATTTTGCAGACAAGGCACAATAGCATTATTTGAAGACTATTGACAACTAATCACATCGTGTTTTGAATTGCGTAGAGACTCAAACCCATCAAACCTTGCGGAAATATTCCTAATAAAAGAACCGCCAATCCATTGGCACTAAATAATATTTTCACATCTCCATTCGGTACGATAGGTTCAGTTGTTTCTGGTTCGTCAAAATACATTAATTTGATAATGCGCAAATAATAAAATGCACCGATCAGTGAAAACATTACGGCCATTACAGCCAACCACACAAAGCCAGCGTTGACGACCGCTTGGAGGACTGCAAATTTTGCGTAAAATCCAATCATTGGCGGAATACCTGCCAGAGATAGCATAAATAACAATGTGATAAATGCATACCAAGGATTTCTCTTACTCAATCCCTTAAAATCGTTTATGTTTTCAGCTTCAAATCCAGCTCGACACAAGAGCATAATCATAGCAAATGTGCCTAATGTCATTAAAACATAAGCAATAACATAAAATAGTGCGGAACTGTATCCATTAACATCAGCACTTATAAACCCAAGCAATAAAAATCCCATATGCGAAATAGTCGAATAAGCCAGCATACGCTTAATATTTGATTGTGCAATCGCCGCAATATTGCCTACAGCCATCGACATCACTGCTAGGATAACCAGCATGCCTTGCCAATCAGAAACCATTTCTCCCATGCCTTCGATCAACAATCTCATTACGAAACCAAAAGCAGCAAATTTGGGAGCAGAGCCGATAAATAATGTGACTGCTGTCGGTGCACCTTGATACACATCTGGTGCCCACATATGAAAAGGCACAGTGCTTAATTTAAATCCTATACCAGCCACTATAAAGACCAAACCAACAACTAATACTTCTTTACTGCTGGCTCCGCTTTGAATTATTTGGGCTAATTGAGAGACATGTAATGTGCCAGTTGCGCCATATACCAACGACATACCATAAAGCAAAAATCCGGATGCTAAAGCACCTAATACAAAAAACTTCATAGCTGCTTCGGTTGCAATTACTGAATCTCGTCTCAATGCTACCAAAGCATATAGCGATAATGACAATAACTCGAGACCTATATATAGTGTGAGAAAATGGCTAGCGGAAATCATAACCATCATACCTAATGTAGCAAACAAAATTAGGCTGAAAAATTCACCTCGTAACATATCACGATCAGTTATATAAGCATAGGAATACACGAGCACTGCGGAGACAGTACCAAATATCATCAGCTTTAATATATCCCCCATTGCATCATCGATAAACATGCCATGAAAAGTTTGAACTGATTCAGAAGAAAACGATGCATAAGTAAGAACAGCACATCCTAAAAGTGAAACTTGTGTCAGCAAATAAGCCAAGTAGCGTTTATTATCTCCAACGGTAAGATCAGCTAGCATTACCACGCACACCATGATAAGCATAAAAATCTCGGATGAAGCTGGAGCGAAATCAGGTGGTATGAAATTCATTGATTCTAATCCTTAATTAGCAGGAATGTTCATTATTTCAGTATTAATATTTAGAGTTTACTACTACTAATGTGAGTAAGTAACTGATTAACAGTCGTATGCATAACTTCAGTCACAGGGAAAGGATGAACGCCAATCCACAAAACTGAAATGGCCAATATTGACAATAAAACAAATTCACGTTTAGAAATATCTTCTAAACTCTCAACTGCAGAACTAGCCACTGCGCCAAAAATTACACGCTTGTACATCCACAAAGTATAAGCCGCACCAAAAATCAACGTTGTTGCAGCGAGGAATGCATACCAAAAATTGACTTGTACGGCACTCATAATAACCATAAATTCCCCAACAAATCCGCTTGTACCAGGAAGTCCCGCGTTTGCCATCGCAAATAGCATAAAGAAAGCGGCAAACACAGGCATTTTATTGACTACTCCACCATAATCAGCAATTTGTCGAGAATGCAGGCGATCATAAAGTACGCCAACACAAAGAAACATAGCTCCTGAAATAAATCCATGCGAAATCATTTGTACCATTGCTCCTTCAATGCCATATGCATTGAACAAAAAGAAGCCCAAGGTAACGAACCCCATATGTGCAACCGATGAATAAGCAATGAGTTTCTTCATATCAGTTTGCATTAAAGCAATCAGGCCAATATAAACGACTGCAATCAACGACAACACGATCATCATGGTTGATAAATATTGACTTGCATCAGGCGCAATCGGCAAAGAAAAACGCAGAAAGCCATAACCGCCTAATTTCAGCAAAATCGCTGCTAAAACGACTGAACCACCAGTAGGCGCTTCCACATGCGCATCAGGTAACCATGTGTGGACTGGCCACATAGGTACTTTAACCGCAAAAGCCAGTAAAAATGCAACAAAAATTAAAATTTGCGGCGTCATCGGAATCGCCAGCTTGTGGTAATCTTCGATTGAAAAACTTCCTTCAGATGCCAAATACAAGTAAATAAGTGCAATAAGCATCAGTAACGAACCTAATAAGGTATACAGAAAAAACTTAATTGCAGCATACACTCTATTCGGTCCACCCCAGATTCCAATAATTAAAAACATTGGGATTAAAGAAGCTTCCCAGAATACATAAAATAAGATAGCATCAAGCGACGCAAAAACACCGTTCACAATTCCCGACATTACAAGGAATGCACCCATATATTGCGAGACTCGTTCTTTAATGACCTCCCAACCGGCTATGACTACCAAAGGTGTGATAAAGCAATTCAGCAGTATCAATGGCATTGATATGCCATCCACTCCAACATGATAATTAACATTAAACCTTTCAATCCATACATGATTTTCAACAAATTGCATTGTGCCGGTAGCGATATCGAATCCGGAATAAAGGGGAATTGCTACTAAGAATCCTAAAATCGATCCAATCAAAGCGATCCAACGCGACAACTGTGCATTGTGATCATTTCCGGTAGCAAATACTGCGATACCAAACAATATGGGCAGCCAAATAATCAAGCTTAATAGTGGAAATTCAAACGACATGCT
This sequence comes from Nitrosomonas sp. UBA6494, assembly GCA_002435335.1. Lineage (GTDB taxonomy): Bacteria > Pseudomonadota > Gammaproteobacteria > Burkholderiales > Nitrosomonadaceae > Nitrosomonas. Next base: position 9,709 of record DJMI01000003.1, read on the forward strand.
TATTCCGTTTAATGGGTTAGTACTTATCTTTAAGTTTTTAGAATTATCAAAATCTGCTTACAGCACAGTATTTATCGCTTTTGAATAAATTAGTAAAGCCATAACGTTAAGATAACAAATATGCCAACAATCATCGTAAAAGCGTAGTGATAAATATACCCTGTCTGATAGCGCCTAACTATTGATGCAGTCAAACCTACTATTCGTGCAGCGCCGTTAACAAAGAAACCATCAATAATCTTCACATCGCCAATCTTCCATAAAACGGTTCCTAAAGTCCGTGTTCCACCCGCAAATAACCAAGAATAGATCTCATCAATATAATATTTTCGATCCAAAATGTTATACAGCGGTGTAACACTGCTTTTAATTTTTGCTGGAAGATCGGTTCTTACGCAATATAAGTACCACGCTGTAAAAATCCCGGCCATCGATAACCAAAACGGTGCGGTAACAAGTGCATGCACCATCATTCCACCAATCCCGGTAAATTCAGCTCCTAATTTCTCTATAGCATCATGCTGCGGGAATACCTGTATCGCAGAATTGAAATAATCACCAAATACTATCGGACCTATAAACCATCCTGCAGCAACAGTCGGAATGGCTAGAATAATTAACGGTAACGTCACCACCCACGGCGATTCATGCAAATGTTCCTTTGTATGTTTATCCATGCGTGTCTGGCCATGAAATGTCATAAAAATCAGTCGAAAGGTATATAAAGCCGTCACAAAAACAGTTACCAAGACACAGAAATATGCAAAACCAACCCCGGGAATATTAGCCAAATGAACCGCTTCTATGATTGCATCTTTAGAAAAAAAACCAGAGAAACCAGGAACACCGGCACTGGCCAATGCGGCAATAAACATAGTCCAATATGTGATTGGCATATATTGTTTAAGCCCCCCCATTTTCTGCATATTCTGCTCATGATGCATGGCAATGATGACTGAGCCCGCTCCCAAGAAAAGCACTGCTTTGAAAAATGCGTGCGTCATCAGATGAAATATCGCTGCGGAATAAGCTGACGCTCCCAAAGCCACAGTCATATAGCCCAATTGAGATAAAGTAGAATAAGCGACAACTCGCTTAATATCATTTTGTACCACCGCCACAAGCGCCATAAACAATGTCGTTATACCGCCAATTACTAAAATAATGGATAATGCGGTATCAGAAAACTCAAATAGCGGCGACATGCGAGCAACCATAAAAATACCAGCAGTTACCATCGTCGCTGCATGAATCAATGCCGAAATCGGCGTGGGGCCTTCCATAGAATCAGGTAACCAAACATGCAATGGAAACTGTGCAGATTTACCCATCGCACCTATAAACAACAAAACACAAATCAATGTAATCACTAGCCAAGAAGCGCCTGGAATTATTTCAATTTTTTCTTCTACGACACCAGGTACCTGTGCAAATACGGAAGCGTAATCAAGCGTACCGAAGTACATCAATACCAATCCGATGCCAAGTAAAAAACCGAAATCGCCGACACGATTGACTAAGAAGGCTTTTAAATTCGCATAAATGGCTGTAGGACGCGTGTACCAGAAACCAATCAACAGATAAGATACCAAGCCAACCGCTTCCCATCCAAAAAACAATTGCAAAAAATTGTTCGACATCACCAGCATCATCATTGAAAACGTGAACAATGAGATATAGCTGAAAAATCGCTGATAACCAGGGTCACCGTGCATATAACCAATAGTATAAATATGCACCATCAGTGATACCAGACTGACAACAACCATCATAGTTGCCGATAATTGATCGATTAAGAAACCAATTTCAAAAGAAGTATCCCCGGTTATTAACCAAGTATAAACACTGCCGTTGTAATTGTTGCCTTCCAATACATCCAGAAAAATAACAATTGAGGCTAACAAAGAAACAAATACCAATGAAATGGTTACGCGATGACTCCATGCAGGGCCAATCAGACGCCCAAACAATCCTGCAATCAGTGAACCTAACAAAGGTGCCAGTGGAACCAATAAATACAGTTTTTGCATCTCGATCAATAATTACTTAAAAAGATAGATGAATATTTTATGAAACTATCCTTGCAGCTTGTCTAAATCATCAACATTAATTGTGCGAAGATTACGGAATAATACGACGAGAATTGCAAGTCCAATCGCTGATTCTGCTGCCGCAACTGTAAGAATAAAAAAAACAAAAATTTGCCCGGAAATATCTTGAAGATAATGAGAAAAAGCAACAAAGTTCAAATTGACTGCCAATAACATTAACTCAATTGACATCAACAAAATAATGACATTTTTCCTATTCAAAAAAATACCAACAACGCCAATTGCAAATAAAATCGCCCCAAGAACTAAATAATGCGATAACGATATCAAACTAGACTACCTCTTGTTATTTGGTAAACAATATAAACATACGATAAGCACAATCAATCTTTTTTAATTGTCGAAATTGATACTATACGTAATCGATCCTCTTTCTTTACTTTAACTTGTTTGGATGAATCTGTAGGTCTTTTATCTTCGCGATGCCGCAATGTCAAAGCAATAGCAGCAACCATGGCAACTAAAAGCAATACTGCAGCCAATTCGAATGCATACACATATTCTGTATAAATCAAACGCCCTAATTCACGTGTATTACTGTAATCAGCATCATGAGGCATCGGAGCCGGCATTTCTTCAAGCCCAAAATATTTACCCATTAAAACCAGCGACATTTCAGCAACCATGATTAACGCAACCATTGCACCAAAAGGAAACCACTTCCAGAATCCTTCACGTAATCGATCCAAATTGATATCCAACATCATGACTACGAATAAGAACAACACCATTACTGCGCCTACATAAACTAAAACCAAAGTGATTGCTAGAAATTCAGCTTCGAGTAATAGCCACAGACCAGCACAAGTAACAAATGACAGTACCAATAATAAAGCAGAGTTGACTGGATTTCGCATAGTAATCACACCCAATGCTGCCGCGACTAAAATTGCCGAGAAAATATAAAAAAGTATGTCTTGAAAGCTCATTTGCGTTTACCAGCCAGAATCAACGATAGCGCGCATCTGCTTCGCGGTCTTTAGCAATTTGTTCTTCATAGCGATCTCCTATAGCCAGAAGCATTTCCTTGGTATAAATCAGATCGCCTCGTTTTTCACCGTGATATTCCAGTATGCGCGTTTCAACAATAGAATCCACCGGGCAAGACTCTTCACAAAATCCACAGAAAATACACTTTGCTAAATCAATGTCATAGCGTGTTGTTCGCCGTGTACCATCAGCTCGTTGCTCGGAATCTATAGTAATAGCCATTGCAGGACAAACCGCTTCGCACAATTTACATGCAATGCAACGCTCTTCTCCATTTGGATAGCGACGTAATGCATGCAATCCTCTAAAACGAGGAGATAAAGGTGTTTTTTCCTCGGGAAAATGTACTGTAATTTTCGGTTTGAATAGGTATCGACCTGTTACGGCCATCCCTTTCAACAATTCAAACAGTAGAAATGTACTAAAGAAATTCTTTATACGATTCATTATTATCTCTATCAGAACCAGATATTTAATGGAAATGTATTTCTCATCGTCTCAGGCAATTGCATAATGCCGCCTAGAACCACTATCCAAATCAATGTGATTGGGATAAAAACTTTCCAACCTAATCGCATGATTTGATCATAACGATACCGTGGAAAAGTAGCACGAAACCACAAGAATAAAAACAAAACAAATGCAATCTTCAAAAGTAGCCAAACAAACCCCGGAATCAAAGTAAACGGCATTATGTCTATTGGAGGCAACCATCCGCCTAGAAACATAATAGAAGTTAAGGTTGCCACCAATATCATGTTGGAATATTCAGCCAGGAAAAAAACAGTAAATGCCATTCCTGAATAATCAACATGAAATCCTGCTACTATTTCCGATTCACCTTCAGCCACATCGAACGGTGCTCGATTAGTTTCCGCAACGCCGGAAATCAGATAAACCAGAAACATTGGAAACAGAGGTATTAAATACCAATTCAATAAACTACTGCCTTGTTGACCGTTTACAATGTCACCTAAATTCAAGCTTTGAGACATCATTAAGACACAGACCAATGCAAATCCCATAGCCAGTTCGTATGATACGACTTGTGCAGCAGAACGCATCGCACCTAAAAAAGCGTATTTGGAATTGGAAGCCCATCCAGCAATAATAATGCCGTATATCCCCATTGATGTCATCGCCAAAATATAAAGCAAACCGGCATTAATATCGGCAAGAACCAATTCAGGAGAAAAAGGAATAACCGCCCAAGCTGCCAAGGCAGGCATAATGGTCAATACAGGTGCCAAGATGAAGAGAAATTTATTTGCGCCAGTCGGTATGACGATTTCCTTCATAATAGCTTTAACAGCGTCCGCAATTGGTTGACCCCAGCCTCGCAACCATGGGATGCCAAAGAAGGTGACTCTATTGGGACCAACCCGTATTTGCATGTACGCAATAATCTTTCTTTCCGCAAAGGTCAGATAAGCAACGCCTAACAATAATGGAACAACGATAGCAAAAATGAAGGTCATATTAGAAGCAAGCGTATATAGCATCGCTCCCCATTCAGTCCCAAACAAATCGATAAATTGTTGTTGAAAATATTCCATCAATTAAGCTCCAATCATCATGATAATTTTTCTATGACGATCTCACCAAACATTGCGCCCAAATCTATCGTTTTGGGATGTGAACTCGCAATGCGAACGCAATTGTCTGGTAGTTTATTATCTTGTGCCGCTTCCACTTGTACGGTTCCGTTTCCCTGTTTGACCCTTATTTGCTCCCCAGCAGTAACACCAAGGCTTTCAAGTAGCGTAGCAGGCATCCATGCTTTGGGCGGCAATGCATCACTCGTCGCTTGCAAAGATTCCGCGCGTCGCACAATCGGGTCGGCTTGATAAATTGGCACTTCTCCTATCCTCTGTATCCCTTTCTGTTCATGTCTACCAATCGAGACGCTGGTTATTTTTAAACCATTATCAAGGTATTTAGCAATCTCAGTGCCTGCAGGAAAAATTTCATCTCTTACTTGCTCTGTTGTTTCATAGTCAAATTTCCCCATTCCCAACAAATTTGCAAGAACGCGTAACACTTTCCAACCAGGCCTTGCATCTCCTAGAGGAGATACTACTCCATTAAAGCTTTGCACAGATCCCTCTGTATTGACAAATGTACCAGATGTCTCCGTAAATGGAGTTATTGGCAATAAAACATGAGCGTAATTTTGTGCATTCCCTTTATAAGCACTAAGCGATACGACAAATTCACTGGATAAAAGCGTTTTTAAAGATTGCTGTGAGTTGTAAGTATCGAATTCAGGCTCGATATTCATCAAAATAAATGCATTACATTTATTTTTTTCGTTATCTTCATGAGAGCCTAGAAGCTGCGCTGCATTTAATCCGGAATTAGTTTGCTCAATTTTTGCAGGGATCGATATTGCATTAATTTCAGGTACAGCACCGGCCAAATAGGCACCAACATTATTGGCTGCTTCACCCAGAACACCGTAATTAGCGCCGGTTAATTGCGCTATCAATCCTGCTAAAAAGTTGATCGTTGAATAGTTCGGGTGATGTTGCGCCATATTCCCAACATAAACCACTGCAGGTTGGTTTTCAATCAAACTGGAAGCAATAGCCGACGCACTTGACGAAGGTGTCATGTTAATCGTATCGATCAATTGTTTAATTTCGTTATTCTGATCAACACCTTTTATTTCAACAATTGCCTTGAGTATTTCAGCCAGTGCGTTGATTATGGCATCCGGAGCAACTATTACCCTGTTCTGAATCTTCATTAATAAATCATCGTCAACTGAATTGACAATACTAAGCTTTGCGCCATTTTTAACTGCTTGCCGCAATCTTTGTGCAATCAACGGATGATCTTTACGCAGTGTGCTGCCAATAATAAGTGCTGATTTCACATGCGATATCGAAGCAATACTGGTTCCGAGCCATGGTATTCCTTTCAATTGCCTGTCAGAACGAAAATCTGATTGACGTAAACGGTGATCAATATTGCCACTGCCCATAGTGCGCAGCAGTTTTTGTAACAAATACAGTTCCTCTATCGTACTATGTGCTGACCCTAACGCCGCAATGGATTCGGCACCATACTTTTGCTTGATTTCTTGCAACGCATTAGCTGTATATGTTAATGCCTCTTGCCACTCACATTCGATCCATTCACCGCTTTGTTTGATCATTGGTTTGGTCAAGCGATCTTCTGAGTTAAGGCCTTCATATGAGAAACGATCCTTATCCGACAACCAACATTCGTTGATAGCTTCATTTTCACGAGGCAATACGCGCATAACTCGATTTTGCTTAATTTGTACCACCAAATTCGAGCCAAGCCCGCAATGTGGACTTATGGATTTCCGACGCGCCAATTCCCAAGTGCGCGCCGAATAGCGGAAAGGCTTACTGACTAAAGCACCAACCGGACAAAGATCGATCACATTACCGGACAACTCCGAATCGACAGTTTTTCCAACAAACGTAAGGATTTCAGAATGCTCTCCACGACCCGCCATACCCAATTCCATGATGCCCGCAATTTCCTGCCCGAACCGGACACATCGCGTACAATGAATACAGCGAGTCATATCTGTCGAAATCAATGGTCCAAGGTTCTTATTGACTACAACTCGTTTTGCTTCAGCATAACGCGATTCACTGGCGCCATAACCAACCGCTAAGTCTTGCAATTGACATTCTCCGCCTTGATCGCATATCGGGCAATCCAATGGATGATTGATCAACAAGAACTCCATTACACCTTTCTGTGCCGTCACTGCTTGCTGGGAATGAGTATATACCTTCATTCCATCCATAACAGGCGTCGCGCAAGCGGGTAAAGGTTTCGGAGCTTTCTCGACTTGCACTAAGCACATGCGACAATTAGCTGCAATGGATAATTTCTTGTGATAACAAAAATGCGGAATATAAACGCCAATCTGCTTGGCACCATCCATGATGGTGCTTCCTTTGGGTACAGATACTTGCTTACCGTCGATTTCTATATTGACCATCGGCTAAAATACTTAAGTTAGTGGTTAATTTTCAATTAACTGTTTTTTATTGTTTGCTAAACCATGCACTTTTTATGCTCGATATGGTAAGCAAATTCATCACGAAAATGTTGTATCATCGCGCGCACAGGCATAGCAGCAGCATCACCCAATGCACAAATCGTCCTTCCTTGAATATTGTCGGCAATATTATCAAGTAACTCCATGTCTTCAGGACGACCTTTTCCATGCTCAATGCGATGGACAATTCGATAAAGCCAACCCGTTCCTTCACGACAAGGTGTGCATTGCCCGCAAGATTCTTCAAAATAGAAATAAGACAAACGCTCCAAGGCGCGCACCATGCAAGTCGTTTCATCCATGATGATAACAGCTCCTGAACCAAGCATAGAACCTGCTTTTGCAATCGAATCGTAATCCATGTCAGTTTGCATCATGACATCGCCGGGCAACACTGGCATTGATGAACCACCAGGAATACACCCTTTCAATTTCCGCCCGCCACGCATACCGCCCGCCATTTCTAATAATGTAGCAAATGGAGTACCCAGCGGTATCTCATAGTTACCTGGTTTATTGACGTGACCTGAAACAGAGAAAATTTTTGTGCCGCCATTATTAGGCTTACCCAATTTCAGATAACTGTCTCCATCATTCCGTATTATCCATGGAACAGACGCAAAAGTTTCCGTATTATTAATGGTCGTCGGTTTGCCATAAAGCCCAAAATTAGCGGGAAAGGGAGGCTTAAATCGCGGTTGCCCTTTTTTTCCTTCAATCGACTCTAGCAATGCAGTCTCTTCGCCGCAGATATAGGCACCGTAACCATGATGGTTGTATAGCTGAAAGCTAAATGGCGAACCAAGAATATTGTTACCAAGATAACCCGCCTTACGCGCCTCATCAACCGCCTCTTCCATTCGCTCGTAAGTTTCCCAAATTTCACCGTGGATATAATTGTAGCCAGCCTTAACGCCCATTGCGTATGCCGCTATAATCATACCCTCGATCAACAAATGGGGGTTATACCGCAAAATATCGCGGTCTTTGAAAGTGCCGGGCTCACCCTCATCGGAATTACAAACAATATATTTGTCGCCTTCATATCCTTTCGGCATGAAGCTCCACTTCAATCCAGTAGGAAACCCAGCTCCGCCCCGTCCACGCAATGCCGATTTTTTTACCTCATCAATAATTTCTTCCGGAGTAATTTTTTTACTCAGGATTTTCCTTAGTGCAGCATAGCCCTCTCGTTTCTCATAGCTTTTAAGCCGCCAATTATCAGGATCAGATGGATTGACACCATACATTAATGTCAGTGGAAACTGATTCATTTGCTCAGATCCTCTAATAACCGATCAATCTTCTCATTGGACATAAAACTGCACATGCGTTTGTTATTGACGAGTAATACTGGCGCATCCCCACACGCACCGAAACATTCACCCTCTTTAAGGGTGAATTTTCCGTCCGGAGTTGTTTGATTGAAACCAATTCCCAGTTTTTGTTTAAGATAAGCAGCAGTATCATTGCTTCCTGACAATGCGCATGGCAAATTGGTACAAACCGTTATTTTGTATTTCCCAACCGGCTCCAGGTTATACATATTGTAAAAAGTAGCCACTTCATAAACAGCAATAGGCGGCATGCCTAAATATTCTGCAACAAAATTCATTGTCTCATCAGCCAACCATCCTTTTTCTTCCTGCGCTATTGCAAGAGCAGACATGACAGCCGACTGTTTTTGATCGGCCGGATATTTTGCAATCTCTCGATCAATTTTTTTTAAGGATTCCGCGCTTAACATCGTTATCTATCTATCTCACCAAATACAATATCCTGAGTACCAATAATCGCCACCACATCAGAGATCATATGTCCACGCGACATTTCGTCGAGAGCTGCCAAATGTGCAAAACCCGGTGCGCGTATTTTCAAGCGATAGGGTTTATTTGCCCCATTCGAAACCAAATAAATCCCAAACTCACCTTTTGGATGCTCAACTGCCACATAAGCTTCCCCGGGTGGCACATGAAAACCTTCAGTAAACAACTTGAAATGATGAATCATTTCTTCCATATTTTGTTTCATACTGATACGTGACGGAGGAGCTACTTTATGATTATCAGTAATAACCGGTCCCGGGTTTTTACGGAGCCATTCAACGCATTGTTTGATAATCCGATTAGATTGACGAAATTCCTCCATCCGCACCAAATATCGATCGTAACAATCTCCATTTACACCGACCGGTATATCAAAATCCAATCTATCGTATACTTCGTAGGGTTGCATCTTTCGCAAATCCCATTCGACGCCCGAGCCACGCAACATCGGTCCTGTAAAACCCAATGCTTTTGCACGTTCCGGGGATACAACGCCAATATCAACCAGCCGCTGTTTCCAAATCCTATTATCGGTCAGGAGTGTTTCATATTCATCAACATAAGTTGGAAAACGATTAGTGAAATCCTCGATAAAATCGAGTAAAGATCCCTCTCTATTCGCATTTCTTATCCGAGTCTCTTTTTCATTATGAATCTTCGAAGGTGCATATTTCGGCATTGTATCGGGTAAGTCCCGGTAAACGCCACCTGGTCTATAATAGGCAGCATGCATTCTCGCACCCGAAACCGCCTCGTAACAATCCATCAAGTCTTCTCTTTCTCGGAATGCATACAAAAACATTGTCATAGCACCGACATCGAGTGCATGCGCGCCAATCCACAATAAATGATTAAGAATACGAGTAATTTCGTCAAACATTACTCGTATATACTGCGCACGAATGGGCACCTCGATTTGTAACAATTTTTCAATGGCCATGACATAAGCATGTTCGTTGACCATCATCGAAACATAATCCAAGCGATCCATATAAGGAACAGACTGAAGATACGTTTTGTTTTCCGCTAATTTTTCTGTAGCACGGTGCAATAGCCCTATATGTGGATCCGCTCTGCGAACCACTTCCCCATCCAATTCCAACACCAAACGCAATACGCCATGCGCAGCAGGGTGTTGTGGACCAAAATTCATGGTGTAATTACGTATTTCAGCCATAAGTTACTTCTAGTAAATCTTGTGTTAAAAAATGCATAGCCATTAACAAGAACTGTTTGCGTTACGATTCACGATCCCCATAAAACTCCTCGCGAATAACATGCGGGGTTATTTCCCGAGGGTCTATTGTAACAGGTTGATAAACAACACGCTTTTGGTCAGCATCATAGCGCATTTCAACATAACCAGTTATCGGAAAATCTTTTCTAAATGGATTACCGATAAAGCCATAATCAGTCAGAATGCGCCGCAAATCAGGATGGCCTGCAAAAATGATTCCATAAAGATCGAAAGCTTCACGCTCGAACCAATTAGCTACTGGCCAAATGTCAGTAACCGAATCAACCGTTGGAAGTTCATTATCTTCGGCTAACACTCGCACACGCAGTCTCTGGTTCTTCTCAACTGAAAGCAAATGATAAATGACTGCAAAACGTCTACCACGCAACCGATATTTGGTCGACAATTCATCCCCAAAAGTAGAATAGTCAATACCACATAAATCCATTAAGGTATCGAATCTTAATGCTGAGTCATCTCGCAACAGTCGACTTACTACTAAAAAATCAATTGCATCAATCGTAATAGTTAATTCACCATGCTGCATTCTGTGATCAACTATTTTTTCTCCAAGCGCATTACGCAATGCCTCAAAAATAACTTCTTGATTAATCGTTTGCATAACTGTTAGCGTGCAATCGTATTGGTTTTATTAATCTTATTTTGCAACTGGATAATACCGTACAACAGGGCTTCAGCCGTAGGAGGACAACCTGGTACATAAATATCAACCGGAACAATACGATCACAGCCACGAACAACAGAATACGAGTAGTGATAATATCCACCACCGTTTGCACATGAACCCATCGATATGACCCATCTTGGCTCGGCCATCTGATCATAAACTTTTCGCAATGCGGGCGCCATCTTGTTACATAAAGTTCCGGCCACAATCATCACATCCGATTGACGTGGACTTGGTCTGAAGACTATGCCAAAGCGATCCAGATCATAACGCGATGCCCCTGTTTCCATCATTTCCACAGCGCAGCAGGCCAGACCAAAAGTCATCGGCCACATCGAACCTGTCCGCCCCCAATTAATAATGGAATCTAGGCTGGTTGTAATAAATCCTTTTTCTAATACCCCTTCTATACTCATAATATCAATCCCACTCTAACGCACCTTTCATCCATTCATAAACAAAGCCCACTACCAGGATGCTTAGAAATACGATCATTGCAATAAAACCAAATAGACCAATTTCATCGAGTACGATAGCCCATGGAAATAGAAAAGCAATTTCCAAGTCAAATAAAATAAATAAAATTGCAATCAAATAATAACGAACGTCGAATTTCATTCGCGCATCTTCAAATGCATCAAATCCACATTCATAAGATGATAGTTTTTCTTTATCAGGACGATTAGGCGCCAATAACCACCCGCAAAGCATAGGCACCACACCGACAAGAAATCCCACGATAAGAAACAACAATATTGAAAAATAATTCTCTAGCATATAAATCTTATAATTAAATTGATCTTTGAGGCAATTTAATGGTGCCGATGGCGAGACTCGAACTCGCACAGCTTTCGCCACCGCCCCCTCAAGACGGCGTGTCTACCAATTCCACCACATCGGCGGCTAAACTATGCGCCTTTTTCGATACGTTAACACTCGCAGGTTGTCTCTTATGAGATCTTAAGCTATTCCGGTATTTGATTAACTTTTGATTTGCCTTCTACTTCTGATTTTGTCGAATCGACTTGATGTGCGTCAATCTCATCGCCTGTTTCAGACGAAGAAGATCCATTTGTTTCTTCCGATTCATTCACAAAGCTCATTACACTATCACTGTTCACTGGATTTGCAGAAAAATAAGTAAGGCTCATACTGGTAATAAAAAACATCGCAGCAACAAAACCGGTCGTACGACTCAGAAAAGTAGCCGATCCACTGGGACCAAACAAGCTTCCTGCAGACCCACTTCCGAAAGCGGCACCCATATCAGCCCCTTTCCCATGTTGCAACAAAACCAATCCGATCAATACCGCGGCTAAAATAATATGTGCCACCCAGACCAATGTTTCCAACTAATTACTCCAAAAAATTAATGACGCAAAGCGCGGCAAATAGTGATAAATTCTTCAGCCACTAGAGATGCTCCCCCGATCAATCCCCCATCGATATCCGGCATAGCAAACAATTCGCTAGCATTGTTTGCTTTTACACTACCACCATAAACAATGGTTATGCTTTGAGCTATGTCAGAATTTTGTCTCGCCAAACTGGTGCGAATGAAAGCATGCACGTCTTGGGCTTGTTGTGGAGTAGCTGTTTTTCCCGTCCCAATCGCCCAAACTGGTTCATAAGCAATAATAGCATTTTCGAATGATTCTATGCCTGCACTATGAATAACCGCATCCAATTGCTCTGCTATAACACTTTCAGTACTGCCATCTTCACGTTGCTGCAGTGTTTCACCTACACACAGAATCGGTATTATGCTGAAACGCTGCGCAGCGATATATTTTTCAGCAACAATTGCACTACTTTCTCCAAACAAGGCTCTTCTTTCAGAGTGCCCTACAATTACATAACGACATGCAAAATCAGTCAACATTGGAGCCGAAACTTCTCCAGTATAAGCTCCTTTTTCATATTGACTCAAATTTTGCGCTCCCCAAGCGATATTCGTGTTTTTTAACGAATTCTGAACGGAGAAAAGATAAGGATATGGCACACAAACTACAAAATTTCCTTCTTGCAATTCACGCAATCCTTTAGCCAGCGCACCAAGTAACTGTTCATTTTCGGAAAGACTACCATGCATCTTCCAATTCCCAGCCACCATCTTTCTACGCATTTTTGCACCCGACCCAAGCATCTTAAAAGGCGAAATCCTACCGTTGATTGACCATCAAGTCAATTGAATACCTTCGAAAGCAATTGATGTGAGCAAAACAAAATTAATTAAGGTCATGAATCAAAGAAAATTTTCTTTACCTCAGTTTTTTCTAAAATTTGCTTGTACAAAAGGAACATACCGATAATTATAAATATCTCAAATTCAAGGACGATAATCGATGCTCTGAATTCGCCAAATTCCAATTCCCAGTATTACCATCGCTATCGAAATTAACGGATTAAGCAAATTTAGCAGCGCATATACGGCATAATCCAACGTCGGCACACCTAACGTAGCAGCATAAAAAGTACCTGCCGTTGTCCATGGAATTAAAGCGGTAGTCAATGTCGAACCTTCTTCGACTGAACGTGACAGCATCGCATTATCGAGTGATTTTTCTTGAAAAGCATCTTTAAATAACTGTCCATTGAGCAGAATGGAAATGTACGCTTCGCCTAATGCCATATTTCCGACCAAACCGGAGATGATGGTAGCTGCAATGAGCGTACTTACTCGCTGAATGCGAACAATAAGATGCCGAAGCAGAGATTCCAAAAATCCGGCATGATGCAAAATCCCACCGAGTGCCAGCGCCATGATCGACAACACCAATGTCCATGCCATGCTGTATAATCCACCACGCCCTAACATATCATCGATACTTTCAATTCCAGTGGTTCCCGGTGTATTTAGCCACAGCACATTGATCATTTCGACACCGTTCTTACCCTGAAAAACCACGGCAATTGCTACGGCAAGCAGTATACTGCACGACATACTGATCTCGGCACTATAATGTTTGACACTCATAACGAACATCAGCAATATCGGCAATAACGTCCACCACGGTTCTAATCGGTATGCACTTGCCAATGCAATCCGAATTTCTTCAGTCCGATTATCCATCGGAGAATTGCCGCCGTACTGCATTCCCCAAAGTATAAAAATAATCAGAACCACGATAAAGGTCGGCAATGTTGTGTACAGCATCGATCCGATATGACGATACAATTGCGTCCCGGTACTCATCGCCGCCAGATTTGTCGTATCTGAAATCGGCGATAATTTATCGCCGAAAGTCGCCCCTGAGATGATCATGCCCGCCACGAGCGGCAATGGAATGCCTAAAGTATCACCAATGCCGATCAACACCACACCGATGGTCCCCACAGTACCCCACGCTGTACCCGTAGCAATCGACATCAAACTGCACAACAGCAATCCTATCGCCAAAAAACTACCGGGTGTCAGCCAGCTCAATCCGTAATACATAAGGCATGCAATGGTACCGCTATGCATAAAGCTAGCAATCACCATACCGATCAGCAAAAAAATATAAATTGCCGGCAATGCTTTGGCTATTCCGTCATCCATCATGCGTCTGATCGCAATAAACGAATATCCCAAGCCACGCGCATTGATACCGACCCACACCAGTGAGAAAAAAATCAGCACATGCAGGCTCACTTGAGCAACGAACAGACCCAATGAAAGCAATAACAATACGCCCATGAAGCAAATGGCCGCATGCCATATCGATGGTGTTCGAGCCGTCTCCTGTAATGTATGAAAATGCGAATTTTGATCAAACATCGGTGCTGTTATTGCTCAAGATTCAGTGTTGAACAGTGACAACCATTTGCCATATCCCATCTCCGCCATTTCTTCTTTCTTAATAAATTTCAATGCAGCGGAATTGATACAGAAACGCAAACCAGTGGGTGCGGGCCCATCTTCGAATACGTGCCCCAAGTGGCTGTCTGCGTAACGGCTTCGCACTTCAGTACGTGGCATCCACAACTCGTAATCGGTACGGTATTGCAGATAATGCTCGTCGATCGGACAATAAAAACTTGGCCAGCCGGAACCTGAATCATACTTATGTACCGACGCAAACAGCGGCTCACCGGATACAATATCCACATAAATACCCACTGCTTCGTTATCCCAGTACTCATTCTGAAACGGCGCTTCGGTACCGGCATGCTGAGTCACTTGATATTGTAACGGCGACAGTTCGTTTTTCAGTACTTCCGGGTCTTTTTTAAAATTCTGATAGGGATTGGTCATCACATTTTCCTTTGCTTCAAGTACGATTCATCATGATATTTACCGGCACGATTACACATTTATCGCAAAAAGGCTTGGGCGTTGTCAAAAACATCCACAATAATCTATCGTATTTCGTCGCCGGCACTTGGCCGGGTGATCACGGTGAATTCGAAGCGATCGACAAGCCGCTGGACAACAAAAAATTTGCATACGCCAAGCTAACTCGCTTAATTCGACCCTCTCCACAGCGGCAAACACCACGGTGTCCTCACCTCAGCTTGCAAGAAAGTACGTGTACCGGTTGTTCATGGATGATTGCCGATTACAGCGCGCAATTGGAACAAAAACAAAACCGCATTCATTACGCGATGCAACGCGTAGGGTTCGATATCAATCAATTAAAAATCCAACCGATCCACCCGGCCCCGCAAGTCTACGGCTACCGCAATCGCTGTCAACTCAAGACCGACGGCTTACAACTGGGGTTTATTTCCGAAGTCACGCATCACATTGCGCCGATCCACGATTGCATCGTACTGAATGATACCTGCCGCAATCTGCTGCACACGGTGCAGCAACAATTGCCGCAACCGGCGTGGCACACGGAATCGACACAAAATTGGCACACTATCGATTTGGATGACAATATGCAACCCGGTGATATCGTCATCGACCGCAAGCGTCCTTTCAAACAAGGCAATTCTCAGCAAAACGCTTGGATGCAGGCTTGGCTGCAACAGCGACTGGTTGAGCATCCCAATCCCGGAAAAGTCGTGGAATTATTTTGCGGCGCGGGTAATTTCACCCAAATCATCGCCGCATCGAATTGCGACTCGATACTAGCCTTCGAGGCTGACTTCGATGCGGTTCAAAGACTCAAGGCATTAAATCTCAAGAGAACAAAACCGGTTGTTGCCGATTTGTTCAGTATCAACAGTTGGAAAAAAATGCAACATCAAGTCCATGATGCGAAAACATTGATACTGGACCCACCGCGCGCCGGTCTCAAAAAACATCAAGGATTTTTCGACAGCTTTTGTACTTTGGAAACGATCATCTACATCTCCTGCAACCCGGAAACATTTGCACGTGACGCATGGTTTTTCAATCAACACGGATTTAACGCCGATAAAATCCAACCAATCGATTTATTTCCTCACACACCGCATGTTGAGGTGTTGGCGGTATTTCAACGATCAACTAATGCGCCATAGCCTCCAATGCACTGACATACGGCACCCCCTGATTGCGCGCTACCGCGTCGTATGTCAATCGGCCACGATAGACATTTAAGCCATTGCGCAAATGTGGATCATCCTGCAATGCTTTGAGATATCCCTTGTTAGCCAGCGCCAAAGCAAATGGCAGCGTTGCATTATTCAACGCGAACGTGGATGTGCGAGCCACTGCTCCAGGCATGTTGGAAACGCAATAATGGACCACGCCATCGACGGTATAAATTGGATCTGCCAATGTGGTCGGTTTGGATGTGGCGAAACAACCACCCTGATCAATCGCCACATCTACCAGCACCGCACCGCGATTCATACGCGCCACCAATTCGCGACTCACCAGCTTGGGCGCAGCGGCACCGGGAACCAGCACCGCACCGATCACCAAATCGGCACTCGAAACATATTCTTCCACAGCATCCACGGTAGAAAAGACGGTGTTGATGCGTGATCCGTATTGCGCATCCAATTGCTGCAAGCGGTGTATCGACTTATCCAATACCGTGACATGCGCCTCCACTCCCATTGCGATACGTGCCGCATTGGTACCAACCACACCACCACCCAGCACCACAACGCGCGCGGCTGGTACACCGGATACGCCGCCAAGCAAAACGCCACGCCCCCCCTGATCCAATTCCAATGCATGCGCACCCGCTTGGATCGCCATGCGACCGGCAACCTCACTCATCGGCGCAAGCAACGGCAAGCCGCCAAAATTATCCGTGACCGTTTCGTAAGCAATTGCCACGCAACCGGATTCAATCAATCCTTTGGTTTGCACCGGATCAGGAGCCAAATGCAAGTATGTGAACAATATTTGTCCTTCGCGCAGCATAGGAATTTCCGTTGCTTGCGGCTCTTTAACTTTGACGATCAATTCCGCTCGTGCATAAATTTCCTGCGAGGTATCGACCACTTGCGCCCCGGCGGAACGATACTGATCGTCACTCAAATCAATTTGCTGACCCGCATTCTTCTGCACCATGACTTGATGGCCATGAGCCGCCAATTCGCGCACCGCTGCCGGAGTCAATCCTACTCTTGATTCATGAATTTTTATTTCCTTCGGCACCCCAATACGCATGTCACTCTCCAGTTTTAATCGTTAAATAATCCCGCCGTTTGCGCCAATATTTTGTCCGGTAATCCAGCACGCTTCGTCACTCACCAGAAATAATACGATTTGCGCAATGTCCTGTACATTACCAAGTCGCCCCAGCGCTGCCATGTTCGCCATACGTTCGACGTCGGCAACGGTTTTACCGGTTCGAAACAATTCCGTATCCACCGGTCCTGGCAAAATACTGTTGGCAGTAATACCTCGCTCACCCACTTCACGAGCAAAAATCCTAGTTAGTTGCTCGATCGCCGCTTTCGTTGCCGCATAGGCGCCATATTTGGGTAACATCAATCGGGTTACCGTGCTGGAAATAGTCACAACCCGGCCATGATCGGAAAGTCTGGTTGCAGCTTCGCGCAACGCATAAAACACGCCTTTGAAATTGATATCGACGATACGGTCGAATTCATCGTCAGTAATGTTGGAAATTTCTTTGAACAACAAAATACCGGCATTATTGATCAGAATGTCAACTCGGTTAAACTTTGAAGCTGCAATTGCAAAAAGTTTACGCACTTCGACGGCATCGGATATATCGGCTTGCACCGGCAAAGCGATACCGCCAAAATCAGCAATCGCAGTGCACACATGATCCGCCGCAGCTTGATTTTGCTTGTAATTGATTACGACTTTGGCACCTGCTTTGGCTAAAGCGATTGCAATTTCAGCACCGATACCTCTCGCTGCCCCGGTTACAATCGCAACTTTTCCGGCTAATGATGGCATCGTCATTACAAACAATCAGGCAAGCCAGTTTCAGCAGTTACTTGGCTGCATTCTGGTTTTTCAGAAACTTGACGATGTCTTGAAATTCTCGTTTTTCCGCCCAAGTCAGCGCATTATCGCCTTGCTCGTTTTTTATCGTAGAATCGGCACCTAATTTAAGTAACAATGCCACTACGTCGGCATGATTGCCCCTGACAGCCATCATCAATGCCGATGAACCATTGTCTGAAACCGCATTGATATCGGCCCCGCCTTTCAGTAATAGCTGAATAGTATCCAAATGACCACCCGTTGCCGCATACAACAATGGATTCCAGCCACTGTGATTAATTTCCGCACCACGAATGTACAGTTGCTTCACCATATCGGTTTGTCCATGATAACTCGCCAACATGATTGCCGTTTCGCCAAACCGATTACGCGTATGGATATCTGCGCCCGCATCCATTAACAATTCAGCCAATTTGGTATTGTGCAACTGAGCTGCCATCATCAGAGGGGTATAACCTTCCGGATTCGGAATATTCGGATCGGCACCTTTGCTTAGCAATCGGGATACGTCGTACAAATTGCCTTTTTCAATCGCCCAAATCAAATCTTTCTGAATATCAGCATGTGCTTGCAGTGGAAAAAATAGCAAGAAGCATAGAGTCATCCATAAAGAAAAATGCAATCCTTTGTTATGCACGATTCACCTCCCCCTTTAACCGGAACAAATTAAAGAAATTGTGCGTGGTAGCGACACCGATTTCCTCCAATGCAACCGAACGCAGTCTTGCAATCTCTTCCGCCACATGGCGCACGAACGCCGGTTGGTTTTGTTTGCCGCGAAACGGTACTGGCGCCAAATAAGGAGAATCGGTTTCGATCAACATTCGATCTAACGGAATCTGTCTTGCAACTTCCTTCAGCGTAACCGCATTCTTAAACGTTACAATACCGGAAAAAGAAATGTAGAAATTCATAGCCATTGCTTGCTGCGCCACTTCCCAGCTTTCAGTAAAACAATGCATCACCCCACCTACTTGTTCGGCACCTTCTTCACGCATGATACGCAGGGTATCTTCAGCAGCAGAGCGTGTATGAATGACAAGTGGTTTGTTTACAGCTATTGCAGCACGAATATGCTGCCGAAAGCGTTCACGTTGCCACTCCAAATCACCTTGCAAGCGAAAATAATCGAGACCGGTTTCACCGATAGCGATGACTTTTTCATGGCCGGCCAATGCCGCAAGCTGCGCAGCGGTTGGTTCAATCTCATCCTCGTAATCGGGATGCACACCCACTGAGGCAAATAAATTGTTGTGTGCTTCTGCCAAAGCACGCACACGTGGAAAATCAGGCAAATTGACGCTGACGCAGAGCGCGTGCGTTACTTGGTTGTCACGCATATTCTGCAGCAAATGATCCAATTCATTAGCTAAATCCGGAAAATCGAGATGACAGTGAGAATCAATAAACATAATCAATCAATTACTAGCGTTTTCCACGATAGGCATCCGCCCAACAATTTGGTGTTTCAAACAATCGCACATGCTCCAATCGCAATTGATTGCCATAAAAATCCTGATAAGCCGCATCCAGCCGATCAAATGCGAGCAACGCCAAGTTTTCCGCAGTCGGCTGAACATCCAATACGACGGTTTTATGATCTTCGATCGATTGCAGAAACTGCAACACTTTAGTATCTCCCGCATAAACCAAAAAAGCGTGATCCCATTGATCTACCAATGCTGCCATCGCTATCCTTTTTACTTCAGAAAAATCCATTACCATACCTTGCTGCGCCACACCTTCATCGGCGATAATATTGCCTGATAATGTTATTTCAATACAATAGCGGTGACCGTGTAAATGACGGCACTGACTCGTGTGCGTCGAAATGCGATGACCCGCATCAAATTCCAGCCTGCGCGTAATGAACATGCGAACAAATAAAGACACTCAATTAAAAACAGGATTGTAGCA
This sequence comes from Nitrosomonas sp. UBA6494, assembly GCA_002435335.1. Lineage (GTDB taxonomy): Bacteria > Pseudomonadota > Gammaproteobacteria > Burkholderiales > Nitrosomonadaceae > Nitrosomonas. Next base: position 29,877 of record DJMI01000003.1, read on the forward strand.
TTGCAAGGACCATCCAGCCTATTGAACACCACAGACCATAGCCGTGACAGCGCCGGATTCACCTATGTTTATCCGGTTGTGTCGCGCAGAGCTGGCGGCGTATCCATCGGCATTAATTTGAATCCTAACAATGCTTGCAATTGGCGTTGCATTTATTGCCAGGTACCGGATCTTAAACGTGGCACCGCACCTACCATCGATCTGCGACAATTGGAAGCCGAATTACGCCAAATGCTGCATCAGATCGTCAACGGCGATTATATGCAACGATATGTTCCCAAAAAGGCAAGGGTGCTGCACGACATTGCATTATCCGGCAATGGCGAACCGACCAGTGCGCAGGAATTTGCACAAGTCATAGCATTGATTGATCTGATAAAACGCGAATTCAATCTTCCTTCTCAGCTAAAAACGGTACTCATCACCAACGGCAGCTTGATACATCGTTCCAATGTTCAAACGGGGTTAACGCAAATGGCGTCAATGAACGGGGAAGTATGGTTTAAATTTGACCGAGCTCTGCCACAAGAAAGATTGCTGATCAACAACACGCGCATCAGTCTAAAAAAAATTTACACGCATATCCTAATTGCCGCATCGCTTTGCCCAACTTGGTTGCAAACCTGCTTTTTCAATTTGGATGGATTACCGCCCACAGATGTGGAAACTGTGGCTTACTTAAATTTTTTGCAACAATTGGTCGCCGATAACGTCCCGATCAAAGGCGTGATGTTATACAGCATTGCCCGCCCTTCGTTACAACCCGAAGCAGCACGCTTATCACCCATCGACGAAAGCTGGCTGCTGAAATACCGAGAAAAAATCGAAAAACTTAACCTTCCGGTAAAACTCAGTTTCTGATTATGTGCGTTCGATTGGCAAGACAGCGACCACAAGTTGTTACAAAATAACAACAAAATAAAATTTCTTGATATTGATCAATACGATTCGAAAGTTTTTTCGATATAAATAAAAATTAGGGCTGAAAAATTAGACTATTAATCGAGTAAAGCCAAGATAACATCGTTAAAGCAGCTTTTATTTAATCGATTATCGCTTATAATACAGCCCCATATTTTCAGTAAAACAACGTGATAGCAACCCTCACATTCATTTCTCAATCGCAACGTACTAACCTATTAACAGGAGTTTCGGAATGATTTCACCGCGCTTTTTTTCTAGTTCAGTCAGGCATCGCGCTGAATTAAAAGTGCATCAGTTAAAGAATATAACGCTTAAGCTAATGCAAATTAGTATTTGCAGTATCGGTATGATGAGCCTTGCACTTCATGCACAAGGAACGAGTTCACCGAATGCCGAAACAAGCGCTACCCCACCGGCGGCACCCGCTACTGCTTCTGCTTCTGCTCCCGCCGCCGCACCAACTGCAGGCAGCGCTGATGGCTTCGACAAATCCAAGGTTCCACCGGTTACACCGATGCCGAGACCTGGCTTGTTTATGTTACCGCCAACAGGTCCAGGGCATTTCTCTTTTTGGGATTTAATCACCAACAATAAGCGCGAGAAACCGCCTGTTGCACCATACGTTCCATTTGGATTAATGCCGACCTCGGCTTTCGATGTTGATTTTCGTTATTTGGATACTGCGGGGCACGAAAAGGATTTTTTCGATCCGGTTAAGCGAATTCATTTAGGCAGTGATTGGTTGCTATCGTTTGGCGGTAGTTTCTGGTATCGCTATACGCACGAAACCGATAGTCGCTTAAATTCAGCCGATATTAACAACGATTTCCATATGCTGCGCACCCGAATTCATGCAGATTTATGGTATCGCGACAAAGTACGCCTGTTTGCTGAATTTTTGGATGCGCGCGCTTTCGGTTCTGAACTGCCGCCGCTGGTTACCGACAGAAATCATGCCGATTTACTCAATTTATTTACCGATATCAAACTCGCCAATGTCAATAACGGACCCGTTTATATCCGTGTCGGTCGACAAGAGTTATTGTATGGTTCGCAAAGACTGATCTCCACATTGGACTGGGTTAATACGCGTAGAACCTTCCAGGGTGTTAAGGCTTTCTGGCGTACGCCTGAATGGGATTTAGATGCATTCTGGGTTCGTCCGATGATTATCGAAAAAGGCAATGTCGATAACTGGGATACGCAGCAGAATTTCTTCGGTTTATGGGCTACCAACAAACCCAAGCCCGGTCATTTGATCGATTTATACTTCTTAAGTCTTGAAAATGAACGTAATCTTACCGCTGCGGTATTAAAACAAGGTGGTTTCCTGCAAGTTGATTCGCATACGCATACCATCGGCGGTCGTTTGGCGGGCAATTTCGATAATTTCCTCTACGAAATCGAAGGAATGTATCAATTCGGTCGCCGCCAAGGACGTGATGTTTCTGCTTTTGCAGCCGCAACGGGTCTGGGTTATCGTTTGCCGCTGCCGATGAATCCTCAAGGCTGGATTCGCTATGATTTCGCTTCTGGCGACAACGGACAAGGCGGCAACAACAACACCTTCAATCAATTATTCCCATTCGGTCATTACTATATGGGTTTTCTCGACCGCATTGGACGCCAAAACATTCATGACATCAATGCGCAATTCACTATGCATCCGATGCATTGGATTACCTTTATTACGCAGTACCATCGCTTTTACTTAGCGAACGACCGCGATTATCTCTACAATGCAGCTGGTTTTGCCACTTATCGTGATCCTACCGGAGCATCCGGCAGTCATGTGGGAGACGAACTTGATTTTCGTTTGAACTTACACCTCAAGCGTCATCATGACGTACTATTGGGATACTCAAAACTCTGGGCGGGTGATTATCTACAACGACAAGCACCTGGTGTAAATCCTGATCTGTTCTACATTCAATACAATTTCCGCTTCTAAGCGGCGTAACCAGAAACACTCCATAGCATGATGGAGTGTTTCATTACCCTGTTTAAATTTCCTTTTTAATGAACGAGCAAGCCAGTTTACTGACTCTGTTTACCAGCAGCTTTCTTGCAGCCACGTTATTACCGGGAGGTTCTGAAGCGGTATTAGTGGGAGTATTACTGGCATACCCTGATCTTCATTGGCAAGCACTTGTACTGGCAACGATTGGCAACACTTTGGGCGGTATGAGCTCCTACCTGATCGGGCGCTTCTTACCCGACGAGCAAGCGCTACATAAACGGCTAGGAAATCATGCACAGAAACTTGATTGGGTGCGTAGGCATGGCTCTCCGATTTTGTTGCTATCCTGGACGCCGTTGATCGGCGATATTTTATGCGTCGCCGCTGGGTGGCTGCGAACCAATTGGTTTTGGGCTTTATTTTTCATCGCCACCGGCAAGTTTGCACGTTACTGGCTGATTGCCAGTGCCTTTAATTAATTTTTCTGATCACTGCCGCGGTAATTTTTTGTGAAATCGACAAAAATGTTCCGTACTTCATGAATATTTGTTAAAATATCGCAAATAATTTAGATGGGCTTTTCAGCCCATTTTTTATTTGTGGCGGAGCTATGATATTCGAAGAATTATTGGAATCAACTTTACATGGATTGGGTTATGAGTTGATTGAAATTGAAAAAACAGCGCACAATAAATTAATTAGAATATTCGTGGACAAGGAAGGCGGTATTACTATCGATGATTGCGTAACGATCAGCAATCACCTAAATCGATTGTTTGCGGCTGAAAATATTGATTACGGACGACTCGAAGTTTCGTCGCCGGGACTGGATCGCCCCTTACGTAAAGAATCTGATTTTATCCGCTTTAAGGGAGAAACGATTAAATTGAAATTAAGAATTCCATTCCAAGGCCAAAGAAATTTTGTCGGTGTTTTACAAGATGTTAACAACGGCATAATAAAACTGGATATTGCAGGAAAAACACTAGACCTTGAATTGAGTAATCTTGGAAAAGCTCGTTTGGTTCCTAAATTATAAGCACTTAAGATAAGCTGACCGGAGGATTATGAGCCGCGAAATTTTACTATTGGTTGATGCATTGGCGCGAGAAAAAGCTGTAGAAAAAGAAATTGTATTTACAGCGTTGGAACTCGCTTTGGCTTCTGCTACCAAGAAACGATTTCAAGAAGATATCGAAGCGCGTGTATCAATCGATAGAGTAACTGGAGATTATGAATCCTTTCGTCGCTGGTTGGTCGTTGAGGATAGCAACGTAGAACAACCTGATCGGCAAATAGCCTTAAGCGATGCATTGAAGATCGATGCGAATTTACAACTCGGAAGCTATCTTGAGAAACCGCTTGAGCCGATTGAATTTGGGCGTATTGGCGCACAAGCGGCAAAACAGGTTATTTTCCAAAAAATACGTGATGCAGAACGCGAACAAACGCTTAACGATTTTCTTGAACGAGAAGAATTTTTAATTACCGGTACCGTCAAACGACTTGAGCGCGGTAATGCCATCATTGAATCAGGAAAAATTGAAGCGGAACTGCCTCGCGATCAAATGATACCCAAAGAGAATTTACGCGTAGGTGATCGTGTTCGCGCATATTTACACAAAGTGGATCGCACGGCACGCGGTCCACAACTAAAACTGTCACGTATTTCGTCAGAATTTTTGATCAAACTTTTTGAATTGGAAGTTCCCGAAATAGAAGAAGGCTTGCTGGAAATTAAAGCAGCCGCGCGCGACCCCGGATTGCGTGCCAAAATCGCAGTTAAATCCAACGACCAGCGTGTAGATCCGATCGGTACTTGCGTAGGTATGCGTGGATCCAGAGTCCAAGCAGTGATTAGCGAACTTGCTGGAGAGCGTGTCGATATTGTTCTATGGTCTGATGATCCAGCAACGTTTATAATCAATGCATTAGCACCGGCAGAGATCAGCAGTATTATGGTTGACGAAGAAAAACACAGCATGGATATTGTAGTCGATGATGAAAATCTGGCTCAAGCCATAGGTCGTAACGGTCAAAATGTTCGATTGGCGTCCGAACTAACCGGATGGGAGCTTAATATTATGACCGTTGAAGAATCCAAGGCTAAGCATGAGCAAGAAACCTCACAAATCTGCCAATTATTTATGCAAAAATTGGATGTTGATGAAGAAATTGCCGAAATTTTGGTACAAGAAGGTTTTGTAACTTTAGAAGAAGTCGCATACGTCCCATTGAACGAAATGCTGGAAATTGAATCATTGGACGAAGAAACGATCAATGAAATACGTAATCGCGCGCGGAATGCACTCTTAACCGATGCCATTGCCAAAGAAGAAAAAGTTGAGCATGTCGCTGAAGATTTGCTATCGATGGAAGGTATGGACATCGATATTGTTCGGGAATTGGCAGCCAGAGGAATCAATACTCAAGCAGATTTGGCGGATTTAGCCGCAGATGATTTGGTTGAAATGACAGGTATCGATATCGAGCGTGCAAACAAACTCATCATCAAAGCACGCGAACCATGGTTCAATTGATTTGATCTGATGCGATAAAATAATTGTATGATTTAATGTGTTAAAGCTTCTCTGTAGTTTTGAATGTTGAAGGGTTATCGATGGCTCAAACGAGTGTAGAACAATTTGCTAATGAACTGGGTTTGTTACCAGCGGTATTGTTGGAACAACTAAAAGCTGCCGGCGTAAAAAAAACGCTGGCGGAAGACAGTTTAACAGAGCAAGACAAAGCTCAACTGCTTGATTATCTGAGAAAGACACACGGCACCACTACCGATACAAAAAGCAAAGTCACTCTGACGCGACGGCAGACTTCCGAGATTCGGAAGTCCGATAGCACTGGTCGCGCACGCACGATTCAAGTTGAAGTCAGAAAAAGACGCGTTTTAACCAAACCGCTGTTAGCCGGCGAAGAAACGTCCGCCACAGAAAATAAATCACAAGAAACCGCTAAAGCCGCACCTGTTATTGAAACCGTTATTGACGAAGAGCAATTGGCTATTCGCAATGAGGAAGCAAAAAAACAAGCAGAGCTGATTGCGCGCCAATCTGAAGAATTTAGATTAAAAAGAGAACGCAAAAAAGAAGCTGAATTGGCTGAGTTGGCAAAAAAGAAAACGGCTGATGCGGAAACAGTCAGTGAAGAAGCGTCCACTTCCAACAAACCGGCTGAAAGCACTCTGGTCGAGATCGAGTCTAAGCCTATCGCCGAATCTCAGCCGGCGCCTGTTAAGAAAACCGAACCTGAACAACCGAGCGATACCGCCCACCCTCAATCGACCGATGGAACACTACACAAACCTGCGTTAAAGACTGAAGAGAAAGTCGATAAAAAGAAAAAACAAGCGAAACAGCAGGTTTTATGGAAAGATGAAAGCATTAAGAAGCGTACACTCAAAACTCGCGAAGAATTGACATCGTCAAGGCAAGGCTGGCGCACTCGAAAAGAAAAACATACTAAGCCTGCACAGACAGATGAACAAAATATTCACGGATTCTCGGCACCGACCGAACCGATCGTCCGCGAAATCATGGTCCCAGAAACCATATCCGTCAGTGCATTAGCACAGAAAATGTCGGTGAAGGCGGCAGATGTCATCAAGGTTCTGATGAAAATGGGAAGTATGGTGACTATCAATCAGATGCTAGACCAAGAAACCGCAATGATTGTGGTTGAAGAAATGGGGCATATCGCAAAATATGCCGAACTGGATAATCCTGAAAGCTTCCTTACCGATCATGAGGTGTCTTCAGCGGAATCAGAGCTTGTGTCACGCGCACCCGTGGTTACTGTCATGGGTCATGTGGATCACGGTAAAACTTCCCTTTTGGACTATATTCGCCGCACTCGTGTCGCCGGCGGCGAAGCGGGAGGAATAACGCAGCATATCGGCGCTTATCACGTAGAAACCGATCATGGCATGGTAACCTTTCTCGACACACCCGGCCATGAAGCATTCACCGCAATGCGGGCACGCGGTACTAAAATTACAGATATTGTAGTGCTTGTTGTCGCCGCCGATGACGGCGTCATGCCGCAAACCATCGAGGCAATTCATCATGCAAAAGCCGCGAAAATTCCTATCATCGTTGCTGTCAACAAAATCGACAAGCCCGAAGCAAATCCGGAACGAATCCGTCACGAATTGGTTGCTCACGAAGTTGTTCCTGAAGACTGGGGTGGAGATACCATGTTCGTTGAGGTATCCGCAAAAACCGGTCAAGGCATCGATGCTTTGCTGGAAAGCATATTGCTGCAAGCCGAAGTATTGGAACTGAAAGCCTCAGCAAAAACCGCTGCCAAAGGCGTCGTGATTGAATCGAGATTGGACAAGGGACGTGGTCCGGTTGCAACCATCTTAGTACAATCCGGCACCTTGAAGCGAGGCGATGTTTTACTGGCTGGAGCTGTTTATGGAAAAGTACGCGCCATGAACGATGAAAACGGCAAAGCGATAAAGCAAGCAGGAACCTCTATTCCTGTAGAAATTCAAGGATTATCTGAAGTTCCTGAGGCAGGTGAAACAGTACTTGTATTGGACGATGAACGTAAAGCGCGCGAAATTGCATTATTCAGACAAGGCAAATACCGCGACGTAAAACTGGCTAAACAACAAGCAGCCAAGCTCGAAAATGTGTTCGATCAACAGTCTGATGTTAAGATCCTGTCGCTGATTATAAAAGCGGATGTACAAGGTTCCTGCGAAGCATTGGCATACGCTCTTCAAAAGCTATCAACCGATGAAGTCAAAGTAAACATTATTCATAGCGGTGTCGGCGCGATCATTGAATCCGATATTAATCTGTCGTTGGCGTCAAAAGCGATTGTAATAGGCTTTAATGTACGTGCAGACGCCAGTGCGAGAAAATTAATCGCATCTACGGGTGTTGATGTGCATTACTACAACATCATTTACGAAGCCGTCGATGAAATCAAAGCTGCACTATCGGGCATGATGGCACCCGAACGCAAAGAAAGTATTATCGGTTTGGTCGATATTCGGGAAATTTACCGAATTCCCAAGGTCGGCGCTGTTGCCGGTTGTTATGTGCTTGATGGCATTGTCAAAAGAAATTCACTGGTCAGAGTATTGCGAGATGGCTTAGTCATTCATAGTTGCGAGCTTGACTCATTGAAACGCTTTAAAGACGATGTAAAAGAAGTCAGAGAAGGCTTTGAATGCGGATTATCGCTTAAAAACTTCAACGATATTCAGATCGGCGATCAACTGGAAATTTACGAAATCATCGAAACCGCCCGTTCATTACAGTAGTTGGTATAAGTTAACATTTTATGCCAAAAGATTTTTCCCGCACACTGCGCGTGGCCGACCAAATACAACGGGAATTGGCGGATCTGATTCAGAATGAAATTAAAGACCCTAGAATCGGATCTATAACCATCACTGCAGTCGAAGTAACACGCGATTACAGTCACGCAAAAATTTTTTATACGGCGTTGATCAATCCTGAAGATATTCCGTTGGTGGAAAAAGGACTTGAGAACGCAAAAGGATTCTTGCGCTCGAATTTATCACACCGCATGAAATTGCGAATCACCCCGCAATTGCATTTCGTTTATGACGAATCTGTCGAACGTGGCATGTATCTTTCGAAATTGATCGATGAAGCGGTTGCGCAAGATCAAGCCCATCATCATGAAGATTCTGACAAATAATCAGAATCCTCTGTTTCATCTACCCCTACTGTAACTTGCTTTGATCGAGTATCACAAGAAACCTATAAGCGGCATATTACTGCTGGATAAACCGCTTGGTGTTTCATCCAATAAAGCCATTCAAATTGCAAAGCATATTTTTTCGGCAGCAAAATGTGGCCATACAGGCACACTGGATCCCGTTGCGACCGGACTGCTTCCGATTTGTTTTGGAGAAGCGACTAAATTTGCCTCCATGCTACTGTGTGCCGATAAAAGCTATCAAGCGCACATAAAGCTCGGCTTTCTGAGTACCACCGGGGATATGGAAGGTGAAATTCAGCCAACCGCAACTGTTGAAAAAAAACCGTCACGACAAGAATGCGAACAAATTCTGGCACAATTTATTGGAAAATCGTTGCAAATTCCGCCCATGCACAGCGCTTTGAAACATTGCGGCAAACCTTTGTATGTTTATGCCAGAAACAACGAAACCATAGAACGCAAGGCACGTGAAATCATCATTCATAAGATACACATCGAATCTTTAGAACACAATGAATTGTGCTTACAAATTCATTGTGGCACAGGAACTTACATCAGAACATTGGCGGAAGATATCGGTAAAGCACTGGGTTGCGGTGGTGCATACTTAACAGCTTTGCGACGGACATCGATTGGTAATTTTGAAATTTCACGAGCCTATCGCTTAACCGAATTAGAGGCTATGGATAAAAATAGGCTAGCAAATTGTTTACTACCTATCGACAGCTTCTTGGCTGAGCTTCCACCCGTTTTTTTAGATAAAACAGCCGCGTTGCATTTGATCCAGGGTCGTATCGTAACGCATCCTCAAGACACACAAGAAATTCATGAACCTAAATTAGTCCGTTTATACAATGATATGGAGCAATTTCTAGGGCTTGGCGAGCTCAACCCGGAAAGAAAAATCATAGCAAAGCGATTGCTATCGAATGATCACTTGCTTCAGAAACAATAATTCTCAATAGCAGGATCCATTGCTAAACCAAGCTTTTTAGATTCGAGGATAATTTTCACCGTCTGTATCAATCTTTCGTCGTAGCCAATTACCAATATCGGCAATCTCCTGTTCGCATACCGTATGCGCCATGGTATATTGATGCCATTCGACCGGAATATGCAAAGCAATTAATTGTTCTCTTGATGCAACAGCATACGCAATCGGAATCACCGGATCCAAAGCCCCATGAATCATTAAAATTGGTATAGAAATGTTCGCGGTACTGATTTCAGTCAAAAGCGAAGTCGCCAATGGCAAATAACATGACAACGCAATAATGCCCGCCAATGGTTGTGGATACCGCAACCCCACTTGCAATGCCATTGCTCCGCCTTGTGAGAATCCGGCAAGATAAATATTTTTTGACGAAATGCCGCGAGCAATTTCCCGGTCAATCAAAGCACCCACAGCATTTTGTGAATCGCGAATCCCGGCTTCATCCTGCCTATGATTGAAATCAGCGTGATAAATATCATACCAAGCACGCATAATATATCCGCCGTTGATAGTAACCGGACGTTCGGAAGCATGCGGAAAAATAAAACGAATAGCTGGCTGTACCGGTAACTTTAATTCATCAATAATCGGTACAAAATCATTTCCGTCGGCACCCAAACCGTGCAACCAAATAATTGAGTACTCAGGATTCTCACCCGTATTTATTTCAATAGTTGTCAGTAACTTATTCATTACAGATAATAATACGTGTTACAGAGGTATACGCTCGTTTCAATAAAAATGCCATTTGACATCAAGCAGGCATTGTATACGTTTTAGCAGAATCCAGGAGTCTGCCGGACTTAAGACTAATCTACTACGCCAATGGAATAACGGCTCATATTTCCTCATTTTTTCGTTACATAGGTTAACTATGCGAGACCTTTGCAAAATCACTGTT